>DKCF01000026.1:5751-16250 GCA_002451435.1 Bifidobacterium sp. UBA6881 | reverse complement strand
ATCGCCTTGCGTTCGTCGAAGCGCGGCTCGACCTGCTTCGGCCAATCGGAGCCGAGCTCGGCTTCGACGGCGGCGACCACGGCCGCGTTCTCATCGGCGACGTCATCGGCCACCGGAGCGGCGACGCCCAGCTGGTTCAGCACGAATCGAGCGGTGGAGGCGAGCACGCCGTCAGCACCGGTCACCTTGGCCGCGAATGCGTCCAAAGCGGCGGAATCGACGACCGCGCCGCCGGCGGCACCGCCGGCGCTCGGCAATGCGACGGCCACGCCCTTGTCGGATGCGACCTTCTGCACGGCGGCGTCGATCAACGCGTTCGCGGCGGCCGCGTTGGAAGCGGCGTCGGTGGGCAGCGACGCGAGGTCTCCGCCACGGGAGCTGGCACCCTCGCGGGTCTCCAGCACCAGAGCGGCCACCACGTGGGAGGCCCATCCTTCGCCCAGCTGCCACGTGTCGGTCACACGCTTGGTGATCTGGCCGAGCTTCACGCCGGCTGCGCCGAACAGTCCGCGGACGCGGTCGCGCACGATTTCGGAAAGCACCGGACCGAACGCCTTGTAATTCGGAGCGACCTTGTCGACAAGCGCGCTCAGCGCCTTGATGGTCGCTTCGGCGGCACCGTCCACGGAGGCGACGCCCAGCTCGGAGCTGATGTCCATGAGCAGCTGGTTGCGGCGGGACGACACGCCATTGGTCAGAGTGTCGGTGGTGTCGGATTCACCGATCTGGTCGGGACGCACCTTGGCGGAGTACGCCAGCAATGTGGCGATGGCGTCGGATGCCTTGAACGGGATATCCGCGACGGCGGCACCGGACGGAGCGCCCGCAGGAGCCTCCGGAACCGCGGGAGCCGCGGCGGTAACGGGTGCGGCCGGCTGAGTCGCGGCTGGAGCGGCTGCCGGTGCCTGCGTCGGGGCTGCGGATTGCGTCACGGATTCGTCGACGTCGTCCTCCGGCACCAACGAGTCGGAATCGGTCATGTACACGCGGCCCTCATCGCGGCCGACGTTGTACACGGTCACGTCGCGTCCCGCGAATTGCGGCAGACGCAGCGTCTTGGAGCCCAGGTTGGCCAGCGTCGGAGCGTTGCCAAGACCCACCTCGACGTATTCCTCGACGCCCAGACCGTTCTGCTCGGCGGAGCCGAACAGCAGCGCCTGCGTTTCGATCCAACGCACCGGGGAGGCGAACTGCCAGCTCAGCAGTTCGGTCAGCAGCAGACGTCCGAGCTTCTGATCGTCCTCGGCGTAGGAATCCCACACCTTCGGATCGTCCAGAGCGGCCTTGATGCGTTCGGAAGGCACGACTTCGAGGATCTTCGCCGCGAATTCCCTGGTCATTTCGAACGGTACCGCGACCAGGTTCGGGATGTAGCGTCCGACCAAGCGGCCACGGTAGTCGATGTGCTTCGGCAGCAGCGCGTCGAGCTTGTCGCGGAACTCCGGCACGCCCTTCCTCAGCAGCGTGGAGTGGAACGGCACGTCGATGCCCGGCACCAGCATGAACGCCGGCTTGCCACCGTATTCGGCGACACGGCGGGCGGCATCGGCCTTCAGCGCCTTGAGACCGGCGATGGTGCCGGCCACGGCGTACTGCTGTCCGGCCAGGTTGTAGTTGACGATCTGCAGGAATTCGCCGGATGCCTTCGCAACGGATTCGACGTATTCGCGCACGCCGTCATCGCCCACGCCGAACTGGTTGGGGCGCAGCGCGCCCATGCGGTAGTTGGAGCGGCCGTTGGCGTCACGCGGAATCAGATGGTGCATGGTGGAACCGCGGTGGAACACGAGTTCGATCACGGTTTCCAACGGAATCACGCCGGCGAAGGAGCTCAGCGCGTTGTATTCGCCCAGCGAGTGGCCGGCGAAGTACGCGGGCCAGATGTCGGCGCCGGCCTCGCGCAGACGCGCGGTCTGGGCGAAGGCCACGGTGGCGAGCGCCACCTGGGTGAATTGGGTGAGGTTGAGCAGGCCGTCCGGGTGGCGGTAGGTGACGCCGTTGGCGGTGAGCTCCTTCGGATTGTCGCGCACGACGGCGAGGATCGAGAATCCGAGCTTTTCGCGGGTCACCTTGTCGGCGCGCCGCCATACGTCGCGGGCGGCCGGGGACTTGGCGCGTTCGTCGAGCACCATGCCCTGCTTCTGGATGCCCTGGCCCGGGTACACGAAGGCGGACTTCGGCGCACGGACGATGGCGGTGCCGCGGGACACGATGTTGCCGTCGATGCGGCTGGTCACTTCGAGCACCATGCCGGAGTGGGCCACGCGGCCGACGCGCTCGATGGAGATCTCCACCTTGTCGTCGAGCTGCACCATGCCGTACATGTTGTAGGTCCAGCCTGCGATCTCGTAGTGCGCGCCCTTCTCATCAAGCGCCTGCACGGCGTGCTGCGCGGTCGCGGACAGCCACATGCCGTGCACCAGCGGCGCGGCGAGGCCGGAGACCGCGGCTCCGCGGTGCGAGGTGTGGATCGGGTTGAAGTCGCCGGAGGTGCGGGCGAACGCGGTCATCTCGTGCGGTGCGGTCACCGTGACGCGACGCAGCAGGCGGCGCGGGGTGCTCTTGATCTCGGCGTCGATGCCGCCGTAGTCCGGTGCTTCCGGCGGCAATGCGTCGGAGTAGGCGCGGCCGCGGATGGCGAAGCGTTCGGTTTCGTTGGCCAGCACGGTGCCGTCTTCGGCGGCGTGCCTCACGTGGATGGTCACCACGCGGCCGGAGGCGGATTCGAAGTAGTCCTCGGCCCAGCTGGTCAGGGCGATGGTCTCGCCGGTGTGGCGAAGCAGATCGTCCTCGCTGACCTCAAGCTCGATGAGGTGGTCGAGGTGCACCGCGTTGAGCAGGCCTTCGATCACCGGGAAGCCCTTGACGTACACGGAGCCCAGTGCCGCGTAGATCGCCGGCCATGCCGGTCCGACCAACGCGTCGGGCGCGATGCGGGACGGCACGAGATCGCTCGGCAGCGCGCCGCCGGTGGCGGCCTCATGGTCGAAGCCGAGGTTGGCGGACAGCGTGTAGCCGGCGTGGGCGATGCCGAACGGATAGGAGGCCTTGTCGTCCACCTGCTCGATAGCGGGCATGGCGGTGAGCTTGTCGCCGGTGATGGCGGTGTTGCCGATGCCTGCGGTGTCGGCGAGCATGCGGTAGACGTGTTCCGGCAGGCGGTCGCGGTCGACCACCGGGAACAGGCCGGATTCCGCGCCGTTGACGTTCAGCGGGATGACGATGTCGCGCACGGCGTGCTTGGAGGTGCCGCCGTCCGGGTCGTTGTCCCAGTAGGTGTCGAGATGGATGTCGAGATCGTATTTCTCGACGCCGCCCTCGGTGGCCACCTTGCGGATCTCGTAATTGGCGTCGCCGTTGTCGGTGCCGTATGCCGGGTTGGCCATGAGGTGGCCGACCCAGGAGATGTTCGGGGACTTGCGGATGAATTCCTCGGCGGAGCCGGCCGCGCCGAGTTCCGCGAACGCGGTGGTGTCGGCGCTCGGGGATTCCGCGGACACACGCTTGACCATGGCGGCCTCGAAACGTCCGAGGATGTCGGCGATCGGCTCGTCGATGGTGGTGATGCCGGCGACGGAGATCGGGCCGGGGATGATGCGCACGGAGTCGGCGGAGTAGCGGGAGTCCTCGGACTGCCACAGCTGGTCCTGCCCCCACCAGCGCAGCAGGTCGTTGTCGATGACCGGAACGAACGGCATCGGCTTCGGGTATTCGCGCACCAGCACCGGGAACCAGGCCTCGTCCATCGGCGTGACGGTCAGCTCGCCGGCCTGCGGATAGGCTTCGGCCAGTTTGGCAATCGCCGCGTTCGGGTCGGCCTCGACGTCGGCGCGGGAGGCGAACAGAGAGGCGAATTCGCCGCTTTCCTGTGCGGTGACACGGGCTTCGATGCGCTGCAGCAGGTGCAGGAAGCGATCGGCGTAGGTCTCATCGACCCACGGGAACGCGAGGTCGGCGAATCGCTGGGCCCACTGGAGGTAGGTCATGGTCTTCAAATCGCCGAAGTACGGCTTGGCGGTCGCGTTGAGCGCCTTGATGATCTCCTCGCGGCGGCTTTCCAGTTCCTCGGGGTGCTTCATGACGCGCACCAGCAGGCGGCCGCAGCGGGCGGAGGAATTCTCCAGCTCGTAGATGTCGGCGTGCAGATGGCTCAGGCCGGAAGTGACTCCGCCCTTGGCCTGGCCGCTCGGCACCCACTGCTCGCCCAGCGGGGCGAACGGATCGTCTTCGGAACCCTTGGCCGGGATGCCGGGCGTGTTGACCAGCATCTTCTTGACCTCGGGGCTGGTGTGCGCCTCCTTGGCGGTCATGGCCGCGGTGCCGACGAGCACGCCGTCCACCGGCATGAGCGGACGACCGTAGGTGCGGGACCATTCGCCGGTGATGTAATCGGCGCCGCGTTCCGGCGTGCCGATGCCGCCGCCGACCACGAGCACGAGGTTGGACTGCTCGCGAACCTCGGCGTAGGTGCTGAGCAGCAGATCATCCAGGGATTCCCAGGAATGGTGGCCGCCCGCGGAACCGCCTTCGACCTCGATGAGCACCTTGGTCGGCGCCACCGCCTTGGCGATGCGCACGACCTGACGAATCTGGTCGACGGTTCCCGGCTTGAAGCTCACGTAGGGGAAACCGTCCGCGTTGAGGCCGCGGATCAGCTTCACCGCCTCATCGAGTTCCGGAATGCCGGCGGAGACGACAACGCCATCAATCGGTGTGCCGCTGGCACGCTTCTTCGGCACGATGCGCTGGGAACCGAACTGCAGGTTCCACAGGTAACGGTCCATGAACATGGCGTTGAATTCGACGGTGCGGCCTTCCTCAAGCTCCTCTTCGAGCTTGGCGACATGGCGGTTGAACACGCTGGCGGTCACCTGGCCGCCTCCGGCGAGTTCCGCCCAGTAGCCGGCGTTGGCGGCAGCGGCGACGATTTCCGGTTCCACGGTGGTCGGGGTCATGCCGGCCAGCAGCACCGGGGCCTTGCCGGTGAGCTCGGTGAACGCGGTGCGTACCTTGTCTCCGGCGGCGGTGTGGATGATGCTCGGTGCGAAGCGGGTCCAGTTCTGGGTGCGCTCGGGCAGCGCCTCCGACGTGGAGAGCGCGCCGCGGGCCGCGACGGTGGAGGCTTCCACCACGCCGACGCCGGTGCCCTGCGCGACCGTGGAGAACAGTTTGCCGACGGTGGTGCCGGGGCCGAAGTCCAGCACCCACAGCGCGCTGGGGTCGGTGGACTTCATCAGCGCGCGCACGCGGGCCGCCCAATCCACGTGGTTGATCAGCACTTCGGATGCGAGCTCGCGGGCGTGGTCGGCGTTGATGCCGCAGGCTTCCGCCCACGACACGGTCTGCGCGACGGCATCGGCCATCAGCGGGTTGTGGAACGGAAGCGTCACGTCGAGGTATTCAAGCACGGGGTCGAACACACGGCCGCCGCGCACCTTTTCCTCGCGAAGCTTCGCCTGGTGCTTGTGTTCCTTGGCCACTTCGACGCCGAATGCGGCCAGGTCCTCCGGGTATCCCGACAGCACATAGTGCGTGGCGGAGTTGGTGACGGCGATGGCGATAGGTCCGCGGGCGCCGTCGACGCGTCCGATGAGCGCCTCCACCTGGGCGCGGGTGATGTCCTTGACCGACAGCATCGGCGTCGCCTCGCCGTGGCGTGCGGCGAGGCCGAGCTGGCGGGCCTGACGGGTGCCGGCGACGCCGATCAGTGTGGCGATGGCGATGATCTCATCGATCTGCGCGGCGGCCGCGTCGATGGAACCGGCCTTTTCGATGGCCTGCACCATATGCACGGCGAGCACGCCTTGGGAGTGGCCAAGCACGGCGACCGGCTTGGCGTTGGCCGGGTTGTATCCGAGCGCGGCCGCGTCGAGCAGCGCGCCCAGCTGGGAAAGCGCGATTCCCGGCACGCTTGCGGACGCGTCGGCGGCGGCGCCGAGACGCGCCGCGTTCGGCTTGAATCCGAACAGGTCGACCGGACGGCCCGTGGTGGCGAGCAGGTCCGCGGCGACCGGGTACAGCAGCGACTTCGCGGCGGCCGCATGGTCGTGCAGCGCCTTGTCGAGCGTCGGATTGGCGCTTTGGTCGGCGAGCGCGACCGGCCATGGCGTGGACTGGCCGGCGAAGGCGAGCGCATGCGGCTCGCTGTTCAGTCGATCGAGAAAAAAGGTGTTCATGTTGTTCCTTACTGTTCCAAAAATCCGGTGGGGCTTCGTTTCGTCACAGCGGCTGGTTGCCGTGGTGCTTGGTGGTTTTGCGGACGCGTTTCTTGCTGGCGAGCAGTCTGAGCGATTCGACGATGGTCTCGCGCGTCTGCTCCGGGTCGATCATGGCGTCGATCTCCCCCATTTCCAGCGACAGGTTCGCGTTGACGGTGGTGCGTTCGTAGTCGGCGACGTATTTCGCGCGGAGCGCCTCGACGTCCTTGCCGGCGTCCTTGGCCTTCTGCAGGTCCTTGCGGTGGATGATGTTCACCGCGCCGGACGCGCCCAGCACCGCGATCTGGCTGGATGGCCAGGCGAAGTTGAGGTCGGCGCCGATGGCTTTGGATCCCATCACGATGTAGGCGCCGCCGAACGCCTTGCGCAGGATGACGGTGACGAGCGGCACCTGCGCGTTGGCGTAGGCGTAGATGACCTTCGCGCCGCGACGGATGATGCCGGCGTGCTCCTGTTCGGCGCCCGGCTTGTATCCGGGGGTGTCCACCAGGGTGACGACGGGCAGGTTGAACGCGTCGCACAGACGGACGAACCGCGCCACCTTTTCGGAGGAGTCCACGTCGAGGATGCCGGCGTTGACGTTCGGCTGGTTCGCCACGATGCCGACCGGATGGCCGTCGATGCAGGCGAAGCCCACCACCGCGGAGGAGGCGAACAGTTCGTGCACCTGCACGAATTCGCCGTAGTCCACGAGGCAGCGGATCACGTCGAGCACGTCGTACGGCTGGCGGTCGTTGCCGGGAACGATGGTGGCGAGCCGTTTGGCGACTTCGCGGTCGGCGCGCGTCGCCGCGTATGCGTAGGTCGGCGGCTGTTCGTCGGCGTTGGACGGCAGGTAGGCGAGCACGGTGCGCGCGTAGTCGATCGCGTCGGCCTCGTCCTCACCGAGGTAGTGCGCCACGCCGGAGGTGGTGTTGTGCACGTAGCCGCCGCCGAGGTCATCCATGCTGATCACTTCGCCGGTGGCCGCCTTGACCACGTCGGGGCCGGTGACGAACATGTTGGAGTTCTCGCGGGTCATGATGATCAGGTCGGTCAGTGCCGGGCAGTAGACGGCGCCGCCCGCGCAGGGGCCGAGGATCAGCGACAGCTGCGGCACGAAACCGCTGGCGTCGCAGGTCTTGCGGAACAGGTGGCCGTACTGGGTCAATGCGGCGACGCCTTCCTGGATGCGCGCGCCGCCGGAATCGATGAGCGCGATGATCGGCACTTTGAGGTCGAGCGCCTTGTCCATGAGACGGCAGATCTTGCGTCCCTCGGCGACGCCCAACGTGCCGCCTTTGACGGAGAAGTCCTGCGCGTAGACGGCCACCTTGCGTCCGAACACCTCGCCGAAGCCGGTGATGACCGCCGCGCCCGCGCGGCCGCCGTTGATGTCGCCGCCGCAGAATCGTCCGATTTCCTCGAACGTGCCGGTGTCGAGCAGCAGGTCGAGGCGTTCGCGGGCGGTCAGCTTGCCTTTGACGTGCTGGCGTTCGCGGGCGTGGTCCTCGGCCTCGTGCGCGAGCTGCGCCGCGCGGAGCACGGACGCGCGAATCGGCTGGGTCGCGTTGTCCGACGCGGCTTCGGCGGATTCTCCGCCTTCATGCCTCTGCTGCTCCATGGCGATTTTCACGGCCTCTTTGACGGCCGGACTGGTGATGATGTCGGTCATCGCTCGCCACCTTCCGTCTTGGCGTCGTCGTTCTTCTTGGCGTCGTCGTGTTTCGAGGATGCCCCGTCCACGTCGATGGTCATCAGCGTCTCGCCCGCCTCCACGCCGGTCGCGGGACCGACGAAGATCTTCGTGACCGTGCCTTTGACCGGCGCGTACACGTAGTTCTCCATCTTCATGGATTCGAGCACGACGAGCAGATCGCCCTTGGCCACGTCCTGGCCTTCCGCGACGTTGATGCGGGTGACGACCGCCTGCATCGGGCTTGCGATCACGCCGGATTGGCCGTCGTTGGTCTGCTGCTTGCGTTCGGCGTGGTGCAAACCTTGGCCGCGCAGCGGCTGGGTGGCGCGTTTCGCGTCGCGCGCCTTGGCGCCGCCCGTGAGGCTGGCGACGATGTCGCTCGGCACGGTCAGCGAGACCCGGCGGTTGTCCACCTCGATGACGAAGGTCTCGGTGGCCTCCTTCTTGTCGGACTGTTCGGCGCCGGCCGTGCCGGCGGCGGACGCCGGCTGGCCGCCCTGCGCGGACGCCGCGGCCTTGTTGAGGTATTTGCGTTCCAGCCACTTGGTGCTCACGTCGTATGCGGAACCATGCTCGGCGGTGAAGTCGTCGTCGTTGAAGACCTGCTCGAACAGACTCGCCGGCGTCGGCACGCCCTCCACCTTGAGCTCCTCCAACGCGCGGCGCACACGGGCCACGGCGTATTCGCGGTTCGCCGCGGTGACGATGAGCTTGCCCATCATCGAATCGAACTTCGGCGAGATGGTGTCGCCTTCGACCACGCCGGAATCCACGCGGATGCCGGGGCCGGACGGCCAACGCAGCGCGGTGAGCGTGCCGGAGCTCGGCGCGAGGTTCTTCGCGGGGTCCTCGCAGGTCAGGCGCAGTTCGAAGCTGTGTCCGCGCGACGGATGGTCGGCGGTCAGTTCGCCGCCGTCGGCGATGTTGAGCTGTTCACGGACCAGGTCGAGTCCGCTGACCTCCTCGCTGACGGTGTGCTCGACCTGCAGTCGCGGGTTGACTTCGAGGAAGTAGACCTTGCCCTGTTCGGTCACCATGAATTCGCAGGTGCCCAGTCCCACATAGTCGACGGCTTCGAACAGGCGGCGCGAATAGCGTTCCAGCTGTTCGGTCGTCCCGTCCGAAAGGAACGGCGCGGGCGCCTCCTCGATCAGCTTCTGGTTGCGGCGCTGCACGGAGCAGTCGCGCGTGGAATACACGGTGAAGTTGCCGTGCGAATCGCGTCCGCATTGCGTCTCGACGTGGCGTCCCTTATCGATGAAGCGTTCCACGAAGTATTCGTCCAGGTCGCCGCCCTGCAGCGCGTCGTGGTTCATGTAGAAGCCGCGGAGCTCATCGTCGTTGTGCACCAGCGTGATGCCGCGTCCGCCGCCGCCGTCGGTACGCTTGAGCATCAGCGGATATCCGTGCGTGTGCGCGAAGTCGAGCAGCAGACGCATGTCGGAAATCGAATGGGAGATGCCCGGGACCGGCGGCACCTTGGCCGACGTCGCCACCTGGCGCGCGGTGATCTTGTCGCCCAAATCGACCAATGCCTTCGGATTCGGGCCGATCCATGTCGCGCCGGCATCGATCACCTTGCGCGCGAACGAGGCGACTTCGGAAAGGAATCCATAGCCCGGATGCACCGCATCGGCACCGCTGCGCTGCAGAATGCCGACGAGCAGGTCCTCGTTGAGATACGTGTCTTTGTAGGTGTCGCCCGACAGCAGGTACGCCTCGTCGGCCATCTGCACGTACTGCGCGTGACGGTCCTGTTCGGCATACACCGCGACCGTGGGAATCCCCATCTCCCTGGCGGTGCGCACCACACGAAGCGCGATTTCGCCGCGGTTCGCCACCAAAAGTTTGTTGACATTTTTAGGCATGTCGTCAACTTTGCTCTTTTTCGCACGTTTTCGCGAACTCGTTTTTCACAAAAGAGCACGTCGCTTTTTGTACGGCTTCACAAACGTAGGGGTAACTTCGATTCCTTACGATGAGACCAGCATGTTGACAAATCATGCATTTTCGTCAGTTTTCCATCCTGTAAAGGAGCCGTTTTGCGTCACGCCATGCTTTCCTTCAAATCCGCGTTCACCGAGTTGCTCCGGAGCGACCTCGGCAATCTCGCGAAGCCCGTGCTGTTCGCCGCTCTGCTGTGGGCCGCCGCGGCCGCCGGCGAACTGCCGATTCCGGGGACTCCGGTCCCGATCACCCTGCAGACCTTCGTCGTCATGCTTGCGGCGCTGATGCTGACCTGGCGTCAGGCCGGCGCTGCCGTGATGCTGTATCTTGCGGCCGGCGCGGCCGGATTGCCGGTGTTCGCCGGGGGCGCGTCCACGGCGGCGCTGGTGGGTCCCAGCGCGGGATTCCTGTTCGGATTCCTGCCGGCGGCCATCGTCACCTCGCTGCTCAAGGGCAAGGCCGACGCCGGCTCCCTGAAGGGCGGCGTGCTGACCGCGTTGCGCTATTTCGCCGCGGCGATCATCGGATGCGTCGCGATCGACTACTTCTTCGGATTCGCGTTCCAGGCGATGATCACCGGCGTGCCGTTCGCGACCGTGGCCCTCGCCTCGATGGGCTTCGTCTGCGGTGACGTCGTGAAGGCATTCGTGGCGTCC
>DKCF01000026.1:297-5654 GCA_002451435.1 Bifidobacterium sp. UBA6881 | reverse complement strand
CCATCGCGCAATCCGTTATTTCGCCAGCACCCCCACATCGGCGGTATGCACGACGTGCATACCGCCGTTTTCGTCGCGTATCGTCAACGAGGCGTCGTCGTTCAGCGACACCGCCGTGCCACGCAGCGTGGAGCCGTCCACGAAATGCGCTTCGCAGCGTTTGCCCAACGTCCAGCACACCGCCGTCGTCTCCGCCAGCGCGCGTTCGGCCTCACGGTGCGAATCGGCCTCGAAATCGGCGAAACGCGGTTTCAGCCCTTCGATCAGATGCGCGGCGACCGCATCGCGCACCCGATCGGCATCGGGTAGTCCGGAGGCCGTCAATTGCAGGGATGTGGCCGTTTCGACAGGCAGATGCTCCTCCGGCACATCGAGGTTCAGCCCGATGCCGATGACGATGGCGACGCGTTCGGCGCATGCCGGGTCGGCCTCGTTCCATCCACCGTTTGCGACTCCGGAAGCCGAATCGCCCGCACGCCATTCCCCAACATTGCCGTCGGAAGCGGCGAGCGGCACCATTTCGGCGAGCAGCCCGCCGAGTTTCCTGCCGTCCGCGAACACGTCGTTCGGCCATTTCAACGCGATGTCGGCGTGGAGTTCGCCGCCGAGCTCCCGCACCGCGTCGATGACGGCCCTGCGCGTCTCGCATCCGGCGATCATCTGCAGCCAGCCGTTGACCGACGGATCGCGGACGATCGCACCGGGCAGGTCAACCGCTAGGGAGACGATGAACGACTCCCCCGGCGCGCTGAACCAACGATGGTCGAGACGGCCGCGGCCGGCGGTCTGCTCATCGGCGCACACCACCGCGATCCGCCCCTGCGCGCGGGGACACAATGAGCCCGTTCCGCCGAATATCCGGCCTTCGCGCACCAGATTCGCCGCATACGTATTGGTGGAGTCCACCGTGTCGAGCGTGACCACCCAATCGGCCGCGACGCAGGTGCGCGGCATCGTCAACGCGGAATCCAATATCATCGGAAGGCCCCTTTCCATCGATCATCGTCATATTTGGCCGCCGCATCCGGCTTGCCCTTGTCGGCGGCCACCGGCTGCGGCACGCCGGTCATTCGGCCGCCGACGCCGCCAGACGCGCGTTCCTCGACTCGCGCCAGAACTGCAGGCACAGAAAACCGAAGACGAACGCCACGGGCAGCATGTGCCGTTCGAAATTGTTCGCCGGCGAGGTGATCATCACGCCCATCAGCAGCAGCAGCGGCAGATGCCACGACAGCGACCGCCACCGTCGCAATATCACCTCCGCCGCGCCAATCAGCAGCGTCAACGTGACGTACAGGTTGCCATGCGTGACCCATCCGAGCACCGGGATGTTGCCCCACCCCTTCGCGAAGCCGGCCACGCGGTCGCGCCAGTCGTGGTTGTACGAATGGATCCAATCGTTGTCTTCCTGGACGTAGTCGTTGTTCACGTAATAATCCATCGACACATACGGCAGGTCGGTCACGTTGAAATAGCCGAAGCATTCCGCGAAGAACGCGTCGAGGGCGATCACCGGATTCGCCTTGACGATCTCAAGCCACGCCTTGTTGAAGTCCTTCATGTCCGCCGCGGTGACGGTGCGCCACTTGTAGCTCACCTTCTTGGATTGGATGCCGGAGGATTTCACCGGGTCCGCGTCCTGTTGGAAGTATGATTCGGCCATCTGGTCGAGGTTGAACACCTTGTCGAGTTTCTTCCGCGCGTCCTTGGGGATGCCCTGCGGATTGTACTTGGCCACGCGCGCGATCTGCTGCAGCTGGATGCCGCGGCTTTCGATCGGATCGCCGCCGATGATCGCGCCCGTGTTGGTCAGCGCGACGATGCCGCCGTGGATGAGCACGGTCGGCAGCAGCAGCGTCACCAGATAGGTCTTCCACCGCTTGCGGTCGTTGCACAACGCGAGCAGGAAGGCGAACACGATGATGTACCACGCGTATTTCGCGCTGATGAGCATGACGCTGCTGGCGATGATGAACGCCGCGATCGAACGCTTGCGCAGACGCACCGGCTTGCCGTTGATCGTCGGCATCGCCTTGATGTGGGTCATGTGCAGTTCGTACCACACGCCGAACCACCATACGAACGCGAATGCGAACAGCGGCGACTTCGTCAGCGAAATCGTGGAGAACACGGCCAGCGGGCACACCATGAAGAACAATATGATCGCCAGTCGTGTCTTCGCTCCGGCGCGCAACCGCGACGGCCTCGGCACCACGCCGGCCTCGGGGTGCGCGAAATCGCGCATGTTCCAGCAATCGTGGCGTTCCGGATGCGAGAAGTCGAACGTGCCGACGCCCAGACGACGCCAGGGAAGGTTGAAGAACCGGTTCGCGGTGGCGGCGCAGCAGAACGCGGCGAACAGCCATTGCAGCACGGCGAGCACGACGATGCCCGCGTCGTTGGAATCGGTGAAGAACCGCGATACCGCGGCGACCGCACCGTAGAACACCGTCAGCACGATGTTGTGCTGGTCGGTCAGGTAGGTGGGCGAATCCGGCCACATATAGTGCGCGGTCGGATAGATGTCCATCGGCACGAACGAGAAGAATCCGATGTACGGCTGTTTCAAGCCGGTCCATTGGTTCAACGCCCAGCTGAACTCACGGATCTGCGAGCGTATGTCGGCGCCGAACGCGGCGAGCAGGGTCGTCGGCACCCATAGCCATCCGACCATGAACAGGAGCATGAGCTTCCACCAGGAATCGGTGCACCGCGTGAGCTTGCGGCCGACCCAGATGACCACCGCGTGGAGCGCGCGTCCAGGGCGGCTGCGCATGGCGTCGCTAAGATGGCGGAGCATGATGCCCAGCACCGTGGTCGGCGTTCCGGCCACCTCATGCCGGAGCCTTTCACGGCGGTAGCGGAAGTATTCGGGAAGCACGCGCCGTCCGCGGCCGAATTTGACCAGCGACCGCAATATCGCGAAGAACGCCACGAAGGCGACCACCATGTACAACACATTGAGCCATCCGAAATCGGAAAGCCCCGTGCCGAACCAATACAGCGGCCCGATGGCGCAGCACCATGCCAGCCATAGGCATGCCAGCACGCCCAAGGCCCAGCTGAGGAACGAGACGGCCTTGCTGCCGCGTCCGACGGTTTTGTGTACTTCGCTCATAAGCGGCATGATAGCGGCACTACCCGAATGCGCGCGGAACAAGGCCTTTGCAGCGGACGGCCGGATATGTACAAGGGCGGACACACCCCTAGGAAGGGCGCCGCGCGGCACGATAAACCCTGGTTCATGGATTCGGCGGCTAGACTAAGGGCTTATGGATTCCGAACGCGCAGACATTCTTGATCTTCTGGCAGGTCATACCGATGATTCGACCATCGAAAGACTCGCCTTCGAATGTCTGGTGACGAATATGGCGGACGAGCGGGTGGTTTCGCTGATGAACGTGCTCGACTGGCGTGGGGCATTCGATTGTTTCGCGATCGGCGGCGTTCCCGCGTCCAATCCGGCTTCGGCATCATTCGCGGCGCGCAAGGCCGTGCGCGATCTGGGCGGCACGCAGGTGATGGTCGGCACATACGGCAATTTCCTGCTGGTTCTGGCGCGTCAGATGAACGCGGTGACCCCGGAGGTGACCTGCACCGCGATCATGCCCGCGTTCAAGGAGGATGAGCCGGTGTATCTGAGTCCGGTGCGTTCGGGCGTGCAGGGCGCCTCCCATGCGCTGCGCGAGACGTTGTTCTCCTTGCAGGCAGCGCCTGCCCTGCCGTCGCCGACGAGGCCGCTGCGCGCCGACGAGCTGCTGCCGGAACGCGCCCTGCTCGGCGACGACTATGCGCGCGAGGAACTGTACCAGAACGTATACAAAGTGCTGCGCGGCGACAATCCCGACGATCCGACGTATCTGACGGTGTCCACGTTCCTTCAGCACGGCAACTCGTTGGAGAACACCGCGAAGGAGCTGAACGTGCATCCGAACACGGTGCGGTACCGGCTCAAGCGAGCCGCCGAGACGACCGGATGGGACGCCACCGATCCGCGCGACGCGTATGTGCTCACCACCGCGCTGGCGATCGGGCGCATGCGCGACCGCTGAGACGGCATCGGACGACCGACCGCCGAAGCGAAGCGTCCGACGGTCATGAAATGCAAAAAGGTCCGTATCTGCGTGCACGCAGATACGGACCTTTATCGGTGTCAAAACCTGATTATCTCAAACCGTTCGGCTCAATCTCAGGCGATGACGGCCGGATCGACCGGGACGCCCGGGTTCATCGTGGAGGTGATGGTCGTCTTGGTGACGTAACGGCCCTTCACGGTGGACGGCTTCAGACGCTTGATCTCGTCGGCCACGGCCTTGAAGTTCTCATCCAGAGCCTGCTCGGTGAAGGAGAGCTTGCCGATGAGGAAGCTCAGGTTGCCGTTCTTGTCGACGCGGAAGTCGACCTTGCCGCCCTTGATGTCCTTGATGGCCTTGGTGACGTCCATGGTCACGGTGCCGGTCTTCGGGTTCGGCATCAGGCCACGCGGACCGAGCACACGACCCAGACGACCGACCTTGCCCATCATGTCCGGGGTGGCCACGACGGAGTCGAAGTCGAGGAAGCCGTTGGCGACCTTCGCGACGAGATCGTCGTCACCGACGATGTCGGCGCCGGCCTCGAGAGCCTCGGTGGCCTTCGGGCCACGGGCGAACACGAGGACCTTGGCGGTCTTACCGGTGCCGTTCGGCAGGTTCACGGAACCGCGGACCAGCTGGTCGGCCTTGCGCGGATCCACGTTCAGGCGCACAACGGCCTCAACGGTCTGGTCGAACTTGTACTCAGGCATGCTCTTGAGGAGAGCGATGGCTTCGTTGGCGGTGTAAAGGTTGTTGAAGTCGATCTTCTCAGCCGCTTCGCGATACTTCTTGGAACGCTGTACCATTAGTCCTTCTCCTCTCAGTCGGTGACCGTGATGCCCATCGAGCGAGCGGTGCCCGCGATGATCTTCATACCGGCTTCGACGTCGCGTGCGGACAGATCGGCCATCTTGATTTCGGCGATCTCACGGACCTGAGCCTTGGTGACGGAGCCGACCTTGTGGGTCAGCGGGTTTTCGGTACCCTTCTGGATGCCCGCGGCCTTCTTCAGCAGAGCCGCTGCCGGCGGGGTCTTCAGGATGAAGGTGAAGGAACGATCTTCGTAAACGGTGATCTCGACAGGGATGACCTGGCCCATCTTGTCCTGCGTGGCAGCGTTGTACTGCTTGCAGAAGTCCATGATGTTCACACCGTGGGAACCCAGTGCCGGGCCCAGCGGCGGAGCCGGGTTGGCCTTGCCTGCCTGAATCTGGAGCTTGAGAAGCGCCGAGACTTTCTTCTTAGGAGCCATTGTATGGTTCTTCTTTCTGTGAAGCGGTG
>DKCF01000026.1:0-124 GCA_002451435.1 Bifidobacterium sp. UBA6881 | reverse complement strand
AGGACCGCACAGTGGTGCGGCACCGGAACGAAGAAACCCCGCCGAAGCGGGGTTCCCTATCGTTTTTAGATTCGCGACGTAGTCAACGATCCGTCGCGGATGTTCAGGCGAGCTTCTCGACTTG
>DKCF01000024.1:3688-6954 GCA_002451435.1 Bifidobacterium sp. UBA6881 | reverse complement strand
CGTGCCGCGTTGGACGCGCAGATCGCGAACTTCACGAATTCCGGATACACCGCGTCCTTCGTGCTGACGGACCTCACCACCGGCCGCACCCTCGCATACAACGCGGATACGCCGATCTACTCGGCATCCGCGATCAAGGCGCCGTTCATCATGTCGCTGGCCGCGACCGGCACCATCGATCTTGGCAAAGTGTACCAGGCAGCCGATGAGCAATCCGCCGAAATCAAGCAGAACATCGACTCGACGCTCACCGTCTCCGACAACACTGCGTATAAGTGGCTGGTCGACACCTTCGACGTCAACGCGTTCAACACATGGTCCGAGCAGGCCGGCGCATCCGCCCGCATGACGACCGGGCATGGTTACGTGACCACTTCGGCACGTGATATGGCCCGTCTGTGGACGCAGGGCTATGGATTCCTGTTCCAGCACATGAATTCCGGCGCGACCGACGTGACCGACGAATCGTTGCAGTGGCTGTCCGGAGACATGACGGATTCGCTGAATTCCAACATCCACAACGCGTTGGGCGGCACACAGACCGTCTACACGAAGGCCGGATGGATCAGCGGCGATGGCGATTTGTACGCGCTGAACGACGGCGGATTGGTCGCGTCGCCGTCCGGCCCGTATGTGCTGACGGTGCTGACGAACGCTTGCGACCGCAATGATCTGCTGACAAGTCTGATCGGCACTTTGGATTCCGTGCATTCCAGCGCGATGCATAGCTGACGGCGCGTGACGGATGGCATGGGGCGTCCGTTGTTCCAGCGCATATCCAGCAAAATTTCAGGCAGCGTTCTTACGCTAGTGGCCATGAACGGCAAATTGCGGGTGCATGGACATTGCAACGGCTTGAAAACGACGTTGCTTTTCGCCCTGATGTGGGGCGTGATCATGCTGATCTGGTGGGCGACGGGCGGTAGCCGGCAAACGCTCGGCATCTACATCCTCATCGGTCTCGGTTCCACATTCGCCTCCTACTGGTTCTCCGATAAACTGGCGATCGCGTCCATGAACGCGCGCGCGGTCAGCGAGCAGGAGGCGCCGATGCTGTACGGCATCGTCCGTGAGCTCTCCGCAAAAGCCGGCAAGCCGATGCCGCGAATCTACATCGCGCCGACGATGAGTCCCAACGCCTTCGCGACAGGGCGCAACGAACGCCACGCGGCGGTCTGCTGCACGCAAGGCATCCTGCAGATGCTCAACGAACGTGAAATCCGCGGTGTGCTCGGCCACGAGCTCATGCACGTGTACAACCACGACATTCTGACGTCCGCGATTGCCTCGGCCATGGCCACGGTGATTTCCTATCTTGGTTATTCACTGATGTATTTCGGCGGCGGCAATTCGCGCGACGACCGTGACAATTCCTCAGGCGGCTTGGGACTGCTGGGCGTACTGCTGAGCACGATTCTCGCGCCGATCGCCGCCTCGCTGATTCAGATGGCGATTTCCCGCACGCGCGAATACGACGCCGACGAGGATGGTTCGAAGCTGACGGAGGATCCGGAGGCGCTCGCCTCCGCGCTGCGGAAGATCACGTATGGTACCGACTCCATGCCGATGACCAAAACGGCCGGCACGCAGTCGGTCGCGGCGCTGATGATCGCCAATCCGTTCTCCGCTGAGGGATTTTCGCGCCTTTTCTCCACGCATCCGCCGACCGAGGACCGCATCGCCCGCCTGATGCGGATGAGCCAGGAAATGCAGCAACAGGGTGTGCGTTCGGGCTATCTAAGCGGTTATGCGACAACTGGCCGCTCCGCGTCAAATATTCGGGATATTCGGCAGGGCGGATATCCCATGACGCCCGGTGGTCCGCAGTATGGGGCTCGGTATGAGACTCAATACGGTTCTCAGTACGAATCCGCATATGATTCGGACGGTAGATATTCACGGGACTATCCGCGGCGGCCCATGCGCGGGTGAGGCCGTACGGACCGAACCTCGTCTGCCTTTCTCCATCCGTAGCGGCCCAGATGCGGGTGAAGCTTTGCCGGACGCCTTCCCACCACATCGCCGACCGGTCGAATGAGTGGGCGTACGTGTTCGTTTTCATACGATGGCGAATTCAAAAGTGCTATATGTGGCGGAAAAGACGATTTGCATAAACTGGTTTTCGCTATATGTGGCAGAGCTTCCTGCATAGGCACTCCTAAAGCCTCGAATTTGTACCCCCTAATGGTTCTGCTGCACTGAATTCTGCCACATATAGCGAAAAACGATTTCCTCAATCCGGGATATCTGCCACACATAGCGGGAATCGCATGCTAAACTAAAGTTTCGTGCCCAAAAGGCACGTTTTGCGGATGTAGTTCATCGGTAGAACGAAAGCTTCCCAAGCTTTAAAGGCGGGTTCGACTCCCGTCATCCGCTCCATTCGCTTCAACGGTGAGGCTGTAAAACCCGATCATTCCAACGATTTCCAATTTTGCGGGCACTTGCTCGATCACACGATTTTTGCCGAATTGTTGTCACCGTGTCGACATGGATGTATTGATGCCACTTGTTACGAAGTCAGGGTAGTCGGTGCCGCAGTGCTTTTCGCTGGTGTCGGCCCGATCCATCCTGTTCGGTGGATGACGGGTAAGCTGAGACTGTGAGTGCAGAGCAGAAATCCTTCGAAAAGGGGCAAAACGAGACGAGCCGTGCCGGTTCCGCCGTTTCGCCGGCATTTCCTTCACGGGCATCTTCTTCACAGGGGTCTCTTTCACGGGCAGTCTCCTAAGACAGCCGGCACTGCCTCTACTGGTTCGGACAACGACGCGTCTCCTACATGGCTCGCACAACCCGCTGCTTGGCCACGCGACTTCGCATGCCGCGACGATCATCGGTCTGATTGCGATCATCCTGTGGGGCTTCATGGCCGGTCTTGTGCGCCTCGTCTCCGAATCGTTCGGCGCCACGCTTGGCTCGGCGCTCATCTATACCGTCGGCGGCATGTTGCTGCTCATCGTGCGCAGGCCGAAGGCCATCCGTCAGGCACCGCGCAGGTATCTCATCACGGGCGGTGCCTTGTTCATCGCATATGAATCATCGATTTCGCTGTCGATCGGCTTGGCCGCGACGAACGCGCAATCCGTGGAAGTCAGCCTTGTCAATTATCTGTGGCCGACGATGCTGGTATTGATGACCGCCGCCATGTCACGCAAGCGCGGCGCGGTATGGAAGGCGTTGCCGGGCGCGCTCGTCGCGACCGTCGGCGTCGCGATGGCCGTCGGCGGCGAAAACCTCGACGTGCACGAGGCAATTCGCAATATCGC
>DKCF01000024.1:1957-3600 GCA_002451435.1 Bifidobacterium sp. UBA6881 | reverse complement strand
ACTCCGTCGCTGTCCGAAGGCTACGACGGCACGACGGTTTTCTTCTGCTGTGTCGCCGTGGTGCTATGGATCATCCACTTCGCCTCGGGCGATGGCCTGCCGGCTTCGGCGCCCGGCATCGGCGGCTACGTTGCGTTGGTCGCATGCGCTGCTGCGATCGCCGGCGGTTATGGATGCTGGGGATACGGCATGCTGCACGGCAATATGGAAACGCTTGCGATCGGCTCGTACGCGACCCCGATTTTCTCCACGGCGTCCAGCACGCTGCTGCTCGGCGTGGCGTTGGGCATGCCGTTCTGGATTGGCGTCGCGCTGGTGGTAGCCGGCTCGCTTATCAATGTGTGGTTCGCGCGTCGGTCATGAAGCTTCGGTGCGCTTGGATTCGACGCTGCAACGAAGCTTGCGGATTGACTTTCCTGAATTGAGCATCTGAAGGTATGAAAATGCGCCGCGGAACATCGCGGCGCATTCGGAACCTCGGGAATTACGCGGGAATTACTTCAACGCGCGGCCGGCGGAACCCAGCTGCTTGCAAGCCTCGACGACGCGTGCCGCCATCGAATCCTCCGCTTCGCGACCCCAGGAACGCGGGTCGTACACCTTCTTGTTGCCGACCTCGCCATCGATTTTCAGCACGCCGTCGTAATTACGGAACATGTGCCCGGCAATCGCACGGGAGAACGCGTACTGCGTGTCCGTGTCGATGTTCATCTTGACGACGCCGTAGCTGACCGCCTCCGCGATGTCGGCCGCGGTCGAACCGGAACCGCCGTGAAACACCAGCGGGAACGGCTTGCCCTCCGGCAGATCCGGCAACGCGCATGTGGCGACATGCTCCGAATCGACGCTGTGCAGGCGTCCGTCATGCGCGGCGTTCCAGACTTCCTCCTGGATGTCGTGCAGCAGACGCGGACGCAACTGCACGATGCCCGGCTTGTATGCGCCATGCACGTTGCCGAACGTGAACGCGGCCATGTAGCGGCCACGCTCGCCCAATCCCAATCGCTCCGCGACGCGCACGCCGTCAGCCGGGGTGGAATACAGTTTTTCGTTGATTTCCGCGGAATGGCCGTCTTCCTCGCCGCCGACCGCGCCGATTTCGATCTCCAACACCGTATGTGCCTTCACCGACTTCTCCAGCAGCTCCTCGGCGATGTCGAGGTTCTCTTCCAACGGCACGGTGGAGCCGTCCCACATGTGCGATTGGAAGGTCGGCTCCTCGCCGCGCTTGACCTGCTCCGCCTCGTGCGCGAGCAGCGGACGCACCCATTCGTCCAGATACTGCTTGGCGCAGTGGTCGGTGTGCAATGCGACGGTGATGTTCGGATATTTCGCGGCCACCTCATGTGCGAATGCGGCGAACGCGAGCGAGCCGACCACGCGATCGTTCACGCGCTGGCCGGAGAAATAGGCCGATCCGCCCACCGATACCTGAATGATGCCGTCGGATTCCGCGTCCGCGAATCCCTGCAATGCGGCATTGAGGGTTTGCGTGCTGGTCACATTGATCGCTGGATAAGCGTACCCCCCACGGCGTGCGGCATCCAGCATTTCGGCATAACGTTCAGGAGTTGCGATAGTCATGTCACCATTATGTCGCGGATATTGCGACAACCGCCTTGCAAGGGCGAATATGTGGTCGG
>DKCF01000024.1:1625-1925 GCA_002451435.1 Bifidobacterium sp. UBA6881 | reverse complement strand
TCAGTGCACGGATTGCTCCAGTCGGTGGATGTTTCGGTCGCGTGAGCGGGGCGTGGGCGTCCGATTGTTCCAGTGGCTGGATGATTTGTTTGCGTAGGGTGTCTGCTGGCGTCCGGATTTCGCCAGTGGCTGGCTGATTTGGTCGGATAGAGAGGCCTAAGCGTACTGATTGTTCCATTGGCTGGCTGATTTGGTCGCGTAAGGTGGCGGTTAGCGTATGGATTACTCCAGCCTGTGGATGATTTGGTCGCGTGGCCTATCTGTAGGCGGTTGTTTTCTGCCAGTCGGTGGCTGATTTGG
>DKCF01000024.1:0-1535 GCA_002451435.1 Bifidobacterium sp. UBA6881 | reverse complement strand
CACCCGCGGGCGGTTGTTTTCTGCCAGTCGGTGGCTGATTTGGGCGTGTGAGTGGAGTCTGAGCGTACCGATTGCTCCAGTGGCTGGCTGATTTGGTCGCGTAGGGCGGGGCTTGGCGTACTGATTGCTCCAGTGATTGACTGATTTGGTCGTGTAGGACGGCGGTTAGCGTACCGATTATTCCAGGCGGTGGCGGAATTGGTCCGCGGCGGGCGGCGGTGGGCTTGCGGCGAGCAACAGCCAACGGTGAGTGGCAGCAGACCGATAATACGCGATGGCCCATGGCGTGCCGGCAAGGCTGACGTGAGTGACAGCGGAGTTGCCACGCTGGCGGTGAGCGGCGGCGGGAATCGATTTGCTACGGGCTGCGAGCCGATGAGACGCGGGAACATACGGTAGAGGGCTCACGGTAGGCTGTTTTCGGCGGAAAACAAGGCGAAGGCGTGGAGGTGCGTTATGCCGGGAATCGTGTTGATTGGCGCCCAGTGGGGCGATGAAGGCAAGGGTAAGGCTACCGATCTTATTGGTACGAAGGTCGACTATGTCGCACGTTTCAACGGCGGCAACAACGCGGGGCACACCGTGGTGGTCGGCGATGAATCGTATGCGCTGCACCTGCTGCCATCCGGCATCATCAGCCCGAATGTGACGCCGGTCATCGGCAACGGCGTCGTCGTCGATCCGGAAGTGCTGTTCCAGGAGATCGACGGTCTGCAGAGCCGTGGCGTGGATTGCTCCCGTCTGCTGGTGAGCGAAAGCGCGCATGTCATCGCGCCGTACCACCGCGTGCTCGACAAGGTGACCGAGCGCTTCCTCGGCAAGCACAAGATCGGCACCACCGGCCGTGGCATCGGACCGGCATACGCCGACAAGATCAACCGTGTGGGCATCCGCGTGCATGACCTGTTCAATGCCGACCACCTGCACGACAAGGTCGAGGCGAGCCTGCACCAGAAGAACCAGATGCTGGTGAAGCTGTACAACCGTCGTCCGATCGATGTGGACGCGACCACCGACGAGCTGCTCAAGCTCGGTGAGCGACTGAAGCCGTACGTCGCCAACACGTCGCTGGTGCTCAACAAGGCGCTCGATGACGGCAAGACCGTGCTGTTCGAAGGCGGTCAGGCCACCATGCTTGACGTGGACCACGGCACCTACCCGTTCGTGACGTCCTCCAACCCGACCGCCGGCGGCGCATGCACCGGTACCGGCGTCGGCCCGACCAAGATCAACCGCGTGATCGGCGTCTCCAAGGCGTATGTGACCCGTGTGGGCGAAGGTCCGTTCCCGACCGAGCTGTTCGGCGAGGAAGGCGATTGGCTGCGCGCCCAGGGCCACGAGTATGGCGTGACCACCGGCCGTCCGCGTCGTTGCGGCTGGTTCGACGCGGTGGTGAATCGTTACGCGGCCCAGGTCAACGGTCTGACCGACATCGTGCTCACCAAGCTCGACGTGCTCACCGGTCTGAAGGAGATTCCGCTGTGCGTGGCTTACGACGTGAATGGCGAGCGTCGCGACGACATGCCGACCGACCA
>DKCF01000054.1:1803-3234 GCA_002451435.1 Bifidobacterium sp. UBA6881 | reverse complement strand
TGCGTGTAATGCGCCCGTCAATGTTTATATTGGCCCCCTGACCATTGTTAATGGCATAGAGGGGAGATTGAATGTCGGACGTGGCTTATAACTGGCTGGCGCTTGGCGTCGCCGCGGTGCTGTTTGCAGGCTTAGCGTGGTTGAGCGTGTCAAAAAAAGCGGGTTTCACCCCGCGTGTGCTGCTCGCCACCGTTCTAGGCATCGTTTTCGGAATCGTGTTCAAAGGCCATGTTGATTTTGTCAACGCGGTCGGAACTGTTTGGTCGAATGTGATTTCCGCGATTGTGGTGCCGTTGCTGTTCTTCAGCATCATCGCGAGCATCACCAACCTTGGCGAATCCGTTCGGTTGAAAAGCATTGGCGTGAAAACGGTGTTTTTCCTGTTGCTGAACACCGCGACGGCCGCTTTGCTCACGCTGGCGATCGCGCAGTCGATTCATCTTGGTCGGGGATTCGCATACAAGTTGCCGACGAATTATGAGAAGCACGAAGTGCCCGCGGTCTTGGACACGATCGTCGCGCTGTTCCCGCACAACCTTGCCGACAGCTGGGTGAACAACCAGGTCGTGCCGATCGTGCTGTTCGCCATCCTTGTCGCGGTCGCTTACAATTCCGCCAATGTGACGGCCAAAGCCCATGAGGCCATCGCGCCTTTCAAGACATTCATCGACGCCGGCAATGTGGTGCTTTCCAAGGCGACGCAGATCATCGTCGGACTGACCCCGTACGCGGTGCTGGCTCTGATCGCCGCCGCCGTCAGCAACAGCGACATTGCCACATTGCTGCCGTTGGTGACCGTGTTGATTGTCGCCTACATCGTCATGGCATTGCAGTTCTTCGTGGTGCAACCATTGCTGCTTGCCGGTGTGACCCGGTTGAATCCGATTTATTTCTTCAAGGCTTTTTGGCCGGCTGGAGTGGTCGCATTCACGTCCGAAAGCTCCATCGGTACGATTCCCGTCACGGTGCGTCAGCTTCGTAGTGCCGGTGTTCCGGGCGAGGTTTCCTCGTTCGTGGCAGGCATCGGTGCGAACCTTGGTATGCCGGGTTGCGCCGGTGTCTGGCCAGTATTGTTGGCCGTGTTCGCCGTGAACGCCCAAGGTCTCAATTATTCCGCTGGACAGTACCTGTTCCTGGTGGTGATTGCGGTACTGGTATCCATCGGTACCGTTGGTGTTCCTGGAACGGCGACGATTACCGCAACGTCGCTGTTCACCGCGGTTGGATTGCCGGTGCCGTTTATTGCGATCACCCAGCCGATTTCGCAGATTGTGGACATGGGCCGTACCGCGTTGAACGTTTCCGGTGCGGCCAACACTGCGGTGATCGTTGCGAAGACGGAGAAGCTGCTTGACGATGACCTGTACTACGGGCGCAAGCAGTTCGATGACGAAGAAGAGATTGCCGAAGATGTGGAAGCGTCCGATGCGC
>DKCF01000054.1:0-1689 GCA_002451435.1 Bifidobacterium sp. UBA6881 | reverse complement strand
CTCCGAACTCCGTATTGGAAGGCCAGGGCGAGGATTTGTGTGGCATCCATTCTCATAAGACCGAAGTCGGGTCGGAGAATAAATGATATGGCGGCGTGCGGGCCGACGATGTGAATCTTACACATCGTCGGCCCGCACGCTTTTCGCGTTGAATGTGTTTCGCCTGTCATGAGGCGATGTGGCACAGTCGTGAAAGTATATTGGGGTAGGGAATTTCGCTTATGGACATTCGCATGATTTTGATACGGATGCGATGAATTGAAATCGTGCGGAGGTGAGAGGTTCCAAAACGCCTTTTTGGAAGGATATACGGCCTGTTTTTCAGGTTAGGGGGTATGTGCGAATTGCGATTGTTCGCACAATTCCCAAAACATCCGTCCAAATTGAAATCGTGTGAAGATTTATGGCCACATCGTGGGAAGGTCCGCGGCGCTACAATGGAACATCGAGAGAACGCAGAGACGCAGGAGGATTCCGATGCTGGACGTGAAACGGGTGCTCAAGGCCGCTCCGACGAAGATGCGTTCCCGCGAGCCGCTGCGCCAATTATGGACGCCGTGGGGCGAGAAGATTCGCGACGAATGGCTTTCCTCCCATGCCGGGAACAAGGCGTTTCCCGGCGATGAATCCTTCCACTCCACATTCCGGATGACCCAGGGCGATGGAGATGGTTCGAGACGCGGACGCACGCCTGTTCTCAACGAGCATCCGCGCCCGACGATGGTGCGCGACAACTTCACCATGCTCAACGGATTGTGGGATTACGCGATTGTTCCCATTTCCAGCGGCGGGGATGCGGCGGCGCGTCGCAAATCCTTGCACAGGCTCACCCGCGACGAGGCGGTGCGTGCGGTCAAGGAGGCCGCGATTCCTGAAACCTACGATGGCGAGATACTAGTTCCTTTCTCCCCGGAATCGGCGCTTTCCGGTGTGCATCAGACCATATATCCCGACGATCTGCTGTGGTACCGCACCACCGTGCATCCCGTTTCCCTCGGCGGTGATGCGCGTATCCGGCAAATCGGCGACGCGAACCGGCTTATTCTGCATTTCGAAGCGGTCGATTACATCTGCGCGTGTTTCATCAACGGCCAGTATGCGGGCGCGCATATCGGCGGCTATCTGCCGTTCGACGTCGATATCTCCGCCTTCGTGGACTCGGACGACGCTTTCGAGATCGCGTTGTGCGTTTACGATCCCAACGATTCCGGCACCCAGCCGCGCGGCAAGCAGAAAATCGAGCGCGAAGGCATCTGGTACACCGCGCAAAGCGGCATATGGCAAAGCGTGTGGTTGGAAGTCGTCCCGGAAGCGTATCTGCGCACGCTCACGTTGAAGGGCGCGTCCGATGGGAAACTGTTCGTCCGAGCGGAAATCGGCGGCGACAAGCCGAATGCGAGGCTGCGCGTCACTGTGAGCGATCCGCACGATGACACGGTGGTGGCGGATGAGACGATACCGGCGGGCACGCGGAAGGTGCGTGCGGAGATCGAGACGCGCGCCGAGCGCCTATGGTCGCCGGACGATCCGTATCTGTATGACGTGACCGCGACGTTGTTGGTGGGGCAGGCCGTGAAAACATCCGTGAAACAGGTTTCGCGGGTATCGGAGCCAGCCGCTCAAGCATCTTTGAAACCGGTCGTGCGACAGTCCGTGGAACCGGCCGTCCAGGTGCCTGAGGAACAGGCC
>DKCF01000102.1:7244-9767 GCA_002451435.1 Bifidobacterium sp. UBA6881 | reverse complement strand
TTGGAGCAGTCCAACGCCTCGATAAGGTCCGGACGAAGCTCGTTGGTCTTGGACAACGCCTCGTCGCGTCTAAAACGGTCCACCTTGGCATGGTTGCCGGACAGCAGCACGTCCGGAACCTTGATGCCGCGCCATTCAGCGGGCTTGGTGTATTGGCGGTGCTCCAGCAGGGCGTTCTCGCCGGTATAGGACTCCTCCACAATCGATTCGGCATTGCCCATGAACCCGGGCAGCAGACGGGTGATCGCCTCCAACATGACGGACACCGCGACCTCGCCGCCGTTCAACACGTAATCGCCGATGGAATACTCGCGCACGTCGATGCCCTGGGCGCGGTAGTACTGCGGAATTCGGGCGTCATACCCCTCATACCGGCCGCAACCGAAAAGCAGATGGTCGGCGTGGCTGAGCTCGGTCGCGTCCTGCTGTGTGAACAGCGGTGCGGAAGGGTTGGGGAAAATCAGCACTGGACGTGTCCGCTTCGGTGCGGCGGTTCCTGCCGTGATGCTCTCGGGGTCCTTTTCCTCGCCGGTGGTGTGTGCACCAGCCACGGCGGTTGCGGTGATGCCTCCCTCGGAACTGCCTTCGACAGTCGCTTCCGTGACGGCAACAGGTGCGGCGGTTTCCGCCGCGGAGTCCACGGCATCGCCACCATCATCAGCGTTGTGTGCATCGGCGCAATCATGTGTGATGGTTGCGGGTTCGAGATGCAGCAGCTCGTCAAGACATTCACTCCATACCTCGGGCTTCATCACCATGCCCGCGCCGCCGCCCACAGGGGTGTCGTCGACGGAATGATGCACATCGTGCGTCCAGTCGCGCAGATTGTGCGCGGTGACTTCCACCAAGCCCTTGGCCTGCGCCTTGCCGAGCAGGCTGAGGTTCAGCACTTCGAAATATTCCGGGAACACGGACACGATATCGATCTTCATAATGTTCCAGAATACCGGCATGTCTGCCAAGGGATTCGTTTCAAGGCACCCGGACGGTCCGGTGCCGATGACGGCCGCCGGGAACGGCCCCGCATTATGAGCGCAATGAAAAGGCGCCGGCAAATGCCGACGCCAAAACATCTGGGACGCGATGCGTCACAGTCCAGGAATCAGACCTCCTGGCGGGTCCAGAGTGAGGTAGCCTTCGTCAAGATCGATCTCAGGCACCAATTCATCCACAAATGGAACGAGCGCGCTGTTCTCGACCACCACGCCATCGGCGTCCTTGACGGGGTTTGCCAGACGAATCTTCAGCAGCCATTGGGCCACTTCGATCACATCCACTACCTTGCCGACCACGCGGCCGGCTTCAAGCCCCAACGTGTTGTTCTCTGCGAGGCGCGCCTCAAGACCGATGAGGTCCTTCGGGTACCATTCATCCGCCTCAAGCATCTCTTCCGGATCGTCGGCCTCGCCATACAGCACCACGCCATTGGCGGCCTCGGACTGGTCTCGGTTGTCGATGCCCTCGAATTTGATGATCCAGCGGTTCTTGAAGGTACGGGCACGTTCCACCACGTACTCTTCCCCGCCGTCCTTCGTGTACAACACAGCACCGGGAGCGAACCGGTATTCCGGCTCGTCCGTAAAGATCTGCACGGTGACTTCGCCCTTGAGCCCCTGCGCACGCCCGATACGACAGACCCTCAGCAGCTCGGGCTGTTGAGGGTCTTCGGAATGCATATCACGCACCACGCTGGGATCTCACCTGCGCACGTCCATGATGTCGACACGCACCTTGTGGTCGGCCAGAGCCTGCACCACGGCACGAATCGCATTGGCCGTACGGCCGCTGCGTCCGATGACGCGACCGATGTCTTCCGGGTTCACGCGCACGCGAATGAGTTCACCGCGCGCGTTCTCATGGGACTTCACTGAAACATCATCGGGAAAATCGACGATGTTCTTGATCAGATGTTCCACAGCCTGGGCGAGCATGATCACTCGGCTTCCGCAGCCGGCTCTTCGGCCGGAGCTTCAGCGGCGGCTTCGGCCTCAGCCTTGGCCTTGGCGTCGGCTTCGGACTTGGCGGCCTTCAGCTTCTGGGCCTGAGCCTCGACGGCGGCCACGCGAGCGGCGGCGTCCGGGCCGGCCTCAACGGTCTTCAGGGTGCCTTCAGCACCGTCGAGACCCTTGAACTTCTGCCAGTCGCCAGTGATCTTCAGCAGCTTCAGAACCTGCTCGGTCGGCTGTGCGCCGACGCCGAGCCAGTACTGGGCGCGCTCAGAGTTGATGTTGATGGTCGAAGGCTGGGTGTTCGGGTTGTAGGTACCGATCTCTTCGATGGCGCGGCCATCGCGCTTGGTACGGGAATCCATGATCACCACGCGGTAGAAGGCGTAGAACTTCTTGCCGAGGCGCTTCAGACGAATCTTGGTTGCCAAAATGGCTCTCCTTGTAACTAGAGGCGTGTGTTTCGTTTTCTGTGTGGGGCACGGAATCCGAAACCCACATGTTCCTCGCGTCACGCGATAGTTAGAGGGCCTCGCGCGCGCGAATAACTGAGTAATTATAACCGCGGGGTCTGGAC
>DKCF01000102.1:6892-7196 GCA_002451435.1 Bifidobacterium sp. UBA6881 | reverse complement strand
ATTCGTGAGGTCTTTGGGCAGGTCCTGGCGTCCGGTTTCGCCCGCATGGTCCGTTGGATACACTGAAATGCCATATGGCCGTTGCCCTGTGCGCGCATTCGCGGACGCGGTCTGGAATGGGTTTGCTCGAAACGAGGGGAGTTGCGATGATTGCTGCCTTGTGGATTGCGCTGTTGGTCTGCATCGTATGGATTGTGCTGGGGGAGATGCCCTCCGGCTGGGACGCGCGTATGCCGCTGCCGTATATGATCGCGCTGATTCCTTTTCTGTGGATTCCGACGTTGGCCATCTCCATCGCCGGCTT
>DKCF01000102.1:5889-6813 GCA_002451435.1 Bifidobacterium sp. UBA6881 | reverse complement strand
TGCTGCGCAAGGTGCAGTACTGGATGAACAATCTGCAGGCGCACAACACGGCGCAGATGGTGGCCGACAAACTTGCCGAAAAACGTGAAACATCGCGTGAAACAAAAGAGGCGCAGAGTGGCGACGCGCGCCACGGCAATGGCGGATTCCGGGTGATGACGCTCAATTGCCGCTATGGCCGTGCGAATGCCGGGCAGATCGTCGAGGCCGTGCGCAGCCACGATGTCGGCGTGCTCGCCTTGCAGGAGCTGACGGACGATCTTGTCGCCGCGCTGGACGAGGCGGGGCTTTCCGAGGTGCTGCCCTACCGTCAGCTGGGCGGGAACAAAGAGACCGACAACGGCGGATTCAACGGCATATGGATCCGCGTCGAGCCGAGCGACACCTCTCCGGTCACCGCTGAGATCCCCGCCGCGGACGTGCCTGGAGTGTGTTTCCCCATCGACGCCCAGCGCAACGTCACCTTCGTGTCTGCGCATCCGAAATCGCCGATGCGCGGCTGCGCCGATTGGTCGGCCGGCATCATCGGTCTGGGAGAGCTTTCCACTTCGCAGAAGGCCGGCGACATCACCGTCATCATGGGCGATCTCAATTCCAGCACCGATCATCCGAGTTTCCGGCGTTTGCTCGCCGATGGCTTCGAGGACGCCGCGCTTGCCGAGGCGAAGGGAAGACGGGCCACTTTCCCGTCATGGCTTCCGTGGCCGCGCATCGTGCTCGACCACGTGCTGTACACGCACGGTCTGCATGCGTCCGAGGTGCGTTCCTTCACCATTGAAGGAAGCGATCATCTGGCGTTGACCGCGACGCTGACGTTGCGGTAGATGCCGTGCCGCGCTGCCTTGGCGCGGTTGTGCCGATCGTTGATATGCCGATGCTCGGCACAATATCTGATCGGCGATTATTGCCGCATACTACGATGGC
>DKCF01000102.1:4041-5744 GCA_002451435.1 Bifidobacterium sp. UBA6881 | reverse complement strand
GGCAGTTCGCCGTCGTTCATCATGTCCTGCAAGCCTGCGGGCAGTGCGGGGTTCTGCGGTTTCTTGGCGAATGCGGAGCCGCCGGAGGACTTGGATTTGCCGGCGAGCTTGTCGCGCAACGCCTTCTCTTCGGCCTCGCGCTTCATCGGATTGCCGGATTTTCCGCCCTTCTTCTTGTTCTTTTTGCCCTTCTTGTTCTTGCCGCCGCCCATGGCCGGACCGCCGAAACCGGGCATGCCGCCCATGCCGGCCTTGTTGCTCATGCGGCGCATCATCTTCGCGGCCTGTTCGAAGCGCTTCAGCAGCGCGTTGACCTGCGAGACGGTGACGCCGGAACCATAGGCGATGCGGGCGCGACGGGAGCCATCGATGATCGACGGGTCCCGACGCTCGGCGGGGGTCATCGAGCGAATGATGGCCTCGGTGCGGTCGATCTCCTTCTCGTCGAATTGCTCCAGCTCCTTGCGATGCGCGGCCATGCCCGGAATCATGCCGAGCAGGTTCTTCATCGGGCCGAGCTTGCGCACCTGCTGCAGCTGGTCGAGGAAGTCGTCCAATCCGAAGGAGCCGTCGGAGATCTTCACGGCGGCCTTGCGGGCCTCTTCCTCATCGAACTGCTTCTGCGCCTGCTCAATTAGAGTGAGGATATCGCCCATGTCGAGGATGCGGGAAGCCATGCGATCCGGATGGAAGACCTCGAAATCCTTCAATCCTTCGCCGGTGGAGGCGAACAGGATCGGCTTGCCGGTGACGGAGGCCACGGAAAGCGCGGCACCACCACGCGCGTCGCCATCGAGCTTCGAAAGCACGACGCCGGTGAAATCCACGCCCTCGTCGAACGCCTTCGCCGTCTGCACGGCATCCTGACCGATCATCGCATCGATGACGAACAGGATCTCATCCGGCTGCACCGCGTCGCGGATGTCGCGGGCCTGCTTCATCAGCTCCTCGTCGACGCCCAGACGACCGGCGGTATCGATGATCACCGTGTCGTACAGCTTCTGCTTGGCGAGCTCGACGGCGTCACGCGCCACCTTCACCGGATCGCCGCTGGTCTGGCCGGGGGAGGCCACGGCCTCGCCGCCGTCGGACTGCACGCCCTTCTCCGGCGCGTACACCGGTACGCCGGCGCGTTCGCCGACCACCTGGAGCTGCGTCACCGCGTTCGGACGCTGCAGATCGGCCGCGACGAGCAGCGGCGTGTGGCCGGAATCCTTCAGCCAATATCCCAGCTTGCCGGCCAAGGTGGTCTTACCGGCACCCTGAAGACCGGCGAGCATGATGATCGTCGGAGGGTTCTTCGCGAAGTTCAGCGGACGGTCCACACCCGCGCCGAGCACGCTGGTGAGCTCCTCGTTGACGATCTTCACGACCTGCTGGGCCGGATTCAGCGCCTGCGACACCTCGGTGCCGAGCGCGCGTTCGCGGATGCGGCCGGTGAAGGAGCGCACCACGTCAAGAGCCACATCGGCGTCCAGCAACGCACGGCGGATCTCGCGTATCGTGCCGTCGATGTCGGCGTCGGAAAGCTTGCCTTTGCTCTTCAGATGCTTGAAGGCATTCGAGAGCTTGTCTGTCAAAGAACTAAATGCTGCCATAATGGTTTCAGTCTAGCCGCCTCGCGGGAAATCACGCAGGGGGAGCCTCTCCACTAGGACCGCCGGTAAGGACGCCGGTTGGGGCTTTGATGCTGCGCCTACGGC
>DKCF01000102.1:0-3971 GCA_002451435.1 Bifidobacterium sp. UBA6881 | reverse complement strand
CGAAAAGACACCCATTTGCGGGAACGTCTATCGCAGCGTATCGGTGCGGACGCGCTTCAGCATCATTTCAGCGACCAGGTGGAGCCCTGTGGGCCGTCTTCGATGGCGATTCCCGCGGCGTTGAGCGCGTCGCGGATCGCGTCGGCCTTGGCGAAGTCCTTGGACTTGCGGGCTTCGGCACGTTCCGTCAGCTGCTCGGAAACGAGCTTGTCGAGTGCCTCATGCTCCGCGGAGTCCGCGTCGGAACCGGCCGCGCCGCCGGCGGCACCACCGTTCACCCACGGTTCGGCCAGCGGGTCGAGTCCCAAGGTGTCGAGCATCGCGCGCACGTTGACCAGCACCTCGCGCACCTCGGCCTTGGCCGCATCGGAGTCCGCGCGGTCGGCGAGCTTCGACAGCAGGGTGTTGCCGGAACGGATCGCGGTGAAGATCGCGGCGGATGCGCCGGAGACGTTGATGTCGTCGTTCATCGCGGCGATGAAGTCGGCCGGAAGCGCATCGGCGGAAATCGAAGCGATCTCCTCATGGGAAGGCTGTTCGCCGACTGCGGCGCCGGCGCGCTCGATGAAGTTCGCCACGCGGTCATACGCGGATTTCGCCTCGGCGAGCGTCTGGTCGGACCATTCCAGCATCGAACGGTACTGCACGGAACCGAGTGCGTAGCGCACCACCCAAGCGGAATTCTCGGCGAGCACCGCGGGCACGGACAGGCCGTTGCCGAGCGACTTCGACATCTTCTCGCCCTTCGCGGTGACCCATGCGGAATGCATCCAGCGCGCGGCCGATTCGTAACCGGCGGCGCGCGTCTGCGCCATCTCGTTCTCGTGGTGCGGGAAACGAAGGTCGAGTCCGCCGCCGTGGATGTCGAACATATCCTTCAGGTAACGGTGGCTCATCGCGGAGCATTCGATATGCCAGCCCGGGCGTCCCGTGCCGAAGGGGGTGTTCCAGCGCGCGTCGAGCGGGTCGGTGCTCTTCGGTGCCTTCCACAACGCGAAATCGCGCGGGTCGTGCTTGTCGGGGGACATGTCGGCGGGGTCGACCGGATTGTATTTGTCGTTGCCGGCGCTGTCGACGGACGGGCCCATCGCATCGGCGACTTCGGCGGCGGCGTCCACTTCGGTGGTCTGTTTCTGATGCGTCAGCTCGCCGTAGTGCGGCCAGGAGGCCACGTCGAAGTACACATTGCCGGTCGGCTTGCCGTCCTCGTCGTACACCACGTAGCCGTGCCCGTTGTCGATGATCTTCTGGATGAGGTCGATCATGTCGATCATGTGGCCGGTCGCGCGCGGCTCGTATGTCGGCGGTTCGACGCCGAGCGTGTTGTACGCCTCGGTGAACTCGCGCTCGTAGATGTAGGCGCGCTCCCACCACTGCTGGCCCGCGGCCGCCGCCTTGTCGAGGATTTTGTCGTCGATGTCGGTGACGTTGCGCACGAACGTGACCTTGTATCCCAGACGCTCGAACCAACGGCGCACCACATCGAAGGCGACGGCCGCGCGGATGTGGCCGATGTGCGGCGAGCTCTGCACGGTGGCGCCACACACGTAGATACCGACCTGGCCGGGTTTGATCGGCGTGAAATTCGACACCGTGTGCGAGGCGGTGTCGTACAGCTTCAGTCCTGCGGCGGCCTTGGCCACCGCGGAGGTTCCGGAAGTGTTGGTATTCTGCGGTTTCTGCGTGTTTGTCATACCCATGAGAATATTGCCAGAATCGGACATAGGAGGTGTGCCGGCCAATGAATGAAACGGTGCGTGGAACATCATGGAAATCATCGTTTTTGTCGGAATGGTGAACGTCGTTTACGAGAATGAGTAACAATAGGGGCATGAAGCAATCGCAGGTGTTGATTTTGCAGCACGTTCCGTGGGAGAAGCCGGGACGCATTCTGGACAGCTTGGACGATTTGGGCCTTGCGTACCAGGTGATGAACATATCGAAGGAGAAGAAGCCGGATCTGCCTGAATTCGAAGACGTCGCCGGCGTGGTGATCATGGGCGGGCCGATGGGTGCCCTCGACACCGACAAGTATCCCGGATTGAAGGTCGAGGCGAAGCTGGCGCGCGCCGCGGTGAGCGTCGGCAAGCCGCTGCTCGGCGTGTGCCTCGGGCATCAGATCATCGCCACCGCGCTGGGCGCGAAACTGAAGAAGGGCGACGGTCCGGAAATCGGATTCGCGCCGATCAAGCGCATCGACCGCCATGATTACTTTTCGATGTGGAACAAAACGCTTGACGTGCTGCACTGGCATAACGACGTGGTGACGTTGCCGGATGGCGCGTATCCGCTTGCGAGAAGCGAGAAGACCAAGAACCAGGCGTTCCGGTTCGGTTCCGCGTTGGGCCTGCAATTCCATCTGGAGGTCACGCCGACGCTGCTGGAGGAATGGCTTGACGAGCCGAGCATGGTCAAGGACCTCAAGGCCGCGGGTGGTTCCAAATCGCAGCTGCGCGACGATTTCGCCCGATGCAATCCGCAATTGCAGCCGCTTGCCGACCAGGTGTTCTCCGGTTTCGCGGCGCGCTGCAACTCCTACGCCCAGTCGCTGCAGAGATAAGAGATAACGTAGGGATAACGAATGTCAGGTTTGTCTGGGTCGCTGCAAATTTTGGATAATTTCCGATAATCCTGCGTGAAACTACTTTCGAACGCCTTCCGTAGGGGGTTTCTTGGTTCCGTAGGTGGTTGGGTAGCGAATCGGGGTTGCGAAAGGGCCTTATTCAGGCCTTTTTCTTACGTGGTATCCGAGGACAACCGCCTACGGAAGCGAAAAACCGCCTACGGAACCTTGTGCGGCGTGCTCTGTGGTTCGGATCGCGCCAAGCGCCCGCGCGGCTCTGCGCAGCGCCACGCGCATACGCACATATGCATAGGCGGCAGTGTTCCGTCGTGCCGCTACATTGGTGAGTTATGCCGACTTATGATTTGGGACTTGAACACGTTTCGCTTGCTTTCGCGACCAAGAACATCTTCACCGACGTGACGCAGGGCGTCTTCGAGGGCGACCGCATCGGCATCGTCGGCAAGAACGGCGATGGCAAATCCACGTTGCTGCATTTGTTCCGCGGCACGCAGGAGCCGGATTCCGGCCGCGTGACCATGCGCAACGGCCTGACGTTCGGCATGCTCGACCAGCGCGATCCGCTCGACGATAACGCCACCGTGCGCGAGGCCGCGCTGGAAGGCCGTGAGGATTACGAATGGGCTGCGGAAACGAAGTCGCGCGAGATCGTGGAGGCGCTGCTGGGCGGCATCAGCCTAGATGCGAAGATCGGCTCGCTGTCGGGCGGCCAGCGCCGCCGCGCGGATTTGGCGCGTCTGCTGCTCAAGGATTGGGACATCCTCGCGCTCGACGAGCCGACGAACCACTTGGACGTGGTGACGATCCACTGGCTCGCCGAGCACCTGAAGAACCGCTGGCCGGCGGGGCAGGGCGCATTGCTGCTCGTCACCCACGACCGTTGGTTCCTCGACGAGGTGTGCGAGTCGATGTGGGAAGTGCACGACGGTGCGATCGACCCGTTCGAAGGCGGTTATTCCGCGTATATGCTGCAGCGTGTGGAACGCGACCGCCAAGCCGACGTGCGCGAGACGAAGCGCCGCAATCTGGCGCGCAAGGAATTGGCGTGGCTGACCCGTGGCGCGCGTGCGCGCTCCACCAAGCAGAAGTTCCATGTGAAGGCCGCGCGTGAATTGATCGCCGATGTGCCACCGGTGCGCAACACGTTGGAATTGAAGCAGATGGCGACTTCGCGACTCGGCAAGCAGGTCGTCGATCTGATCGACGTGACGCAGATCTTCGAGCATGCGCAGGGCGAATCGGACATCGACCCGGATGCGGCGCAGATGGAGGCCTCCGCATCGCGCGTGGACGTGGTACCGGCCATGTACGCCGAACCGCAGGTGCACGGCAGCGTCGAAGTGGCGGTGGACGATCTGACGGATCCGCGACTGGTGGACGCCGGCGT
>DKCF01000066.1:6806-11918 GCA_002451435.1 Bifidobacterium sp. UBA6881 | reverse complement strand
GCCGCGCCGGCCTCCAATGCGGCGTCCAGCGAAGCGTCGTCGCGCACGCCGCCCGACATCTCGATGTTGACCTTGTCACCCAGCTCCCTCACGATCGCGCGCAGCTGGTCGCGGTTGTCGCCGGTGCCGAAAGCGGCATCGAGATCGACGAGATGGATCCATTCCGCTCCGGACTCGACCCACGTGCGCGCGGCCTCCAGAGGAGAGCCGTAATCGGTTTCCGAACCGGATTCACCCTGACGCAGGCGCACGGCCTTGCCATCGCGAACATCGACTGCGGGAAGCAACGTCAAAGACATGTCAATACCTCTCTTTTCCAAACCGGCAATCGTCGCCGGCAAAACTGTTCCTGTGTGTTGGGCGCGTCGTATGCAGGCCCCGCATACGACGACGCGGCCACGAAAATCGAATTCAGAACGTCGCGACCCAGTTGCGCAGCAGCTGGGCGCCGGCCTCGGCGGATTTCTCCGGATGGAACTGCGTGGCGAACAACGGTCCGCGCTCGTACGCGGCGACGAAGCGGGTACGCCCATACGTGCACCATGTCACATGCTCCTCGGCGCCGCCGAAATCGATCTGGTCGGCGGAGGTGTCGGCGGGCGCCGCGCTGGTGGCTGCGAAGGAATGCACGAAGTAGAAACGTTCGCGCTCAAGGCCCCTGAGCAACACGGACCCCTCCGGGGCCTCGACGTTGTCCCATCCCATGTGCGGCACCACATCGGCATCCAGCAGGTCGACATCGCCGGCGATCAGACCGAGGCCACGCGCGCCGTCCGCATGCTCCATGCCGCGTTCGAACATGATCTGCTCGCCGACGCACACACCGAGCACCGGACGGCCCGCACGCAGGCGGTCCTTGATGATCGTGTCGCCCTCGACGCTTTTGAGTCCCTCCATGCAGGCCGCGAACGCGCCCACGCCGGGCACCACAAGCCCATCGGCCTCCAACGCCTGGCGATGGTCCGAGGTGAGCGTCACATCGAGGCCAAGGTTCGCCAATGCGCGGACCATGGAACGAACGTTGCCGAAACCGTAATCGAAAACCACCACTGAAGTCATGGGCGTTCTCCTTCCTGTACGCACCCGAGGTGCGTTTCGTTTGCAATGCCTGTCGTAGAGCTCATTAATCCCCGCACCGTCAGTCGATGCTTGATCCGCCACGTCCGAAACGCGTGTGCTCGGCGATGATCTTCATCGCCTCGTCATGGTCGATGCTGGCGGAATCGACGATGTTGAGACCGTTTTTGCGCAATCCCTCCAAATCGTCGATGCCCAGCATCAGATCCTCCACGAACGACGCGGTGGACGTGAACAGAATCGGCGGCGCGAAGGTGCGGACGGATTTGCCGTCCACGTACAACGTCGCCTCGAGCTTGTCCGCGCGGTTGACCGCGAGCACGGCGGGCATGCCGGAGATCACGACGGTCATGTCCTTCACCGCGGCCTCCGGACCGTCGCCCTGCAGATTGCGGAGCACCGCGACGGCGCCCTGTTCGGAATCGATGCACTGCGCGGAGACGTCGGAAAGCTCACAGAACGCGGCGAGCAGACGCGCGGAGGTAAGACGGGTGATGATCGCCGCCATCTTCGCCCGATTGCCCAGCAGCCCCTGCAGCTCGTCCTCGAAATCAAGGGAGGTCTCCGCCGCGTCGACGACACCGCCGGCATCCGTATCGGATGCCTCATCGGACGTCTCCGCATCGGGACTGGACTGTTCGTCCCGTTCCGCTGGCGCGGAATCCTGTTTGGCGGCTTCGGCCTCCTGGAATTCCCGTTCGAAACCCGCCATGGCCGCTTCCAGCTCCTCTTCGCTGAAATGCATGCCGTCGGCATTGGATTCGTCGGGATTTTCCGGCGTCAAACCGTCGGAATCCTTGGGATTGTCACTCATCACAGGGAACCCTTCGTGCTGGGGATGCCGTGGACGCGCGGATCCGGTTCGACGGCGAAGCGCAGCGCGCGGGCAAGCGCCTTGAATTCGGCTTCGGCGATGTGGTGCGGGTCACGCCCGGCGATCACGTGCATATGCAGGCAGATGCCGGCGTGCATGGCGATGGATTCCATGACGTGGCGCACGAGGGAGCCGGTGAAGTGGCCGCCGATCATGCAGTATTCGAAGCCTTCCGGCTCGCCGGTGCACACGCAGTACGGGCGTCCGGAGATGTCGACGACGGCCTTGGCGAGCGCCTCGTCGAGCGGCACGGTGGCATCGGCGAAGCGACGGATGCCATGCTTGTCGCCAAGGGCCTGCTTCAGAGCCTCGCCGAATACGATGGCGATGTCTTCGACGGTGTGGTGCGCGTCGATGTCGGTGTCGCCAGTGGCCTTGATTGTGAGGTCGATGAGCGAATGCTTGCCGAGCGCCGTCATCATATGGTTGTAGAACGGCACGGAGGTGTCGATGTCGGTTTTGCCGGTACCGTCAAGGTTCAGGCTCAGCTCGACTTTGGATTCGCTGGTTTCGCGAACGATGGTTGCGGTACGTGCCATGTTTTACGGCTCCTTTTCACGACATGCGCGCGGACGCCGCGCGCATGCGGATATTCGGCGGAGACGTTCGGACGATGGAACCGTCCGAACGTCTCCGCCGCTGTGTTTTCGTTGGTGTGTTGTGGTTCCGGCCTCGTCTTGGCCGAAGTGCTCAATCCTGTTCCACGAGGCGGAGCGTCTCGACGAGCGCTTCGCGGAAACGGGCCATTTCCTCGTCGGTGCCCATGCACACGCGCAGCCAGCCTTCCGGTCCGACGACGCGGATGAGCACACCGCGCCTGAGCAGTTCGTCGAAGATGCGGTCGCGGTCGTCGAAATGGCCTCCGAAGAGGATGAAGTTGGATTGCGTTTCGGCGGCTTCGAGCGGCTGGCCTTTGTAGGTCTGCTGCTTGAGCCATGCGACGGTGGCATTGCGGGTCTCACGAAGATGCGCCACGCGGCTCAGCTGCTCGTCGGTGTGTTCGAACGCGGCGAGGGCCGCGGCCTGGGTGACCGCGGACAGGTGGTACGGCATGCGCACGATGCGCACGCAGTCGATGATGCCCTTGTTCGCGGCGAGATAGCCGACGCGGGCGCCGGCGAAGGCGAAGGCCTTGCTCATGGTGCGGCTCACGGCGAGGTTGTCGTATTCGCCGATGAGCTCCAGTGCGGTGGGCGTGCCAGGATCGCGGAATTCGATGTAGGCCTCGTCCACGACGACCACCGGGTGCACGCCTTCGGCCGCGCCCGCCACTTCGGCGGTTTTGGCGGCGTCGAGCACGCGTCTGAGGTCTTCCGGCTTGAGCGGCGTGCCGGTCGGATTGTTCGGGCTGGTCAGCACGATCAGGGCCGGCTTGACCTCCCCGATGGCCTTGATCGTGGCTTCGACGTTGAGCGTGAAGTCCGCGTTACGGTGCGCGAGCCTCCACTGGGTGAACGTGTCGCGCGCGTATTCCGGATACATGGAGTATGTCGGATCGCAACCGAGCGCGATGCGCCCCGGACCGCCGAAGGCCTGGAACAGCTGCAGCATGATCTCGTTGGAGCCGTTGGCGCCCCACAGCTGGTCGACCTCCAGTTTGACGCCGGATTCGCGCTCAAGGTACTTCGAGAACGCCTTGCGGAGCTCGATGTGCTCGCGGTCCGGATACCGGTTGAGCGTCGGAGCGATCTCTTTGACGCGCTGCGCGATGGTTTCGACCACGGCCGGCTCCGGCGCGTATGGATTCTCGTTGACGTTGAGGCATACCGGCACGTCGAGCTGCGGCGCGCCGTATGGCTCCTCGCCGATCAGGTCGTTGCGCAGAGGAAGGTATGCCGGGATGGCGTTGCCGGAAGTCTCGCTCATCGAAGGCCCGCCTGCTCTTCCTGTTCCTTGATGGTCGCCTTGTCGTACGGGTCATCGATGAAACGGCTCAGCACGCACTCGCCGTGGGCCGGCAGGTCTTCGGAGACGGCGAAGGCGTTCACGCGCGCGGCGAGGGTCTTCAGGCCCTGCTCGTCGTATTCGATGACCTCGACCGGCTTCATGAAGGTGTGCACGCCGAGGCCGGCGGCGAATCGCGCGGTGCCGGAGGTCGGCAGCACGTGGTTGGAGCCGGACATGTAGTCGCCCAGCGGCACCGGGGAGTACGGCCCGCGGAAAATGGCGCCGGCGTTACGGATCTTCGCGATCACCGCGTCCGGGTCGGCCGTCTGAATCTCCAGGTGCTCGGCCGCGTACGCGTTGGCGGCGTCGATGGACTGCGCGATGTCGTCGGTGAGGATGATGCCGGACTGTCGGCCGCTCAACGAGGTCTTGACACGCTCGGCGTGCTCGGTGCGCGGCACGCGGTGCTTGAGGTTCTCCTGAACCTGTTCGGCGATGTCTTCGCTGTCGGTGATCAGCACGGAACCCGCAAGCTCGTCATGCTCGGCCTGACCGATCAGATCGGCCGCGAGCCAGCTCGGGTTGGCGCCCTTGTCGGCGACGATGGCGATTTCGGTCGGGCCCGCGACCGCGTCGATGCCCACGATGCCGGAGACCATGCGCTTCGCGGTGGCGACGAAGATGTTGCCCGGTCCGGTGATCTTGTCGACCGGATCGCACAGGATCTCGCCGTCCTGCGGCTCGGAACCCTTGGCGCCATAGGCGAACATGGCGATGGCCTGGGCGCCGCCGACCGCGTACACCTCGTCCACGCCGAGGATGGCGCAGGTGGCGAGGATGGTCTTGTCCGGCAATCCATCGGAATTGTTGCGGCTCGGCGGAGTCGCGATGGCGAGGGATTCGACGCCGGCGGCCTGGGCCGGAACGACGTTCATGATGACGGAGCTCGGGTACACGGCCTTGCCACCCGGCACGTACAGGCCGACGCGCTGCACCGGAATCCAACGTTCGGCGACGCGGGCGCCTTCGGCCAGGTCGGTGTGGAACGGGGCCGGCACCTGGGAAGCGGACACGGCGCGGCAACGGCGCACGGATTCCTCGATGGCGGCACGCACCTCGGGGTCGAGCTCGTCGACGGCCGCCTTCATGGCCTCGACCGGCACGCGCAGGTTCTGCGGACGGATATGATCGAACTTCTCGGCGAAATCGCGCAGGGCCGCAGCGCCGCGGGCCTTCACGTCATCGAGGATCGGCTGCACGAGTTCGGTCGCCTC
>DKCF01000066.1:6608-6780 GCA_002451435.1 Bifidobacterium sp. UBA6881 | reverse complement strand
TTGGTGCCCATTTCGGCTCGGGGCATGGCTTCCAGCATTTCGGCACGGGTCAGCTTCTTGCCACGCAGGTCAATAATTCGCATGTAGTTTTCTTCGCTCATAACGCCCAATGGTAACAACGTCAGGTCACGAGAACGCCATGAAATCTCACGTTCAGTCGCATTGTGAGATG
>DKCF01000066.1:2187-6528 GCA_002451435.1 Bifidobacterium sp. UBA6881 | reverse complement strand
GGTGCGGTTTCGGCAAACGCACCCGCCATGGCTGGAAAAGCTTATTCCGAAATCCTCATCAGGCAAGCGGCAGGGCGCTGGGGCCGAAAAGGATCTTGATCTCGGCGAACAGCGAGGTGTCCCGCTTCACGCGGAAACGGTCGCCGAACGTCAGCACCTTGGCGTTGCCCTTGTCGTCCATGAGCGCGAGCTTCACCTCGCATGGCCCCGGATGGTTCGACAGGATCTGCCCAAGCTGCATCACATGCGGCCGATCCAACGCCACCGGCGGCAACGTGATGATCAACGGACGCTCGTCCTGCGCCTCCAATGTGGGCACGGTGAATTCGGTGGCGCGCATGCTGACCGTCTCGTCGCGCTTCTCCACCTGGCCCCGGATCTGCACCACCGTGTCGATGGCGAGTTCGGGTGCCGCGGCCTCGTACACCTTGCCGAAGAACATGCATTGGATGGAGGTCTCCAGGTCCTCGATGGTCACGATGGCCCACGGATTGCCCTTCTTCGACACCCTGCGGTCCACATTCGTGATCAGTCCGGCCACGGTGACCTGCTGTCCATCGGGCATGGTGTCGGCGCGGTTGACGAGTTGGGCGATCGACATGTCGCGCAGCGAGGCAAGCACGGACTGCATGCCGCTCAGCGGGTGGTCGGAGACGTACAGGCCGAGCATCTCGCGTTCGAAGTTCAGTTTGGTCTTCTTGTCCCATTCCTCCACGTCGGGCACGTTCACCATGGCGTCGCCCATGGAGGAATCGTCACTGCCGGAATCCTCCAGATCGGAGAAGAGGTCGAACTGGCCCTCCGCCTGCTTGCGTTTCAATCCGACCACCGAATTGATCGCCGTCTCGTGGATGGTGAACAGCGCGCGACGGTTCGGGTCGATCGAATCGAACGCGCCCGCCTTGATCAGTGATTCCACCAGACGCCGGTTCAGCGCCTCCAAGGGCACGCGTCTGACGAAATCGATGAAGTTCACGTATTTGCCACGTTCGCCGTTGCGTTCCTTGATGATCGCGTCCACGGCGTTCTTGCCGACGTTGCGGATGGCTCCGAGGCCGAATCGCACGACGTCGCCGACGGCGGAGTATTCGTAGACCGATTCGTTCACATCGGGGGAAAGCACCTGGATGCCCATGCGACGTGCCTCGCCCAGATACAGCGCGGTCTTGTCTTTGTTGGTGCTCGCGCCCTGCAGCAGGGCCGCCATGAACTCCACCGGGTAATGCGTCTTCAGGTACGCGGTCCAATAGGAAATCAGGCCGTATGCCGCGGAATGGGCCTTGTTGAAGGCGTAGCCGGAGAACGGGACCAGAATATCCCATACGGCCTGCGCCGCCTCCTGGGAGTATCCATGCTCCTTCATGCCCTGGAAGAACGGGATCTTCTCCTTGGCCAGCACCTCGGGCTTCTTCTTGCCCATCGCTCGACGCAGCACGTCTGCCTTGCCCAGCGAATATCCCGCCAGGATTCGCGCGGCGGACTGCACCTGCTCCTGGTACACGATCAGACCGTAGGTCTCATCGAGCACCTCCTTGAGCGGTTCGGCCACTTCCGGATGGATCGGCGTGATCTTCTGCAATCCGTTCTTGCGCTTCGCGTAGTTCGTATGCGAGTCCATATCCATCGGGCCCGGTCGGTACAACGCGATCAATGCGGAGATGTCGTTGAAGTTGTTCGGCTTCAGCGTCTTCAGCAGCGAACGCATGCCGTCGGAATCGAGCTGGAACACGCCAAGGGTGTCGCCGCGCGACAGAAGGTCGTATGTGGCGCGGTCGTCCAGTGGAATCTTCGTGTGGTCGATGCGCTGCTTGCCGTTCGCCTCGATGTTGTTCAACGTGTCGCGGATCACCGTCAAGTTGGATAGACCGAGGAAATCCATCTTGACCAGTCCGAGCGTTTCGCAGGTGTGGTATTCGAGCGTGGTGGTGACGGTGCCGTCGGTTCGTTCCAGCAATGGGGATGTGTTGCTGATCGGTTCGCTACCCATGATGGTGGCGCAGGCGTGCACACCGGTCTGGCGGATCAGGCCTTCGATGCCCATCGCCTCGTCCGTGACGCGTTTCGCGTCAGGATCGGAGCTGTACAGCTCGCGGAATTCGCGGGCCTCGGCGTATCGTTTCGACGTCGGGTCGAAGATGTCGTGCAGAGGGATGTCCTTGCCGCCGGTCTGCGCGGGTGGCAGCGCCTTGGTGATGCGTTCGCCGACCGAGAACTCGTATCCCATGATTCGGGCGGAGTCCTTCAACGCCTGCTTGGTTTTGATGGTGCCGTAGATCACGCACTGCGCCACTTTGTCACGCCCGTACTTTTCACCGACGTAGTCGAGCACGCGGCCACGGCCGTCCGGGTCGAAGTCCACATCGATATCAGGCAGCGAGACGCGTTCCGGGTTGAGGAATCGTTCGAAGATCAGACCATGCTTGATCGGGTCCAGTTCGGTGATGCCCATCGCGTACGCCACCATGGCGCCTGCCGCGGAGCCACGGCCCGGCCCCACCATCACGCCGTGCGATTTCGCCCAATTGATGTAGTCGGCCACGACGAGGAAGTAGCCGCAGAACTGCATCTGGCAGATCACGCCGCATTCGTAATCGGCCTGCTTGAGCACCTCGATGGGCGGATTGCCGTCGTAGCGCTTTTCGAGGCCCTCCTCCACCTTCTTGAGGAACAACGAGGTCTCGTCCCAGCCTTCGGGGCAGTCGAACTGCGGCATGAACGCGCCGTCCTCGTGGTCGTCGAACATGACGTTGCATCGTTCCGCGATCTCCAACGTGTTGTCGCAGGCGCCCGGCAGGTCTTTGAAGAGTTCGCGCATCTCCTCGGCGGGTTTGATGTAATAGCCGGTGCCGTCGAATTTGAACCGTCCCGGTTCGTCCAGCGTGGAACCGGAGTTGATGCACAGCATGGCGTCCTGCGCGCCGGCATCCTCGGCGCGCACATAGTGGGAATCGTTGGTGGCGAGCAGCGGGGCGTTCAGCTTCTTCGCGATCTCCAGCAGGTCGTTGGTCACCTGCTGTTCGATGTTCAGCCCGTGATCCATGAATTCGACATAGAAATTGTCGCGTCCGAAGATGTCCTGCAATTCGCCGGCCGCGCGCAGCGCCTCGTCGAATTGCCCCAGACGCAGCCTGGTCTGGATGATGCCCGAGGGGCATCCGCTGCCGACGATGATGCCTTTCGAATATTTGGAGAGGATCTCCTTGTCCATTCGGGGGTAACGCATGACGCGGCCCTCAAGATTCGCGTCGGTGGAGGCCTTCATCAGATTGACGAGGCCCTCGTCGTTTTCCGCCCACATCGTCAGGTGGGTGATCAGGCCACCGCCCGACACGTCGTCGGGGTTGCGCCTGCGATGCATCGGATCGACATCCGGATTCCAATTCGTATCCCAGCTGACTCGCGTCGGATCCTGACGGGCGGTTTCCGGCGTCACGTAGGCCTCGATGCCGATGATCGGCTTGACGCCGGCCTTGACCGCGTTGCTCCACAGTTCGTATGCGCCATGCATGTTTCCGTGGTCGGTAAGGCCCACCGCGGGCATGCCCAATTCCTTGACGCGCTTCACCAGATCCGGGATTTTCGAGGCGCCGTCCAACAACGAATAATGCGTATGGTTGTGCAGATGTACGAAGTTTCCGGAAGTAGCCATGCGTTCCAATCTACCTGCGCTTGCTGACTTCCCATGCCCGTCATGCCCGTATGGGCGAATGCTCCGGAACGCGGCAAGGTCATCGGTCTGACGCGCGGGTCGAATCGTCATCGAATCTCGTAGTGCTGCGCGCGACGCGCCGAAGGACCATGAAAAGTCCGCCGACTTGTACACATTCGCCATCGAGCTGGACACCGACGTCGTCGCCGTTCTATAGTGCCGTCAACCATCTGCTTCGCCAACGCCGGAAAGTCCCGTATCCATACCGGCCAGACCGTATCAATCGGACACCGTCACGCAAATGCCGACATGCCAACGGAGGAATCATGAAAACCAAAAAACTTCGCGTCCTGCGCATCCTATGCGCGGCGTTCTTCATAGCGGGCGTACTTTCCGGATTGGGCATATACGACTGCTCCCGGTATCTGCATCGAGGCGAGTACTATCCCCTGGACCTGTTCGTGTTCCTCGGAGCCATCGCCTTGACGATACTGTGCCCGTTCCTGTTTCTGACGTCGCTGGTATTGCTCATCGTATCGATCGTCGTCAAATCGGAGATACAGCAGGAGCGGATTTTCGCGCAATGCCCGCCGCCTGTGGACCATCCGTCGCCTGTGGCAGGGAACCAGACGCCGTATGGGAATCAGCCCGGCAGGGCGTGGCCGATGAATCCACCGGCCACATGGCAATCC
>DKCF01000066.1:0-2127 GCA_002451435.1 Bifidobacterium sp. UBA6881 | reverse complement strand
CCAGCAATCCATCCAGCCATTCGCGTCTCCGGCGTGCGCGCAAAGGCCGTTTCCTCCGCAACCGCTCCCGGAGCGGTTCCAGGAAACCCCCGACGGCATGGGCGAGGCATCCGCGAACCGGCATCAGTCCGCGTCGTGCGAGGATTCACGCCCCCGGTGACGCGCACGCATCACCTCGAGCGCATGGCTGAGGTCCGCAGGGTATTTCGACTTCACCGTGGTCCACACATGGGTTCTTGGGTGCCGGAACTCCAGTTGCATGGCGTGCAGCCATTGGCGGTCAAGCCCCAAAGCCTCGCTGAGCTGCGGGTTGGCCCCATACATGGAGTCTCCCGCCAGCGGATGTCCGATCGACGAGAAATGCACTCGGATCTGATGGGTCCTGCCGGTTTCCAGGTTGACGGAAACCAAGGTCGCCTCTCCGAAACGCTCCATCACATCCCAATGGGTGATGGCCTCTTTCCCCGCCGGTGTCACGCAGAAACGGAAATCGGACACTTTGGCGCGTCCGATGGGAGCCTCGATCGTCGCCTTGTCCTCCTTGAGGTTTCCCTGCACCAACGCATGATAGGTCTTCACCACCTCGTGCTCCGCGAATTGACGGCGCATCTCCACGTAGGCGAGGTCGGATTTGCACACCAGCATCAATCCGGACGTGCCGACGTCAAGGCGCGATACGATGCCTTGACGCCCGGCTGCGCCATATGAGGTGATATGCACGCCGCGATCAAGCAGGCTGCCCAGCACCGTCGGGCCCGTCCATCCCACGGAGGCATGGGCCGCGACTCCGACGGGCTTGTCGACCACCACCACATCGTCGTCTTCGTAGACGACCGCCATGTCGTGGGCGATGGGCTCCGGCTTGGCCCGTTCCTCGACGATGTCGAATTCGACGGTCTCCCCCGCCTGCAGAATCGATGATTTCGAGATTTCCCGGTCGAGCAGACGCGCCTGTCCGGATTCGATGAGATCGGCTGCCTTGGCACGGGAGATGCCGAGCATTTTGGCTACGGCCACATCGAATCTTCTGCCGACCAGGGCATCAGGAGCTGGAACAACGCGACTCATGCCGTTTGCGCTCCGTTCCCAGTCTCCGCAAGATCCTTCTCGCTGAACGGCTCCGCGAACAGGAGCAGCAGCACCGCGGCGACGCCCGCGACCATCAGGAAGATATCGGCGACATTGCCGACGGACCAACCGTAATTCAGGAAATCAACGACCTTGCCGTTCAGGAAGCCCTGCGCGTAAACGATGCGGTCGATGAGATTGCCAAGCGCTCCGGCGAAGGCGAGAGCGAACACCACAGTCCACTTCATCGAAATGGTGTGCACGGCGAGCGCCACCAGAGCGATGCACGCCGCCACCGCCAGCAGAGAGATCAGCCATGTCATATTGGAGCCCATGCCCAATGACGCGCCGGGGTTCCGTACCAGAGTGAGCGACAGCAGACGCGGAATCATCTCCACGGTACGCCCATCGGACAGAACCGCTTGGGCCCATGCCTTGGTGAGCTGATCGGCGGCAAGCGCAATGATCGAGATGCACGCAAAGACGGCCACGCGAAAGCGCAGCCGTCTTTGATTGTTCGTCATGACAACAGACACGGTCTAATCTCAGTCGTTGTTCTTCTGATCGACCTGATCGTAGTTGTTCGAATCGGACACCTGGGACATGAGCTGACCGAGGAATTCGGTAAGACGTGCGCGGTATTCGCCCTCAAACTGCTTGAGACCCTGGATGTTGCCCTCGATGACCTTGGACTGGGACTCCAGATTGTCGCGAACCTGCTGCGCGTAATCGTCCGCGGAGCTGCGGGTCTTCGAATCGTATTCGAACGCGCGCTTCTGCACCTGAGCCTCGTATGCATCGGCCTCGTCGTGCTTCGAGGAGAAGTACTTGTCGCCTTCTTCGGTCTTCTGGTTCAGGTAGCCGTCGCCCTCTTCGCTGCGGTGCGCGAAGTAGGCGTCGCCTTCCTTGGTCTTCTGGGCCAAGTAGGCATTGCCCTCATCGGTCTTCTGAGCGACATAGGCGTCGCCTTCCTTGGTCTTCTGCTCAAGGTAGGCATTGCCCTCATCGGTCTTCTGAGCCAAGTAGGCGTCACCTTCGTCGGTCTTCTGAGCGACATAG
>DKCF01000064.1 GCA_002451435.1 Bifidobacterium sp. UBA6881 | reverse complement strand
CTCGCCTCCAGCTGGACCGATGAGAGCAACTCTCAGCGCGTCAAGGTGAAGAACGTGAAGTCCATCACCCAGCTGCCGCTCACCGGTGGCGCGGGCATCATCCTGTTCTCCGTCATCGCGGCGCTGCTCGTCGCGGTCGCGGCGGTGGCCACCATCAGGATCCGCGCCGTCAAGCGCGAACTGCAGGACTGAACGGGAGCCGCGCCCAACTACGTGGTTATGTGACCGCGAGATAATCGCAACGAAGGCCGACCGCCAAATCCGACTGGGATTGGCGGCCGGCCTTTTTGCGTGTTTCACCTGTCTCGTGTAGCGAATTCCTTCATCCTGACGAGCCAATATGAGGCGGAAGGGTTATGGATACGGGCCATCAAAGGAAAGGAAGGAAAATTTTCCCATCCGGAAAACCTTGCAAAGCCGCGTTTCGCGATTCATACAATGCGAAATGGAACCGCGGATTTTCGCACTAGGAAGTGGATATTCCGCGGTGGGGTGCAAGACGAACGAAAGGACGACGACATGGTCGCGAAAGTCACGGTGACTTCTCCGTTCTGGAAGCAGTATCGCGAGAACGTTGCCAAGGAAGTGATTCCTTATCAGTGGGCCGTTATCAACGACGAGCAGCGCATTGATATTCCGGAAGATCCTTCCGGTGTGGAAGTCGAGGCTCTTTCCCACGAATGGAGCCACGCGGTGCGCAACCTGCGCGTCGTGGCCGGTGACGAGAAAGCCGACTTCAACGGTATGGTCTTTCAGGATTCCGACGTGTACAAGTGGCTGGAAGAGGCCGCTTACGCGCTGGCTTACGAGAACAACCCGGAGCTCAAGGATCTGTGCGACCGTCTGGTCGATCTGATCGCCCGTGCGCAGGACAAGGACGGCTACCTGGACACTCCGTTCCAGATCAAGTCCGGCTCCTACTCCAAGCGTCCGCGCTTCAGCCAGATCCAGCAGAGCCACGAAATGTATGTGATGGGCCACTACATCGAGGCCGGCGTCGCCTACTACGAGGTCACCGGCAACGAGCAGGCCCTTGAGGTCGCCAAGAAGATGGCCGACTGCCTCGACGCCAACTTCGGTTACGGCGAAGGCAAGATCCCGGGAGCCGACGGTCACCCGGAGATCGAGCTCGCCCTGGCCCGCCTGTACGAAGTCACCAAGGAAGACCGTTACCTGAAGCTCGCCAAGTTCTTCATCGACGTGCGCGGCGAGGACCCGAGCTTCTACGACAAGCAGAACCAGGCTGCCCGCGAATCCGGCGCGACCCCGATCTTCCCGCAGATGCTCGCCTGGAGCCACGAGTACACGCAGACCGCGCGTACCATCCGCAAGCAGCAGACCGCCGAGGGCCACGCCGTGCGCGTCGCCTACATGCTGACCGGCGTCGCCCACGTGGCGCGCCTGTCCAACGACCAGGAGCTGCGCGACACCGCCCAGCGCCTGTGGGAGGACATCGTCCGCCGTCGTATGTACATCACCGGTGGCGTCGGCTCCACCCACGTCGGCGAGGCCTTCACCTACGACTACGACCTGCCGAACGACACCATGTACGGCGAGTCCTGCGCTTCCGTCGGTATGAGCTTCTTCGCCCGCCAGATGCTCGACATCGCCATCAAGGGCGAATACGCCGACGTGCTGGAGAAGGAGATCTTCAACGGCGCCATCTCCGGCATCGCTCTGGACGGCAAGCACTTCTACTACGTGAACCCGCTGGAGGCCGACCCGGTCGCCTCCGACCACAACCCGGACCGCGCCCACGTGCTGATGCACCGCGCCGAGTGGTTCGGCTGCGCCTGCTGCCCGGCCAACATCGCCCGCTTCATCGCGTCCGTCGACCGTTACCTGTACACGGTGAAGGATGCCGACCGCGTGATCGCCGCCCACCAGTTCATCGCCAACGACGCGACGTTCTTCGACGGCGTCACCGTGAGCCAGGAATCCAACTTCCCGTGGGACGGCAACGTGAAGTTCACCGTCAACGTGCCGGCAGGCGCCGAGGCCGTGAAGTTCATGGTCCGCATCCCGGGCTGGTCCGCCAACAACTACAAGCTTGCCGTCAACGGTACCGACGTCACCGAGACCGCTGCCGTCAACGATGGCTTCGTCACCTTCGACGTCGCCGCAGGCGAGACCGTCATCGAACTGACCCTCGACATGTCCGTGCGCTACGTCCGCTCCAAGTCCAGCGTGCGCCATGATGCGGGTAAGGTCGCCGTCATGCGTGGCCCGGTCGTCTACTGCGCCGAGGAATCCGACAACCCGAAGCCGCTGTGGAACTACCGTATCCACCACACCACCGCCGCCGAGGCCACCGACGAGTACGTCGCCGACGAGCTCAACGGTATCGAGCGCGTGGAGGTTCCGGCTTCCAAGCGTGCGGAAGACAACAACGACGCTCCGCTGTATGCGGACGCCCACGAGACTCTGCCTGACCTGCCGGTCACGCTGAAGCTCATTCCGTACTACGCATGGGCCAACCGCGAGATCGGCCAGATGCAGGTTTGGTTCGATTCCGACTTCTGATAGTCGGGAGCGAATCTGCTCCAAAATTCATGGATGCCCGGGCACATACGGGCATCCGCACTTTATAAAAAACCAAGGAAGGGAATAACCAATGAGCGCAACAACTGCTTCCGCGCAGTCCGGCGCTGTCAAGCTGCCGTTGAAGGAGAAGATCAGCTACTCCTTCACCGATATGGCTGGCAACCTGTTGTACGTCACCATTTCTTCGTACATCATGTACTTCTACACCGATGTGTTCGGCATCGCCGCTTCCGGTGCCCTCGGTGCAGCGACCATTCTGCTGGTCGCGCGTTTCGCGGACGCCATCTCCGCTGTCGTGTGGGGCTCCATCGTTGACCACACGAACACCAAGTGGGGCCAGAGCCGTCCGTGGTTCCTGTGGCTGTGCATCCCGTTCGCCGTGACCGTGTTCATCGCGTTCACCGCTCCGAGCCTGCCGAACGCCTCCATGAAGTTCTGGTACGCGCTGGTCACCTACATCCTGGCCGCAGGTGCCGTATACACCGGTATCCAGACCCCGATCACCGCTATTCTGCCGAACCTGACCTCCGACCCGAAGGAACGTAACGTCGCCAACACCTTCCGTATGGCTGGCGGCCAGATTGGTTCCTTCATCACCTCCGCTCTGACCATCCCGCTGGTCGGCTTCTTCGGCGCTGCCCTCGGTGGCGGTGCCAAGGTCGGCTTCATGGTCGTCACCGCCATCTACGGCGTGATCGCCATCGTCCTGCTGCTGCTTGCCTTCAAGAACCTGCGTGAGCGCAACTTCAACCCGGCTGCTTCCAAGCCGATTCCGTTCAAGGACTCCCTGCGCGCAGCCAAGGGCAACTGGCCGTGGATCATCCTGGTCGTCGCCTTCGTGGTCTACTGGGTCGCCCAGTCCACCCGTAACGGCGTGTCCACCTACTACGCCAAGTACAACCTCGGCAACGAGAACCTGACCTCCCTGTTCAACGGCGTGCAGCTCATCGGCCTCGTCGGCACCGCTCTGATGCCGATCCTGACCAAGAAGCTCAAGAGCAAGACCTTCACCATGATGGTCGGCCTGGCCATCGGTGCTGTCGGCCAGCTCCTCATGCTCACCCCGCTCGCCAAGGGCTCCGTCGCTTGGGCCGTCGCTTTCTGGACCATCGGCGTCATCGGCGCCGCCATCGCGTGTGGTATGCCGTTCGGCATGCTGGCCGACACCGTGGATTACGGTGAGTGGAAGACCGGCGTTCACGCCGCAGGCTTCCTGACCGCCGTCGGTTCCGCGTTCTGCATCCAGGTCGGTTCCGGCTTCGGCGCTTTCGTGCCGCTGGAGATCATGAACGCCAACGGCTACGTGGCCAACGCCGAGCAGTCCCAGCAGTCCCTGAACGCCATCAGCTTCTGCTTCGTCACTCTGCCGGTCATCGTTTACGCGATCGTCGCCGCCATCATGTGCTTCTACATCAAGTTCGAGAAGATGGAGCCGCAGATCAAGGCTGAGCTCGCCGAGCGTCACGCCAAGGCTGCCGCTGCTGAGGCTCAGGCCTGATTGAGCACTCGGGAGAGTGCGTGAAACCACTCTCCTCTGATTTCTGTGTTGTGTGAAACGGTGGCAATGTTTTCGGACATTGCCACCGTTTTTTGCATGCGAAAATGCTTATTGCCGTTGCGAAACTAATTTTCGCAACGGCAATTATTCGTTACCGGCATTTATTGCCACCGGTATATGGGCAAAAAGTTTCGGCAATCCGGCAAAAGGATTTTTCATCAGTCGAGCGGCAACGTGGATTCCCGTTGAATG
>DKCF01000101.1:6284-10048 GCA_002451435.1 Bifidobacterium sp. UBA6881 | reverse complement strand
CTCCCCAAACGGATGCTGGATAACAATCAGCGACCGTACGAAGAGAGCAATCAGCCTCGGACTGCCGAAACATATGGACAGCGAAGCAGGCGCAATCATTGCAAAACAAAAAGGCGGATCCATGCAAACACGAATCCGCCTCGATATGACGCATATAATCACATGCCATGTCCACAGTATGCGAACCAGTCACAACAATGGACAATTATCATGCGAGCTAGTCGCACGATACGAGCCAATCACAATCAGTCCAAACCGACCATGCAGACCAGCCCGCAAACGGCGCGAACCGCGACCATGAGCAATCAAACAGCGCGATATGAACCGGCCACAGGCAGTGCGAGACAACCGCAGACGATGCAAACCAATCGCAATAGCATGAACCGGCCGAGCCAATGCGCACAATAGCATGAACCGGCTGCGCCAATGCGCACTAGTCGCGGGTGGTGAGAATCACCGGACCGTTTTCGGTGATGGCGATGGTGTGCTCGCTATGCGCGCCGCGGGAACCATCGGAGCTCTTCAGCGTCCAACCGTCCTTCGGATCCTGGTAGATCTCATCGGTGGTCTTCAGGAACCACGGCTCGATGGCGATGACCAGGCCCGGACGCAGCTTGTAGCCGTGGTGCGCACGGCCGTCGTTCGGCACATGCGGATCGCCGTGCATGATGCGTCCGACACCGTGGCCGCCGAATTCCAAATTGATCGGGTAACCGTATTCGCGGGCCACATCGCCGACCGCGCAGGACACGTCGCCCAGACGATTGCCCGGTTGGGCGGCCGCGATACCGGCCTTCAGAGCCTCTTCGGTGCACTTGATCAGGCGCAGGTCCTCCGGATCCTTGTGCTCGCCGACGACGAAGCTGATGGCGGAATCACCGACCCAGCCATCGACGTTGATCGCCAGGTCGAGGCTGACCAGATCGCCGTCCTTGAGGTTGTAGTCGTACGGGACGCCGTGCAGCACGGCATCGTTCACGGAAACGCAGATATAGTGCGCGAACGGACCGGTACCGAAATCCGGAGCGTAATCGACGTAGCAGGATTCGGCGCCCTTGCGGTCCACGATGCGCTTGTGCACGAACTCGTCGATGTCCAGCAAATTGGTGCCGACCTTGGTGTATTCCTTCAGGTCGCGCAGAATGTGGCCGACGAAACGACCAGCCGGCTTCATTTCCTCAATCTCTTTCGGAGTCTTCAATTCGATCATGGTTCCAAGCCTACTTCGGACGCGCTACAGAGGCAAGAGAAGAACTGCTTTACAGACACTATAGCGCCCGCCTTATCGACAGCTCGAAGACAACAGAAACCACCTTGTAAACGCCGTAAGCAGGACCACTCCACAAACGCACCAAGCAACAGAATAACCGCCTTGCAAGCACCAAAAAGAATTGCCTGAATACAACAGACGGACCGCCTTGCGTCGCCGGATTTTTTGGCACAGGGTCTTGCACGGGGGGTCTTTTATTCCACAGATTTCGCGGTCTTCCGCCTTCACGGATTTTGTCACCGAAGATGGATAGTGTGAAGCCATGAACACCACAATGAATTCAGGCATTGATCCGGCATCGTTCTCCGCCGTGATCTCGCCTGCGCAGGATCTGTTCCGCTATGTCAACGGCCCGTGGATCGACACGTACCGCCTTCCCGATGACCGTTCCCGCTACGGCTCCTTCGACCGGCTGGCCGAGAACGCCGAAAACCAGATTCGCGACATCCTCCAGGATGATGCCGTGATGCAGGACGACACCGCAGACAATGCGTCCGATTCCTCCACCGCGGATTCGGATGCCCCGTCCCGCCCTGCGGCGAAATCGCGCGCGCTGTTCCATAGCTTCCTTGACGAGGAAGCGATCAACGCCTCGGGTCTTTCCGCGATCGCCGACCAGTTGGCCTCCATCGACGCCGCGGCCGACAAACGCGCGTTGGTCCGCGCGTTGGGAAGCATGAATCCGGCCGGCGGACCCGATCTGATCGGCGTTGCCGTATATGGAGACCCCGGCGCACCGGAGACCAACATCATCCATATCGAGCAGGCCGGCCTTGGATTGCCCGACGAAGCCTACTATCGCGAGGACCACTACGCGCCGATCCGCGACGCGTATGTGAACATGGTCACCCGGCAGCTGCGCAACGCGAAACTCGCGGACGACGATCAGGACGCGCAGACGCAGGCCAAGCGCTTCCTCGACGTCGAGACGCGCATCGCGGCGAACCACTGGGACAACGTCGCCACCCGCGACTCGGTGAAAACCTACAATCCCACCGATTATGCCGATTTGAGCGCCATGTTGGGCGATTACGACCTCGACGCGTGGATCGACGCTTGGCAGACCGCCTACGATCGGACCACCGCGGCGCAGGCGCAGCCGCTGACCTTCCGCAAGTACTTCGACCGCGTGATCGTGCATGAGCCAAGCTTCCTCACCGGCCTGAACGCCTTCTGGAAGACCGCCGACCTCGACGACCTGAAGCTATGGGCGCGCGTGCACGTCATCATCGGCTCCACGTTGGAGCTGCCGCACGAATTCGACGAGACGAACTTCGACTTCTACGGCAAGGTACTCTCCGGCCAGAAGCAGCAGCGCGACCGTTGGAAGCGCGGCGTGGCGCTGGTCAACAGCATCTGCGGCGAGGACGTGGGCCGCGAATACGTGAGGCGCCACTTCCCCGAGTCCTCCAAGCGTCGCATGGAGCAGCTGGTGGGCAATCTCATCGACGCCTACCGCGTCTCCATCTCCAGCTCCACCTGGCTGGGCGAGCAGACCAAGGCGAAGGCTTTGGAGAAGCTTTCGAAGTTCACGCCGAAGATCGGCTACACCAACCATTGGCGCGACTATTCCGCATTGGACGTGCGTGAGGACGCGAGCTTCGCGCGGAACATGCGCGCAGCCAATCTGTACGAGACCGGATACCAGCTTTCCAAGGTCGGCCAGCCGGTCGACAAGGACGAATGGCTGATGAATCCGCAGACGGTGAACGCCTACTATGAGCCGACCATGAACGTGATCGTGTTCCCGGCCGCGATTCTGCAGCCTCCGTTCTTCAACCCGGATGCCGAGGACGCCGCGAACTACGGCGGCATCGGCGCGGTGATCGGACACGAGATCGGCCACGGTTTCGACGACCAGGGAGCGCAATACGACGGCGACGGCAAGCTCAACGACTGGTGGACCGAGGACGACAAGGCGAACTTCGAGAAGCTCACCAAGAAGCTCATCGACCAGTACAACGAATTCGTGCCGACGCAGCTCGCCGAAAAGTACGCGGACGACCCCACGAAGGCGCCGCATGTGAACGGCGCGCTGACCATCGGCGAGAACATCGGCGACCTGAGCGGCGTGAACATCGCGCTCAAGGCCTACGCCTTCGCTCTCGACGAGGCCGCGGGACGCGACAAGGACGGTTCGCCGGAAGCCATCGAAGCCGCACTTGCCGACGCTCCGGAAATCGACGGCTTCACCGGATTGCAGCGGTTCTTCCTCAGCTATGCTTCGATCTGGCGCACCAAGAACCGCGACGAGCTCGCCGAACAGTATCTGCAGATCGACCCGCACTCCCCCGCCGAATGCCGCACGAACGGCATCGCACGGAATGTGGATCTGTTCTACAAGGCGTTCGACGTCAAGCCGGGCGACGGCATGTGGCTCGACCCCGACAGCCGCGTGCGCATTTGGTGAGATGCTCCGCGTCAGACGTGGCGACCTGTGTTCATTGGCATGGAACCACATAGGTCATTGGACACCAATCATTAATCATTGGTC
>DKCF01000101.1:5003-6208 GCA_002451435.1 Bifidobacterium sp. UBA6881 | reverse complement strand
GTACGGCCGCGCGGCCGTCGTCCATAGATCGCGGCGACGATAGGCCACTTGTGCAGCACATCAGTGGCACCGATACGGCATCTACGTGGTGGGCAACCGGACTCTTCGATCGCCCACCACATTCATTAGAACTCGCTAGAACCCGGAGGAATCGAATTCCCCGCCATCCTCGGCTTCCTCACCGGCGACGGAAGCCCCGGCGGTTCCACCACCTTCGACTTCCACCGGACCGGTTCCGTTCATTCCCTGCGACTCCACCTCCTGCCGCGCGTCATCACCGCGCTGCGCGTCACCGTTTTGCCGCGCGATTCGCCGCCATGTTGTGATTCCGTAATTGAGATCATGACCCGCCGCATTGGCCTCAAGCACGATCTTCGACTGGTTTCTGCCGTTCTGGTCGGTCCAGGCTTCCATGGCGAGCAGCCCGCTGACCACTACCGGCTCGCCCTTTTTGAATGATTGGCAGATGTTCTCCGACAACGCCCGATACGATTTCACGGTAATCCATGTGGTCGGCAGATCACGCCACTGCTGCGTTCTGCCGTCGAAATACCGTCTTGTGCTGGCAAGACGGAACGAACTGGCATGCGGATTGCCTTCTTTGTTGAATGGTACCGGGTTCGCACCGACGTATCCGGTGACGGTGACGAGGCATTGCTGTTGTGCCATGGCTACGTTTCCTTTCGCTTCACGTTCGGATGCCACGGAAAGCGCCGTGACTCCGGCGCGAAAGCCTCGGCAAAGAGGAGTAAGGGTTATGAGAAGAGCTTTGCGAAGCTTTCCGCAACCTTGCGTTTCCGTGGTGCTTTCCACTATTCCCGACTACGCTGTGTCTTCGCAAGCGCGACCGGCAAAAGTGGATAAGTGCGACGGTTTCGGGCATGTCGTGGATAGTCGGTGCATAATTCGGCGCTATCCACCATTGTCCACATGCGGTGGTGCGCATCATGCCGGCGGAAGTCCCCGATAAAAGCGTCCTGGATGGCGCAGCGCGCATAGCCTCACGCCTAGTCGCACGCGGCCCGAACGCATATCAGCGACATTCCACGGCATATGACAGAGGGAAGGCCATGCAGACGCATGGCCTTCCCTCTCTAGTTCTTCCAGCCTATTCCGGCTTCGTCGACTACTTCAGCAGCGCGGCGACGCGGTCGGCGATCGCCTGCGCGGCGTCGGCGACCGGCACGGCCTCGGCGTTCTCGCCA
>DKCF01000101.1:2860-4904 GCA_002451435.1 Bifidobacterium sp. UBA6881 | reverse complement strand
AGCTCGGCGTCCTTGAACTTGACGCCCGGCGACACCTTCTTGCGGTCGTCGAAGATGACCTCGATGCCCTTGGCCTCAAGCTCGGCGACCAGCTTTTCAGCGGCCTCGAACGCCTCCGCCTTCTTGCCGGTGGCGACCACATGCACCTGTGCCGGAGCGATGACCGCCGGCCAAGCCAGGCCGCGCTCGTCATGGTGGGTTTCGGCGATGCACGCCATCACGCGGGAGACGCCGATGCCGTAGGATCCCATCCACACCGGGGCGGTCTTGCCGTTCTGGTCAAGCACCTTCAGTCCCAGCGCGTTGGAGTACTTCAGACCCAGCTGGAACACTTGTCCGATCTCCACACCGCGTTCGAAGCTCAGCGGGCCGGAACCGTCCGGGCTCATGTCGCCATGGCGAATCTCCACCGCCTCGACGGTGCCGTCGGCCTCGAAATCACGGCCGTACACGAGATCGTAGTAGTCGACCTCGTATTCGTCCGCGCCGGTGAACCATGCGGAACCACGGGCGACATGCGCGTCGATGAAGTAACGCAGCGCGTCGCCGGTCTCGGCCGCGTTCTCGGCCTTCTTGCCGCCACGCGCCTGCGGACCGAGCACCATCGGTCCGATGTATCCCTTGACGAGTTCGGGATGCTTCTTCAGATCCTCCTCGTTGGCCTCTTCGATCTCGGCCGGAGCGAACTGGGCCTCAAGACGCTTCATATCGACGGTGCGGTCGCCCGGAACGCCGACCACGACGAGTTCGCGCCACGGTTCGTCGTGGTCCTCATCCTGCGGATGCATGACGGCGATGACGACGTTCTTCAGAATGTCGGAGCCCTGCCAATCGCGGCCATCGGAACGCGGATGGTTGGCATTGGCGAATTCGACCATCTTGTTGATGGTGGCGGCGTCCGGGGTCGGGCGCTTCTCGGCGGCCGGAGTGTTGGAGAAGTCCACCGGTTCCGGTTCCGGAGTGTGCAAAGCCTCGACGTTCCAAGCCTTGCCGGACGGCGACTGGGCGAAGGTGTCCTCACCGATCGGCATCGGAGCGAGGAATTCCTCGGATTCGAAACCGCCCATCGGGCCGGCCATGGCATGCACCGGCACGTACTTGATGTCAAGACGGTTGAAGATGCGCTCGTAGGCGCCGCGCTCGTCCTGATACGCCTTGATCAGGCCTTCCTTGTCGAGCGCGAAGGAGTAGGAATCCTGCATGATGAACTCACGGCCGCGGATCAGGCCTGCGCGCGGACGGAATTCATCACGGTACTTGGTCTGAATCTGGTACAGGGTCAGCGGCAGGTCCTTGTACGAGGAGTACAGGTCCTTGACCAGCAGGGTGAACATCTCCTCATGGGTCGGCGCCAGCAGGTAGTCGGCGTCGTGACGGTCCTTGAGACGGAAGATGTTGTCGCCGTATTCCTCCCAACGGTGGGTGGCCTCATACGGCTCACGCGGAAGCAGGCCGGAGAAATGGACCTCCTGGGCGCCGATCGAAGCCAGTTCCTCGCGGATGATCGCCTCGATCTTGTTCAGAACATTCAGGCCCAGCGGCAGCCAGGTCCAGATGCCCGGAGCGGCCTTGCGCAGATAGCAGGCGCGCTGCAGCAGTTTGTCCGACTCGACGTCGGCATCGGCAGGGTTCTCGCGCAGAGTGCGCAGGAACATGGTAGACATACGAAGTGCTTTAGTCATATGCTCCAAATTACTCAGGCAAGCCGACTACCCGCGCGAGGAAACGCATCGTTCCTCGAAATCACGGCAAACACGCATGCATGAATCCTTCGTATCCGGGCAAGACACCCTGCGTGCGCCCGCCAAACCGGCCGCACGTCAATCCGATCGACAACGCATGCCAGAACGGCACGGCAAACAATGCCAATGGGGTCAGACACCAAACGACACGGAACCATCGGCACGACAGATGGCAGACGGTGTTACGAAGCATGAAACGAATCAGTGGCAAACGATGCCCAACGCGGATCAGATGCCGGGCGACACGGAACCAATCGGCACGACAGCCGATCATCGCGGAGCACGGGACCAATCAATATGAA
>DKCF01000101.1:0-2836 GCA_002451435.1 Bifidobacterium sp. UBA6881 | reverse complement strand
CCAGCATCGTTCAGGCATTGCGCGGCACGGAGCCAATCGAATCAGAACAGGGAATCCTGCGCGAATTCGTCCTCAACCTCGGACTGCGGGCACATCGGCCGGAACGCCTCGACACCTTCGGCGCGAAGCGTATCGCCGGCATGCGCGGACCGCGAGCGCAACACGCCGTCAAGACGCACCGCGTCGGGCGACACGAGGAACATGCGTTCGTTGACGCCCTGCAAATACAATCCGTCAAGGTTCTCCACACGCGAAAGCGCCACATATCCCATGCCCGGCGCGAACGTGCGACGCAGATCCATGACCGCGCGATCAAGCGTCATGCCCTGCGATTTGTGGATGGTGATCGCCCAGGCGCAGCGCAGCGGCACTTGTTTGACCGTCGCCAGCACGGTATCGCCGTCCTGCATTTCCCAGGAACTGGGCCGCATCGTGACGATATTGCCGTTTTCGAATTCCACGATCGGCCATCCGCCCTTGTTTTCGGCGACGAATCCGCGCACCGTGCCCAGCGACCCGTTCACGTACTGGTGATCGGCGTCGTTGCGCACCGCCATCACCGCAGCGCCCGTCTTCAGCAACAGATGTTCCGGCGCGAGCATGTTCTTCGTAAGACGTTCCACCAGATTCGCCTGACCCGACGATTCGGCATAATACTCGTGCGGATCCTCGGCGATTTCGCGCAGCCGAAGGTCGTTCAACGTGTCGGCCTGCCTATTGACGGGGAACAGGTTCACCGCCTGCTCGCCCGGTTCGGGCATTGCGCCCAGTCGGGTGAGCAGAATATCACGGTCGGCATCGCTTACCGAGCCTGAGCGGATGTCGGTGAGCACGCCGAGCAGCTTGCCGTCGTCCTGACGGTGCTGTTCGGTCAGATAGCAGATGACCGGCTGCAATTCGCGCCATACCAACGATTCCGTGACAAAGCCCTCCGGATTGAGCCCGGCTTTCGCATAGCGCTCTCGGCTGGCCAGGAATTCCGGCGACGGCGTGACGAGATCATGATTCCGTCCGGATACCGAGACGGGAGGCAGTTGGAAGAAATCACCCGACAGCACGACCTGCAATCCGCCGAACGGGCGCCGGTCGTTGCGGAGGATACGGCATACCTGATCGACCATGTCGAACAGCCACGCGTGCAGCATGGATACTTCATCGATGACAAGAATGTCGGCTGCCTGAATCTTGCGTTTGCGCCGCGTGCGGATGGTTTTGACAAGACTGTCGGACAGCACGTTCGCCAATCCGACGCCGCTCCAGGAATGAATGGTCGTGCCGTTGATATGCGTCGCCGCGATGCCGGTGGACGCCGTGACGGAAACCGACGCCCCATCCGCGCGCGCCTGACGCACGAACTCGTTCAGCACATAGGTCTTGCCGGCACCAGGCGCACCGGTGAGGAACACGTTCGCACCGGAATCGAGAATCGCGATGGCCTCATCCTGCCGCATGTTCAGATACCTTTCCTACCGTTTCCGTTCAAATTCCACGCGCGTGTATTCCTGTCAGCCGCATCGAGCTGATCTTGGCGGACCTGTTCCCGTTCAAATTCCACGCGTGCATTCCGCGCAGAACCATTGCCGGACATTCATGCCGGCCATTCGCGTATTCATGGAAATGCGAATGGCGTGGACTCGCAATATTCCGCCTTCACCCGGCATGGATTCCCCACATGTTCCGTCTGTCGAAACCTGTTTCCGCGTCATTCCCTCAACATATCAAGAACGCCATGCAGCGATGCCGACAGTATTGGCGCATTAACGCACCCACCCGCCGACGTGCCGACGATATTTTGGAGACCAAATCCTGTCATGGAATCCCCATATTGGAATTCCATGACAGGATTTGGAACAATGCCCATCATCTCGCCAATCGAATGCCATGCCGTCAATATCCGAACCCGGAATTCCGCAGTACCGTCGCATCACGGCTATCCATGAGGGAAGTCGGCCCTTGTTCAGCAGCATGTCCTTCATGCGGCCGTCATACGACATGCGTCCAAAAACGGAATCAGTCCTTGTTCAGCAGGCTGGTCTTCTGAATCTGCTCGGAAATCGCCTTGGCCGCGCCTGCGTCCGGACCGGGTGCCGGTGCCATGAATGCCTTGCGGTAGTAGCGAAGTTCGTCGAGCGATTCGATGATGTCGGCGAGCGCGCGGTGACCGCCGTTCTTCGGCGGACGGTTGAGATACACGTCGGGGTACCAACGGCGTGCGAGCTCTTTGAGCGTGCTCACGTCGATGGTGCGGTAATGCAGGTTCTTCATGAGTTCCGGCATGTAGTGGTCCAGGAACTTCTTGTCGGATCCGATGGTGTTGCCGGCCAGCAGCGGCTTGACGCCCGCCGGAGTGAAGCGCTTGACGTATTCGACCACCTTGGCCTGCGCCTCATCAAGGCTCAGACCGTTCTCCCATTCGTTGATCAGTCCGGAACGGGTGTGCATCTTGCGCACGAAATCGTTCATGTGATCGACGGCCTTCTGGCTGGGCTTGATCACATAGTCGACGCCTTCATCAAGCACATTGAGATCGAAATCCGTCGGAACCACGGAAACCTCGACAAGCTCATCGCCGCCGAAAATGTCAAGTCCCGTCATCTCGCAGTCGATCCAAATCAGGCGTGAGCCTTCGGATGTGTATGTCTCTCCGTCGTGCGCATCTACCATCGTTGCCTCGTTTCGATTGGTTCACGGCCGCGCCCGCTGCGCTGGCCGAATATGCAAACATACCGCGAGGTAGGTACGGCAAGGTCCGAATCCGGCTGACCGTTCAACCATTGTCGCCTTCCATGCGACCGTTCAGGGAGACTGCCGGCCGAACATCTCCACGAACGGACGC
>DKCF01000030.1:19526-31746 GCA_002451435.1 Bifidobacterium sp. UBA6881 | reverse complement strand
TCAAAGGTTTGACACACAACGGCACCTACAATGGCCTTATGAAGAATCCACCCTTGCATCGTTATGCGACGCGTCCAGGTTTCTACTTCACCGATGATGGAGGCGCGGACGCCGTCGTCCGGTCCGAAACGGCCGATCAGGTATGGCTCTGCGTGTTGGAACCGCTCGACCGCCCCAGCTTCTTCTATTCCGAGGCGGCGCGTCTGTTCAACGAACCGGACACGACGTTCATCGACCAGGCGAAGACGCATCGCATCTGCGCCAGACGCATTCCGTCGCTCAATCTGCGCGAAACGCTGTTCCGCATGGACGGACCGAATTACGGCCTGTGGTACGTCCACCTGCCCAAGGCATGGGATGGCATGCAATACGGATACCGGGTCAGCGGACCATGGGATCCTGACCGGGGCGTGAGCTTCAACCCGTACAAGCTGCTGCTCGACCCCTACGGCAAAGGCATCGAAGGCCATATGACCCTTGATCCGGGAGCCTTCGCATACCAATGCGAGATCAAAGGCGGCAAAGTCGTCGGCTCGCCGTTCGGCGCCATGAGCACCATCGATTCCCTGGGCCACATGCCCGTTTCCGTGGCGATCGACGACCGCGCGACCGACAAGCACGCCGGCGAACCCTCCCATCCGCATGTGCCATGGAGCAAAACCATCATCTATGAACTGCACGTCAAAGGATTCACGGCCAACGCGCCATGGCTGCCCAAGGAGCTGCGCGGCACCTATGCCGGCCTCGCGCACCCATCGACGCTGTCCTATCTGCAGGATCTGGGCGTCACCTCCATCGAACTGCTGCCGATACAGGCGAAACAGACGGAACTGTTTCTGCAGGAGCGCGGACGCACCAACTACTGGGGATACTCAACCCTCGGCTTCTTCGCGCCGGAACCCTCGTACGCCACCAAACGCGCGCAGCAGGCCGGCGCGGGCGCGGTGCGGCAGGAAGTCATCGACATGGTGCGCGCGCTGCATGAGGCGGGTTTCGAAGTCATCATGGACGTGGTCTACAACCACACCTGCGAATCAGGTCCGGAAGGGCCGACGATCTGCTGGCGCGGATTGGACAATCTGGCCTACTACCGACGCACCGGCGACGAGCACAGCAGACTGTACGATACGACCGGCTGCGGCAACACGCTCGACTTCACCAACACGCATGTCACCACCTTCGCCGTGGATTCACTGCGCTATTGGGCCAAGCGCATCGGCATCGACGGATTCCGCTTCGACCTCGCGACCACGCTGGCGCGCCTCGACGGCGACTTCACACGGCACCATCCGTTCCTGTACGCGTTGCGTTCCGACCTGCTGCTGGGCAACCTCAAGCTCATCATGGAGCCTTGGGACTGCGGCCCCGACGGATGGCAGACCGGACAATTCGGCATACCCTTCGCCGAATGGAACGACCGTTTCCGCGACGGCGCGCGCAAATTCTGGCTCACCGACGTGGAGCGCACCCGCGGCGGGGAATCCGGGGAGATGACCATGCAGACGCTGGCCACGCGGCTATGCGGTTCCGCGGATCTGTTCGCCACGGATCCGGGACGCGGCTCGACGGCATCCGTGAACTTCATCGCATGCCATGACGGCTTCACCGCCGCCGATCTCACCAGATACCAGCGCAAGCACAACGAAGCCAACGGCGAGAACAACCACGACGGGTCGAACGACAATCATTCGGTCAATTTCGGCCATGAAGGCCCCAGCACCGACACCATCATCATCCAACAGCGCGAACGCGCCGTCATGAACATGCTGGGGATGCTGTTGCTGTCGCTCGGCACGCCGATGCTGCTCGCCGGCGACGAATTCGGCAATTCGCAGAACGGCAACAACAACGCCTACGCGCAGGACAACGAGACCAGCTGGCTGGACTGGGATTGGCTGTACAGCACCGAGCAGACGCCGGAACTGCGCCAATTCAACCTCATCTCACGGCTCATCGCGCTGCGCAAGGCTCGCAATCTCTACAATCATGAGGATTTCTTCAACCGGTTGAGCAAAATCGGACTGTTCAAAAAATCCGACCGCGTGCATTGGTACATGCCGAACGGCGAGAAACCCCACGATGCCGACTGGACGAACCCATCGGTCCGCGCATTCGCCATGCAGCTGCTCTCCGCCAATGAACCGAGCCTGCTGATTCTGATCAACGGATCCGATGAGATCACCAGATTCCACCTCCCCCGGAACATCGAATGGGAACTCGTCTGGTCCTCCGCGGAGATAGCCGGCGAATACCCCGGCCTCGGCACGTCGATCGAACGGGTGTCGGAATTCGATGAGGAGTCGGCGAGCAAACCCGCGGGACGGTTCCGCGACCATCTGCACCGCATCAACGTGATGTACTGGCAGACGGACGAGAACGAGAACAGCTTGGAATCGGCGGATGACGGATTGTCCACGAACGACCCGACGCTCTGGACGCTTCCCGCGTTGAGCATCAGCGTCATGAGACAGACCGCCAAGGAAGGCAACAGATAGCCAACAGGCTTGGAGAATGGCGCTCCCATGGAAAGCCATTCTCCAAGCCTGTTGTTGGCAACCTGTTGTTGGCGACGATGCCCTTCGACAACGCGCCATACGCACGGCACGCACCATATGGTGGCACAATGCAAAAAGCCTCTCGGAATCGAATTCCGAGAGGCTTTGATATGCCGTAAAGCAGTAAGCTTTAGCGCTTCGAGAACTGCGGAGCGCGACGAGCCTTGTGCAGACCGGCCTTCTTGCGTTCCACGACGCGGGCGTCGCGGGTCAGGAAGCCAGCCTTCTTCAGGGCCGGACGGTTCGCATCACGATCGATGGCGTTCAGAGCGCGGGCAACGCCCAGGCGGATTGCGCCAGCCTGGCCGGTGGTGCCGCCGCCGTCAACGAGGACGATGGCGTCGAACTTGCCTTCGAGCTTGAGCAGAACGATCGGGGAGTTGACCTCACGCTGCAGCAGCTTGGCCGGGAAGTACTCTTCCAGGGTGCGGCCGTTGATGGTCCACTTGCCGGTGCCCGGAACCAGGCGAACACGGGCGACGGCTTCCTTACGACGACCGGTGCCGTAGCCCGGAGCGATGGCGGAAGTGCCGGTGCCAGCGCCAGCGTTGGTCTCGGTGGTGTACGAGGTGAGCTCCTCTTCGGTCTCGAGAACCGCGGAGTTGTTGGTGTTTTCAGCCATGATTCTTATCTCCCTTCGGTTCACTTGGCCTGCTGCGAGATCTGAGCGATCTCGAAGACCTGGGGCTTCTGACCAGCGTACGGGTGCTCCGCGCCACGCAGGACGTGGAGACGGTCGAGCTGGACCTTGGCCAGACGGTTCTTCGGCAGCATGCCCTTGATGGCGGACTTGATGATGCGCTCCGGGTTCTTCTCCAGCAGCTCGGCGTAGCTATCGCGACGCAGACCACCAGGACGACCAGAGTGCGTGTACAGTTCCTTGCCCAACTTGTTGCCGGTCAGAACGATCTTGTCGGCGTTGAGGATGATCACGTGGTTGCCGGAATCGGCGTGCGGCGCGAAGGTCGGCTTGTTCTTGCCACGCAGCAGGATGGCTGCCTGGGAAGCGAGACGGCCGAGCACCACGTCGGTGGCGTCGATGACGTACCAGTCGTGAGTCAGATCAGCTGGCTTCGGAGTGAAAGTTTTCACGATGTACCTTTTCTATATATTGTGTTCCGGACCTTCCGACGATGCCAAAACGCTGGTTAGACGCAATATGACGCCGTTTTCGGGTCTCATTATCCGTGGGCTCCCTGAAAGTCCTCGATGGCGAGTGGGAAAAGCGCTTTGAAGGACCCCGTAGGGAAACACAACAATCTACTAGTGTATCGCCCGCCTTGACATTGCGCAACACCAATCCGGACGGACGACGGTCTGCGCGCGGCCGGGTGCAGACCGTCCGAATCACGGCAATCGGCCGTGCCGGCGCGATCGGAAAACACGATGTCCGACCGGCCGGACGTGAACGCGATCAGCCGCGCATGATGGAGACGAGTCTTTGCAGACGCGGATTGTCGTACAGCGCCTCCAACGGCACGGCATGTTCCTCGCCGTCCGCCAGCGGAACGCGCCAATTCGGATATTCGTTGTTGGTGCCGGGCTGGTTCTGCGTGCGTCGCTCGCCGACGGCGTCGACGAGCGACGCGGCCATCAGCTTGCACGGCGAGCCCTTGAGCCCCCGATACAGCGCGTCGACGATCTCGTCCTCATGGGCGGATTCGTCATCCAACGCGGACTTGTCGAGATACCCCTGACCGACCAGCATGTTCAGCATCGCGTTGTGCTCGGCAACTGCGGAATCACGGAATTCCTCCACCGGACCCGACAGCAGGCCCAATTGCTCACGCAGCTTCACATGACCGTATTCGAGGTAGCCGGCCGCCGGCGGCATGTCGTGCGTGTTGACGGAGGCCAGCGCATACGGACGCCAATCCTTCGGCGCACGGAACACGCCGTCCATCTGTTCGAACCATTCCACCGCGCAACCGAGGATGCCGTGCCGGGCCAACGATTCGGCAACGTACGGCGGCACCACGCCGAGGTCCTCGCCCACCACGACGCCGCCGGCGCGGGAAGCCTCCACCGCGAGGATGCCGAGCATGATTTCGGAATCGTAATGCACGTAGGCGCCATCCACGGCCTTCCGGCCTTCCGGAATCCACCACAGGCGGAACAATCCGAGGATGTGGTCGATGCGCACGGCCCCCGCATTGGCGAACATGCCATGGACCATGTCGCGGTACGTCTTGTAGCCGGTACGCTCCAACTCGATGGGGTTCAACGGCGGCTGACTCCAGTTCTGCCCCTGCTGGTTGAACATGTCCGGCGGTGCGCCGACCGTGGCGCCCTGGGCGAAACGCTCGGGGTTCCACCATACGTCCGATCCCGTGGGATGCACGCCGACGGCCATGTCCGCGATGATGCCGATCTTCATGCCGGCGGACCGGGCCGCGCGCTGCGCGGCATGCAGCTGCTCGTCGGCGACCCATTCCAGCCAACGATAGAATTCGAGCGTATCCGGATATTGCGCGCGCAACTGCTGGATTTCCGGGGAATCACGGTTGTATTTGCGTTCCCAATTATCAGGATCGTTCTCCGGCGCGCCCCACTTGTCGTAGCACAGGCACCATGTGGCGTACGACTCGATCTCCCCGCCGCACGCATCAAGGTACTTGTCGAACCGCGCCTGACGGTCCGCAGTGCGACCGGATTTGAAGATGATCCACAACGCCTGGATCTTCGCGTTCCACATCGCGTCACGGTCGATGCGGCGCGGATCGCCGTTCAGCGAGGCGACCTGGTCATGCAACGCGTCGACCCGGGCGCGGTCGTCCATCGACAGCAGCATGTATTCCGGCAGGGCCTCGGGACGGATGTACGTGAAGTTGACGAAGCGGCGGGAAATCGGTAGATACGGCGACGGCGTCAACGGCGACACCGGTTCGGCCGCATGCACCGGATTGATCAGCATGAAATCGGCGCCGGTCTTCTTCTTGCCCTCCGTCAGCAGCGTTTTCAGATCCTCGAAATCGCCGACGCCCCAGGAGCCATGGGAGCGAATCGAATACAACTGGCCCATCCAACCCCACAGGGAGCCGTCACGCATGCCTTCGGGCAATTCGATGCGCTCCGGCGCGCTGATGATGGTGGCCTGCTGGGAGCGCTCGCCGACGGTGACGTCCAGCGTGTGATAGCCCTCCGGCAGATCGGCGGGAAGCACCAACAGGGTGGTGAACACGAAATCGCCATCGACGTCATGGGCCATGCCGTCGTTCGGTCTGAGTTCGATCCGTCCGGAGTACACATCACCGTTCTCCAAGGTGATGGACGCCTCCGGCACGTCGAGGGCGCCGCCGTGGATCTCCACCGTGCTTTCCCTGCCGACGATGTGCAGTACGGTCGGGGCCACGATGCGGGTATCGCGGTCATGTTGGATGGATGTGATGGATTGCGCGATCGCCTCATCGTTGGAAGCGTCGACGCCAAGCGCCTTGAGCACCGCCACCAGAACATCGTCTTCGATTTCGTGGTAGTCGTGGCTCATGCCGACATAGCTGGTGGCGATACCCACCAGTTTTGCCAGACGGATGAGCGGACGGGCAAGACGCGCTGCGTTTTCGGTCTGTTCTGTCATATCAAACAGTGTAAGCCGCCATATGACGCACCACGCGCGGATACTCCTGCCCCTTCACCGGCACACGGCCGTATCGCCGATGCATCCAATCATCCGATTCGGACATTCCGGCCGCAATGCAGCCGCCATGCATGGCGCGCGCCTTGGACCGCCGACATCCGCGGGCGGGCTACTCGCGGTCGCGACGCTTCAATACGGCCCGCGCCACCTCTCCGGACGGATCGTCGGCGAGTTTGCCCAGCATCGTCTCGGACGTGTTCGGATTGAGCGCCACGGCCCTGCGGACCATGGATGCCAATACCGCCGGCGCGTCCGGTTCGAGTTCGGTGCCGAGTCTGCCAAGAAAATCAAGGGTCTGCGCGTCCATTGCCGGGTCCTGCGCCCCTTCGAGACGCATTTTCCATGATGTGCGCTTGTTGCGCAACGCGGTGTCGCGCACCGCCGGCGCCTTGTCTTTGGTCAGGCGTCCCACCAGCCAGTTCTTGTCATCGGCGTTGCCGGCCACGGCCTTGCGCACCTCGTCCGATTCGTCGGTCGACAGTTTGACCAGGATATTCGGGAACGGCATGGTCTGCGCCAGGAAGACGCGGTCCTCCAACGGGGTGTGCGGATTGCCTGCCACGGCCTCCAACAGTGCGGTGGCTCGGGAGAACGCCGCCTGGTCGGAGCGGTCGGGCAGCGGACGGCGTGCGAACTCGCTGAGTTCCGCCGCATCGGTGGAATGCCGCAACCGCTCGTACGTGGCCGTCAACGGTTCGAAATCCGCAGTGGATTGGCCAACTCCGGCCTGTTCGCCGTTCTGCTCGGCGACCGGCTCGTCGGATTGCCCGCCAGTTCGCGCATCCGTCTGTTCGGCTCCGGCGTTTTCTGGCGATCCCGTGGCTTCCGGGGTGTGCTCCGAGAAGCTTTCCGGGGATTCTTCCTCGGCGTTTTCCTTGTTGCGGACGTTTTCGGCTTCAGTCATGGTTCCACCTTACCTTGCGCAGGGTCATGGTTCGGACGCGATCGCCGTTCACAGTTTCACCGGACGATTGGAGGTGCCGGTCAACGCCGGTTTCACCGTCGCGTTGAATGCCTCGATGATGCGGGATTCGAATGTCGCCTGCCGTTCCTGCGGCACGACCACCGTCAGCTCGATGCGGTCGGTGTATTGGGCGTCCGCCTGCTCACCGTCGACTCCCGCCAGAAGATTCTGGAAGCTGCCCAGCTGCGGATAGTCAAGCGTGACCCGATATTCGGCGCACGGCACGATTCTCGCCTTGCTCGCGGCCTTGACGGCGATCGACGCGCCTGTGGAGTACGCGCGTATCAGACCTCCGGATCCCAGCAGTATTCCGCCGAAGTATCGGGTGACCGCGACCACGCAGTCGGTCATCTCATTGGCGCGCAGCACATCGAGAATGGGCTTGCCCGCGGTGCCGGACGGTTCGCCGTCATCGCTCATGCGTTCCGCCAGCCGCCCGTCCGAACCGCCGCACACCGCCGCGTACGCGACGTGGCGGGCCTTGGGATGCCGGTCACGGATCGTCTGGACGAACGCGAGCGCCTCATCCAGGGAATCGACATGGCACGCGTCACCGATGAATTCCGATTTCTTCTCAACAAACGCGTCATGCGCCGGCCGATCGGCGGAATCAAGTATGGTCTGCATGCTGTTCAACCTACCCAATCACGGCGACGGAAGCCCCGTCATCGCGCACGCCGAATCGTCCGTGCCGCGCCGCCACGGAAACCCGGCCGCGAAGCAATCCCAAGCCGCTGCCGACCGTGCCGGAACGCCCGGCGATCCACCGAGTCATACGACGACGTTGAAATCCTCGCCTTTGCAGTATGCGGCGATGGACCGCACCACCTGCCTGGTGATGCCGACGTACGCGCCATCGGTACGCCATGCGGTGTGCGGCGTGAGCACGATGCCGGGAATCGAGCACAGCGGATCGTCCGCGGCGAGCGGCTCATGGTCGAACACGTCCAAGGCCGCGGGAATGTCGCCGTGGCGCAAACGCGCGAGCAGCGCACCCGGTTCGATGATCTCGGCGCGCGCGGTGTTGATGAACAGCGTTCCAGGGCGCAGCGCGGCGAGGTTCTCGGCGGTGACGATGCCACGGGTGGAATCAAGCAGCGGCATGTGGATGGACACCACGTCGGAGCCGGCGATGAGTTCGTTCATATCGTCGACCGGCGTGACGTTCAGGTCGGAGAACACCTGCGCCGGAACGTGGGAGTTCCATGCGGACACCTTCATGCCGAACGCTCCGGCGATTCTCGCCACGGTCCGGCCGATGCCGCCAAGGCCGATGACGCCCAGCTTTTTGCCGTACAGCTCGTAGCCGTCGTTGCCGTCCCAACCACCGCCCTTCACCTCGCGGTCGAGGTCGCCGACATGCCTGGCGAGCTCCATCAGCAACGCCATGGTGTGCTCGGCGACCGCATGATCGCCGTAATGCACCACGTTGCATACGCGGATGCCACGCGCCTTGGCCTTGTCGAGGTTGATGTAGCTCGCCACGCCGGTGCCGCCGAACGCGTAGCACTTGGCCCGCAGCCTGTCGAGAATCGAATCGGTGCAGTGGAAGCCGACGACCATGACGGCGTCCGCATCCTCGCAACGTTCGACGATGGTGTCTTCATCGAGCGTGAAGTCCTCGTACATGCGCACCCGCGCGACGTTTTCCAACAGCGCGAAGTTCCGTTTGAACGGTTCGATCATGGATTCGATGACCACCGGCATGACGACCAGTGGCAGATCGGTACGTTCGGATTGTGTCGTGAAAATCTCACCCATGGCGCTCTCACCTTCATGCTGTGTGCCGGCGCGCATCCACGCGCCTTGCCGTTATCGACGGGTACGGAAATCATTGTGCCACGATTCGCACAGCCATGCCGTCCTTCGTCTGCGAGCGCACGCCCTTCCCCTCATGGGCGTCGCTCATCGACCATGTTCGGACACGCCGAAACCGGCGATGGCGTCACCATATTTCCGGCGCACCGCGTCGAGCGCCGCCTCCGCTCCGCGCAACCGGGCGGATCTGGTGTGGCGCATCGCATCCGCGCCCACGGAGGGAAGGCGTTCCTCCACTTCACGCTCCTCAAGCATGTCGTCCAAGGACGGTTGGACGACCGCTTCCGACGCCTCCACCAAGCCGCTGACGCTCATTCCGGCCAGACGCACCGGCCGGGTCAGCGACACGGCGTCCGCGGAGCCCGGCGGCATGCCCATCATGGCCAGCAGCAATCCGACGCATTGCGGATACAGGGCGCTCGCCGCATCGACGGGGCGTTCCATCGTCCGTCCTTTGGTGGCATAGCTCAGATCGGGGAATCTGAGTTTCACCATGACCTTCCGGCCCATCAGCGAGCGTTTGCGCAACGTGGCGGCGACGTCGTCGCAACACCAATGGAGCATGGAGCACACCTCGCGCATGCTTTGCGTGTCTCGGTCGAAAGTGCGTTCCGCGCCGATGGACTTTTCCGGGGCGCGCGGCGAGACCTGCCGCTCATCCAATCCCCTGGCCGCCAGATACAGCCCATGCGCCGCGGCGGACGAACCGGTCGCCTGGGTCAACGATTCGACGCTCATCGCGGCGAGGTCGGCAACCGATGTGACGCCCCATGCGTTCAGCCGTTTCTCCAATGCCGGCCCTATCCCGGGAATGCCGCGCAAAGGCATCATCTGCACGAATTCGGCATGTCGGGCGCGGGGAATCATCAGCATGCCGTCCGGTTTGGCGTTGGTGGACGCCATCTTCGCCACCAGCTTGTTGGCCGCGATGCCGACGGAACAGGTGATGTGGTACCGTTCGGCCACCTGGCCGCGGATCCATGCGCCTATGGCCCGGGGACTTTTCCACGCGCGCAGGGCGCCCGAAACGTCCATGTAGCATTCGTCGACCGACACCTGCTCGATGCGGTCGGTGACATGGCTGAACACCTCGGTGAAGATTCGCTGCGACATCATGCGGTAATAGCGCATGTCCACCGGAAGGAAAACGCCGTTGGGGCAAAGCTGGCGCGCACGCGCGCTCGCCATCGCCGAATTGATGCCGTATTTGCGAGCCTCATAGCTGGCCGCGGACACCACGGAGCGATTGCCGGTACCGATGATCACCGGCCTGCCCGCGTATTCCGGATGCCTTGCGACCTCCAAGGACGCGTAGAAGGCGTCCATGTCGATGTGCAGCACGGTGCACCCGGTCTCGTCGTGACCCCAGTCACGTTTGGCCGCCGCGATTCTTGGTGCTGTGCTCATGCCTTCATGATAATCCGCGATCGGTATATTTTGGAACAAATGTTCGAATTCGCATATTTCGGGCACGCTTTCCGGCCCAGTGCTGCGCCGCACCATTCAGACGGTCGTTCCGAACGGCCGCAAATCCACCGAGAATTCAGCGCGCATATGGCCTTTCGGCGGCTGATTTCGGATTATCCCGACGATTTTTACGCAATATGGTGTTTTGTCGGCAAAGAGATGCTATAGTTACATGCTGTTGCGTCGTAATACGATGCAGCAGTGGAGTCATGCCTGAGTGGCCGATAGGGGCACCCTGCTAAGGTGTTAGCCGCGTTAGCGGCTCGAGGGTTCGAATCCCTCTGACTCCGCTCGATGGAAAAGCTCCGAAACCGTTGAATTCCAATGGTTTCGGAGCTTTTCCATATGCCGCGAAGCGTGCGATATGCACGAAAACATGCCATTGCGCAACTAGACATAGCGGCAACCGTTCATCTTCCATGCCGAAGACGTCCGATATGGCCGTATTGACGCCAACCGCCAATATACCCACGTCGGTGTCGGACAAATCGGCATATATGCCCGACGACAGCCAAGCATCCCACCAATATGCCCGCTCAGCGCGCGAGACGTTCGGCGGCAGCGGCGATCGCCGCGTCGCTGGCCGTCGCGGAGAAACGCAGGTACTCCGGAGCGCCATAAAATTCGCCGGGACTGGCGATGATACCGATTTCGGCAAGCTGCGCCATGTCGGTCCAGCAATCGCCCGACTTCGCCTTCACCCACACGTACAGCGCGCCCGCCGGCATGTTGACGCAATACCCATAGGCGCGCAACGCGCCGACCAGCACGCCCAGGCGCTCACGATACCGTGCGTGCTGCGTCTTCGCCGACTCCACATCACGCAGACCTGCCGCCATGGCCGCCTGCACCGGTCCGGGGATGATCTGCCCGATCTGCTTGCGGTACGCCGTCATCGGACCGACCAGGGACGCGTCGCCCGCGATGAACGCGGTGCGGTATCCAGCCATGTTGCTTTGCTTGCTCAGCGAATACAGCACCAGCACGCCGTCCGCGGTGCCGCCGCACACGTCGCCACGCAATGCGCATGGTGCGGATTCCAATACGTCGGAGGCATTCCCCCGCCACTGCATCAGCGCATAGCATTCATCGGAAAGCACCACCGCGCCGATCTCGCGCGCGGCATCGACGATGCCTTTCATCCGCACCGCGGAGTACACCTCACCGGTTGGATTGCACGGGGAATTCACCCATACCGCCTTGACGCCCGGAACGTTCTTCCAGGAATCCACATCGGACACATCCTCGACTTTCAGCACGCGCGCGCCGGCCAGCTGCGTACCGATCTCATACGTCGGGTACGACACCTTCGGCTGCACCACGACATCGCCCTCGCCGAAATGCAACAACGACGCCATCAACGCGACGCCTTCCTTGGAGCCGACCGTCGGCACCACGTCGGCGCCGATTCCGCGCACATCGACCCCGCGCATGGCCGAGAACCATTCGACGATGGCCTCACGCAGATCCGCGGTACCGGCGGTGGCCGGATACCCATAGGCGTTCGGATCGTTCGACGCGATGGCGAGCGCCTTGCGCACCGAATCCGGCACCGGATCGACCGGAGATCCCACGGACAGGTCGATCATGCCGCCGAACGCGGCTTTCGCCGTGCGCTTGTAGGAAGCGATGCGCGACCAATCATATGGCGAGGAAAACTCGTGAAAACCCATCCGTGAAGCTCCTTCAAAAATCAGAACGTTGCTCGTTCCAGCATACGACAACACGCGCACGGACGACCGCCGGATCCGCATACGACGAAGGCCGTTTCGCCGGCAA
>DKCF01000030.1:11712-19501 GCA_002451435.1 Bifidobacterium sp. UBA6881 | reverse complement strand
TTGCCGGCGAAACGGCCTTCGGACGACGGGTCGGACGCGCGCGATGTCGTCGCGGCCGAATCTACCGGCTCACTGGTTCTGCGGCGGCAGAGCGGCGACCTGCTCCGGATCCTTGCCGATCGGGCCGGCCGCGGAAGCGCCGCCCAGGTCTCCGACCTCGGCGAAGAAGCTGACCGCGGCATCCTTGTACCAAGCCCACTCGTCGGGCAGATCGTCCTCGTAGAAGATGGCTTCGGTCGGGCACACCGGCTCGCAGGCACCGCAATCCACGCATTCGTTCGGATTGATGTACAGGGAGCGGGAGCCCTCATAGATGCAATCGACCGGGCATTCGTCCACGCAGGCCTTGTCTTTGACGTCGACGCATGGCTGAGCGATAACGTACGGCATGGTTACCTCCTTAACACGTACCGTTCAAGATTACTCTTGCTTGCCAACTTCCAGCTCGCCCGTGCCGAGGCGCGCATGTTTGTAGCCGTATCCGAAGTAGATGCAGAAGCCGACGATGAGCCAGACCACGAAGCGCAGCCAGGTGAGCACGCTCAGATTGAGCATCAGCCAGATGTTGGCGAGCGCGATCAGTATCGGCACCCAAGGGTTGCCGGGGATCTTGAACGTGCGTTTGAGATCGGGGCGTTTCTTGCGCATGATCGGCACGGAAATCGCGACAAGCGTGAATGCCGAAAGCGTGCCGATGTTCACCATGTCGGCGAGGATGCCGACATTGCAGCATGCGGCGATCAGCGCCATGACCACGCCGACGCAGATCTGCAGACGGACCGGCGTGCCGTGCTTGCCGGTATGGCTCAATCCGCGCGGCAGCAGACCGTCGCGGCTCATGGCGAACACGACGCGGGTGAGTCCGAGCAGCAGTACCATGACCACCGTGGCCAGACCGATCACGATGCCGAAGCTGATGATCTTGGCCGCCCAGTTCGCGCCGACCATTTCGAACGCGGTGGCCAGCGACGGGTTCTCCTGCTTGGCGAGGTCCTTATAGGAGACCATGCCGGTGGTGACGAAGGCGACCAACGTGTACAGCACGATGATCAGTCCCATGCCGACGCCGATGCCCAACGGCACGTTCCGCTTCGGGTTGATGGCTTCTTCGGATGTGGTGGCGACGACGTCGAAGCCCAGGAACGCGAAGAACACGAGGGCCGCGCCGGAGATGATGCCGGCCACGCCGTAGATGCTGGGCGTCATGCCGGTGGCCCATTGCCATAGCGGCTGCTCCATCGTCGCGCTCAGACCCGATCCCGTGCTCGCAGCGGGTTCGCTTGGCGGAATGAACGGCGTGAAATTACTGAACTTCACATAGAAGAAGCCGACGATCACGACGAACAGCACAATACCGATTTTCAGAATGGTGAGCGCGCCATCGACGCGCGCGCCGATTTTGGTGCCGAACACCAGCAAGGCGGTGAAGAACGCCACGACGATGATGGGCGCGAAGTCGAAATCGAACGATCCGATGGTGACGTTGGTGTTGATGTTCCAGCCGATCAGCCGGAAGAAATCGTTGAGATACACGCCCCAGTATTTGGAGACGACGGAGCCGGCCATGAGCATCTCCAGAATGAGGTCCCAGCCGATCACCCATGCGACGATTTCGCCGACCGTGGTGTAGGTGAAGGTGTATGCGGAGCCCGCGACCGGGATCATGGACGCGAATTCGGCATAGCACATCACCGCGGCGCCGCAGACCAGCCCGGCGATGAGGAAGCTGATGATCACCGCCGGGCCGGCATGGAAGGCGGCCGCCTGCGCGCCGATGGAGAAGATGCCCGCGCCGACCGCGACCGCGACGCCCATGATGGCGAGATCCCACCATGTGAGGTCTCGTTTGAGCGAACGGCCCGACTCCCCCGTTTCAGCCAAGGTCTGCTCGACTGATTTCTTACGAAATACGTTCAATGTATTCCCTCTCGTTCTGTATTCGCGCGCTTGCGCCCACTGTCCAAACTGATTGGAACAAAGCGCAAGTATAGAACGAGATTGTCACATTCCGGAACGGATGTATTTCCGGGACTTTTCCGAGGTTCCCAACGAGACGCGACCATGACGCGCCGACGGAAACCGTTGCGGATCACCGCAGGTCCATGCCAATCACGACGGGTTCGGGTACCAGACGGATGCCGTATGCGTCTTCGACGCCATCCTGCACCGTTTTGGCAAGGTCCGCGATGTCGGCCGCCTTCGCACCTCCACGGTTGGTCAGCGCCAGTGTGTGCAGGGTCGACAGTCCGGCGGCCGCGTCCTCGTCGGTTTTGTATCCCTTGTGGAATCCCGCATGGTCGATCAGCCATGCCGCCGACGTTTTGACACCCGGTTCGCCATCGGGCAGAGCCGCGTCGAATCGCGGCGCGTCTTCGGGAAGCTTTTCGGCCTGTTGTTCGGTAAGTATCGGATTCATGAAGAAGCTGCCGCAGCTGTGACGGTTGTAATCCGGCTGGGTTCCGCCGACCTGCGCGGACTGCGCCTCGCAGGCGATGGACACGAGTCCCGCCTCCTTGGTTCCGCGCATGACATCCGCGCTGTACCGCCCGGCGTCCTCCAGCATGCCTTTGGATGCGCGCACCTTGAGCACCGCGTTGCGGATATGCCGAATGTTCATGCGGTCACCGACCTCGACACCCAAGGCCTTGGCAAGCTGCCCGTAGCCGACCACGCCGGTTTCGCTACGTCGCAATGCGAAGGTGACGGACAGGACGACATAGCGCGGCGTCGGGAAGTATCTGGCCGCCGGCGTCGCCGGCGCGTCGTACATGCTCGCCTTCAGCACGCTCATACGGTATCCGAAACGCAGGTCGCTCGCGGTCAGATTCCGAACGGCACCCTCCTCGCGGTCCCATACGCGGACGGCATCGACGCTGGAGCCGACCTCCTGGCCGTATGCGCCGATGTTCTGCACCACGGACGCGCCGACGGTGCCGGGGATGCCCGACAATCCCTCGACGCCCTCCAATTCCAATTCGACGCATCGATCCACGAAATCGTCCCAGTTGCACCCCGCTTCGGCGGCGACGAACACGATTTCCTCTTCGTTCCCATCGCGGACGTCATTGGATTCACGCGACACGGTCACGTTTCGACGCGCATCGCGCACCACCACGCCCTCGAACGGCGCGTCGGACACCAGCATGTTGGATCCGCCGCCGATGACGCACAACGGTTTGCCTTCAGAGTCGGCGACTTTGACCGCATTGATGAAGTCTTCCTCGGACGTCGGTTCAATGAAGGATGCGATAGGTCCTCCCACACCGATGGTGGTGAGATCTGCAAAACTAGTCATAGTGCTCCAGAGTAACAAAAAACCCGACCGTATTGGTCGGGTTAAAAGCTTGATAAACCGTTCAGCGGGTCTCGCGGTGCACGGTCTGCTTGCCACAGCGCGGGCAGAACTTCTTCAGCTCAAGACGATCCGGCGTGTTGCGACGGTTCTTCGTCGTGATGTAGTTACGCTCCTTGCACTCGGTGCATGCCAGCGTGATGCCCGGACGAATGTCGGCGCTCTTGCTTGCCATCTAAGTTCACCTCTTGTGATTCGTTGCTATACCGACATGCCGTCGGCCCTTGTAGCGAGAAAGAGACTCGAACTCTTGACCTTACGATTATGAGTCGTACGCTCTAGCCAGCTGAGCTATCCCGCCATGAGAGCCTCGAGTGAGAATTGGACTCACGACCTCTTCCTTACCAAGGAAGTGCTCTACCACTGAGCTATCGAGGCGTGGCGGATAGTGGATTCGAACCACTGAAGCACGAGGCGACTGATTTACAGTCAGTTCCCTTTGACCGCTTGGGAAATCCGCCGTGCTGCCGTTCGGTGAACCCCAACCGGCAACCCGATTAGTATGGCACACAATGGGTACTTTGCGCAAATACGGCGTGTCGCGGAAGTGGAAAATAGCTAGAATCATTGAAATTCCAACGTTTTTACAGTATTCGCGGCATTGCCGGCAATATGACCGTCCTCAAGGCATCGGCACGGAATCCCACCGCGATCATCGGGAAAAATTCCTCGCATATCGAATTCGGAAGGCATATCCGAACAGCAGACCGTCCAACAACGATCACCCAAGTACGCAAAAGCCCCGTGCCGTGCCACCGGGGAAACACCGGTGGCACGGCACGGGGCCCACGTTCTATACGGGACTCAGCCGAGAATGGCGAGAATGTCACGCGCGGAGACGATCAGGTAGTCCTCGCCCTGGTAGTGCACCTCGGTGCCACCGTACTTGGAGTACAGCACCTTGTCGCCGACCTTGACGTCGACCGGGATACGCTCGCCGGCGTCGTTGCGACGGCCCGGGCCGACGGCCAGGACTTCGCCCTGCTGCGGCTTCTCCTTGGCGTTGTCCGGGATGAACAGACCGGAAGCGGTCTGGGTCTCGGCTTCCGCCTGCTTAACGATGATCTTGTCTTCCAACGGTGTGAGTGAGATCGACACTGTGGACCTCCTCTTTCTAAGAGAAATCGATACTTATCGCGCCGGGACCCGCTTGCAAGAGGCTGACGATCACTTACGGCGTCGTCCTTTTCGCGCTGTGACATATCCTAGCGCGATTATTAGCACTCTGCCAACTCGAGTGCTAATGCTGTAAGAGAAATTTACGGAAAAGGCCCGGAACCATACGGCTCCGGGCCTCCACACTCATTCACGACGTGTTTCGTCACGCCGCACGTCGAGCCAAAATGGCCTCCAGATCGTTGCCCAACGAATCGGACGAGGCGTCGGGCGCGTCCACATCCGTCGCAACCTCAGCATCATGGAAACGGGAGGCGTCGCCATCACGCAGATGGATTCCAGCCTCCACACGCGCCGCGGCCTCGTCGGAGTCCATATCGCCCATCGCGTCAGACGGCACGATCAACGGCTTGACCTCATCGACCGGTACGGCCTTGGCGACCTGCCTGGTGGATTTGATCTCCATGCTTTCCGGCTCCTCGGCCTTGATGTCATTGCCATTGCGCGGCGCGCCCAAGGAGAATGAAATCAAATCCTGGGAGCCCTTGGTCTGAGCCACCACCTGATGCGCGGCATTCGAAGCCGCATCGACCTCATCACGCTCGTCATGAACGGACAGGCCCGACGGCTTGACGACCGCCTCGGCGGAATCGGCAGGGGTGGAATCCTCTACGGCTGTCTCGACGGGCCGCGCGGGCTGAACGTTGCGCTCGGAATCCGATGAACGTTTGGTCTCCCTCTTGCGCTGCTCGAGCGCGGCATCCCGTTCGGCCCTGCCCTGTTCGACGGCCTGTCGGATCTCCGCCTCGGGCATGGCATCAGTGGCCGTCTGCGCCTGTGCTATCTTCCGGGCCTCCGCGAGATCCCGCTCATGCAGGCGCACACGCTCGGCCTGCTCCGCGCGCGCCCGTTTGCGTTCCCGCTCCGTCTTCTTCCTCATCGTGGAACGGTACCTGGCTACCTTCTGTTCCCAAGCCACAGCCTGCTTGGCGGCACGCACGCCCAGCGCGAGCACGACGGCAAGCAATGCCGCCGGAATCAATGCGAACAATGCGCTGAAGTGGAATGCGACCGCGCACACCAACACCATCACCGTGATCGCGGCAAGGCCGGCCACGATAATCCGCCTTCTGCGGATCGCGGCACGACGAAGAGCACGCACCCGAGCAACCCGTTCCTTGGAGTATCTGCCCTCATGCGTCTCATTGGACTGCATTATTGCCCCTTTCGCCTTCACGACGGTTTCGTCGGAAAACCTCGTTCCGCTATCGGCATCAATCAAATGAAGCGATGGCGAAAAGCGATCCTCACGATGCTCGATCACCTGCTTCATGCCTTTGACGGTTCGTCTCGGCAACCAAATCACCATAAGAATCACGACGATCGCAAGCACTACTACCGTGCTTAACGACTCATAACCCATACCTCATAAGAATAGGGGACATTCAGACAATCTCAGCCCAGCCAAGCCGGGCGTGTCGGCACCTTTTCCAATCATTCACGCATCAGCCGCGCGGTGAAACCCCCCGGAGCGTCCCCGGCGAGCAATGCATACGATTCGTGGTCGCGCCAGCGGCCGTTGACATACATGTACGCCTTGCGCACCCCTTCGAACCGCGCGCCCACCTTGGCGACGACGCGGCGGGAACGCTCGTTCTCCGGCAGAATGTCGATTTCCATACGATGCAGCCGAGGACCGGTCGCGTCGAGCATCGCCCAATCCGCCAGCAAAGCCACGGCCATCGGAGCGTATCCGCGTCCCGCGCACCGCTCATCGATCCAATAGCCGACGATACCGGTGCGCATCGCGCCGTAACATATCGCCCCCAATGAAATCTGGCCGACGATGCGTCCATCATGCTCGATGGCGAACACCACCCCTGTGCCCGCACGCTCGTTACGACGCATCATGCGGATCCATTCATCGAAGGAAATCGAAGCGCCGTGAAGCGGGTCCCCCGATTCCCAGGGGCCCAGCCATGCGTCGTTACGCCATCTGACCTCGTTCCATTCATCGCAATCCGCCGCGGTCAACGGCCGCAACCCGATCGGGACATTCAGGCTCTGCGACCGGATGAACCGGGGCACGTCGATGCCGGGCCGATCCGAGCGGCACAACGCATCATGCAGATATTGCAAAATCTTCACAGCATCATTGTGCCATTGCGCGAGGCCGGCGCGATACGCGCAACCATTCCGTGGTACAACAAACCACTGTGGATATTCTGGGCACTTTCAACGGGAAAGACGACAGCCATACGCGGATGGACAATGACGCGAAAGCGCCTGCAGCCACCACGATGACGGCGTCGATGGTGAGACGGAGCAAAGCGGCTTGGCGCAAAGCCGCGGTGTCGCGAAGACTGCGCACGACCGTCGAGGAACGCCTGCAAGCGGGGACCGCCCTCGCCCAACAGGCCAGACGAAACCATCTGATCCACTCCTTCACCACCGTTGCCGCGTTCGTATCGATGGGCAGCGAAATCGCGATGGCGCCACTGTTGCGGACGCTGTTCGGCTGCAACTGCGAAGTGCTGGTTCCCCGGCTTGGCAACGGACTTGACATCGGCTGGAGCGAGCTCGGATCCCTGGACGATCTGCGGAGCCAACGCAACCCTGATGGTTCCGTCAATGGGAGAAGGCCGCAGGAACCGGATAATCCGTCCGAAGGCCCGGCTTCAATCGCCAAGGCTGGGCTCATCATCGTGCCGGCCCTCGCCGTCGACCGCAACGGATTCCGACTGGGGCGCGGAGGCGGCTGGTACGACAGGGCCTTGGAATACCGGACCACCGGCGCGCGCGTGGTGGCGGTATGCTGGCCGTGGGAGCTCATCGACCGGACCGTTCCCCACGAACCGCACGACATACCGGTGGATGGCGCGCTCACGCCGACCGGATTCTCCTGGTTTTCACCGATGGAACGTCGTGATGGGCCGTCTCAGGGAACGTACTAGGATATGTCCCGTTAATGAATGAAGAGCTTTACAGCGGAGGATATTTTGCCTACTTACCACTACCGTTGCAAGAACTGCAACTATGATTTCACCGAACAGCAGTCATTCACCGACGATCCGATCACCGTATGCCCGCAGTGCGGCGAAAAGCAGGTCCGCAAGGTCTATTCGGCGGTGCCGATTGAATTCAAGGGTTCCGGTTTCTACCGTACCGACAAGTCCAAGTGACATCAGGAAGACCGAATCGCGCGACACGCCGGAGATGTGGATAACCCTCGTCCTTCGACCACAGACCTTGATTCGGTTTGCGTTTCCACGCATCATCAGGCCATCATGCACGCATGACGGCCTTTTTTCATACATTGAC
>DKCF01000030.1:5138-11599 GCA_002451435.1 Bifidobacterium sp. UBA6881 | reverse complement strand
GCCTCGCGCGTAGACGAGCCACCATGCGAGTGCGTCGAATGCTCGCCGCACTATGCGCGGGTCTGGCGATGCTCACCGGACTGCAATGCGTAAGACTTATGGTGGCGACCAGACCAATCGTCATCGCGACGCGAACGATCACACGCGGAAGCACGATTCCCGCCAACGCGTTGGCCATACGGGAAATCGCGGATGATGCCGCTTTGGAGCATGCCTTCCGTGCGGTGGAGGAAGCCGTCGGCATGACCGCGCAAGTGGATATTCCCGAGAACGGCATCGTCGTGCCGGCCATGGCGCGAGCGTCACCGACGGTGTCCAAAGGGCACACGGCGATTGAGGTGAGCCTGGCAAGTTCCGCCGACGATCTGATTCCCGGCGACGTGGTGATGTTGTCCGGCGCGGCCATCGACCAGGGCCCGAACACGGACCCACCCACGGAAAACGAATCCGCAGGAGACAAGTCCACAGGAGATACAACAACAGGCACAGCCTTGCAGGAGCTTTGCCCGAACGCCATACTCATGGCGAAACCGACGCAGGATGCCAACGGCAACATCACGGCGGTGTTCGCCATGCGTCCCGAAGAGGCCGCGGCGGTACTGCAGGCGCAGACGTACAACGCGATCATCGCCGTATCCGCGGAATGACCTGAGTCTGCCGTACCGCAAACCCAAAGACGGCGCGATCATCGCCGTATGCGAAGAATGACCACCGAACACTGATCGGATCCCATGGCGGCATGCCATTAGCTCCGGGCCATTCATGATTCGTCGTGCCGTCAACGCATGCCAACGCGCATGGGACGCGTGGCAACACGGGTACACGGCGATGATAACGCGCATATCAGCGTCCAGCACCGACACATGGCAACGTTCCCGTGTGCCAGTGCGCGCATTCATCAACGGCCGCGTTCGGAGAAAACGCCCCAGTGCGGCGGCAATTCGCCAAGAATGCGCTTGTCGTCATCGGCCTCGCGCTGCCGTTCGGTCAGCACGTCGGACGGTTCCAATTTGACGCCATCGGCATCGAACAGTTCCGTTCCCTGGCGCACGACGCGTTTGTGTTTGCGGGCGGTGCGTCGCGTGGCCGAATATGCCGGAACCGTGGTTGACGCCGCCCGCGCGGCGGAGTTCCCGTCGGATTGCGAATCCGGAGTATCGGCATTCACCGAACACACCTTTGGTTCAGCGCTCATTTGTCCTCCTGATACATGCCGCTCAGGCAGGACACGATACGGTCGACCTCCCTATCGGGATTCACGAACGCGCCGACGCTCCACACCGTCATCACGGACCATCCCAATGATTCGATGTTCTGCAGCAGGGTGCGATGCCGTTCCCGGGTGGATTGCAGTTTCATGAACTGCGCGTCATCGGTCAGCACGGCCAGCGCGAACGGCTTGCCTTGCAATCCGACGACGAGAGGAATCCTGGCACCATCCTCGAAACCATACTCCACCGCCACATTCAGGCCACGTGCGCGAATACGGCTGGCGAGATCATCGAACAACACATTGGAACCGGAGACCATGGTCTTCGGACGAACCGGCTCGTTGTCTTCGTCCTGCAATCCTTCCGCCCAGCCAAGCACCGTTTTCAGCATCTTCGGGCCGGCCTGATGCAACCGCTCGTCATCCATATCGGAAGACGAGAACGCCGATACGATGTCAAGGTGCCTGTCCGGCACCGCAAGGGCATCAAGCAGCATGCCGCGCCCGCCGTCCGACTCCAGCGTGCCGAATTGCTGCAGCAATCTGCCGTGCGTGGTCTTGGCGTAGCACATCGCAAGAATCGCGTCGGTGGCATGGGCTCCGGCGACATCCGCGATATCGATGATGCGCACATGGCGCAGGAACATGCCCTTGGACTTGTCGCGATTCGCGATCGTCTTGAGCTCGGCGCCCAAACGAAGCCGGAACGCATGCGTCAACGTCACCACCGTCAGCACATAGGATGCGGGAACGACGGTGAACGAGGCCGCACGACGATTGATGATGTCGATGATCTTGTCGATTTCCTGCTGGCTGCTTTCCACCAGTCCCGACGCCATGGACGGCACTCCCGTCGCATCGGGGACGAAATGGTATTCGAGCCTGCCTTGGAACTCCTCACGGACCACATTGTGAGGCAACGTGCCATAACCTTCCGACTCCAGAAAGTCATCCAGCCTGGGAGCACGGGACAACGGACGATCGGCGATTTTCACGCTTGGCAGCAAGTCGATCAGATGCCGTACGCCTTCGGAAGTGACCGTCTGCCGGTGCGCGATGATGACGACCTGCTTGGCCCGGCTGACGATGCTGAGCAATTCGACGGACGGAATATGCGCGCCCGCGTCGATGATCGCCACATCGGCCAGCGGAACGGGATCGGTGATCGCGGCCAACGTCGCGGGCGTCGCCATCAGAATCGGCTTCGCCGCGGCGAGGATCTGCGTGTGCTCGCGGTGCAGACGATTCAAGGAAACCTTATGGGACCCCACCAGCGACGTGTGCAGCAGATTGGCTTCCTGTGTACGGGAGAACAGCATGTCGCATAGGCGACGCATCGACTCCTGCGCCACCATCGGGCCGGCGGAACGCACATGCTCCACATCCACCTGCGCGAAACGATCGGCGGCATCCTGCAACGCATAGCCGTCCTGATTGGAGATGATCGCGGAAGACCTCACGATGTCTTCGAACGCCGTGGTCCACCACGCCAGTTGCAGTTCCCCGGCCACAGCCTCGCCGTCGATCCCGCGATTCGAGAAATCGGCAACCAGCTCATCAAGACCCGCGTCGTGGAATTCACGTTCCAAACGGGCGCGCTCCGGAAGGTTGTCGAGCGACTGCTTGTCGGCATGCAGCGCCTTCAGGCGTTCTTCGACCTGATTAAGGTCGACGGTTTCAAGCTCCCCGCCCTGCGGAGTTCCCGCAAGCACCGCATCCAACGAGGTGAGGTCGCGGGCGAGCTCGTTCTGCGTTTCGATGATGTCGTCCAGCTTGGGCGGCAATACCGGCCATCCTCCATGCGGCACGAACATGCGCCACTGGTCGGCCTGCTTGGACACCACCTGCAGCGCCTCGTGCAGGTTCTCCACCTGCGCGCCGACGCGAAGCATGCTCTTGGCTTCCTTGATATGGCGGCGCCGCTCCCAGAAACCCATGGAGCTTCCCTCGGTCTTACGCGACTCCTTCGACTTGGTCGCCTCGAGCATGGACGCGATGTCGCGTTCGAAAATCTCCGGCTGGAACACATCGAGCACACGACGCAGATTCTTCAGCACCGTGACCTGACGCTCCCATTCCTGCGCGGTGGACGGCACCGGGAATCCACAGGCCTCCACCGTCGCGGAGACCTGGTCACGCAGCGCCGGCAGCACCTTGCACAACAGTTCCACCACACGCTGGTATGCGGTGACGGCCTCATCCTCCGAATAAATCGAAGCACGATACCAAGCGGTATCGCCTTCGGTAATGGAGAATTCACCCAAATCGGCGGCGCGCTTGAGTTTTCCGGCCCATTGTTCCATCGTGTCGGCGATGTCATGCGCCGTTTGCTTGTCCAGACGCACATGCGTGGCGGGGTGGGTGGGAAGCATCGCGATCTGCGCGAGGTTCTGAATGGTCTGATATGCGGAAACGCCCCATTCCTCGCTGATGCCGTGAAGGTCGCCCAGATATCTGGTCAGCCGTGAGCGCACTCCGACCAATTCGTCGGCGATCTGGTCGAAGCGGGATGAGGCGACGCCCGATTGGAAACTGACCGCGGCGATCAGCTGGCGGTCAATGGCATCGTTCGCATTGGCGTCGGCGATGTCCAGCACCTGCCCGCCCATCTCGTTGGCGACGACGGCCTGTTCGAAACGCCGCTTCTGATCGTTGACGCAGGGAACGTACAGCACGGAACGACCGTTCATCACGCAACGCGAAGCGATCGCCAGCGCCTGCTCGGCGGTGTTGTTGGCGATCACGCTGTCGACGAAAATCGAATGTCCGGCAGCGGCAAGCCGCGCGGCGTAGCGCACGGTGTTGTCGACGTCGCCGACCTCGTATTCGCTGTGCGGGTCGGAGTCAAACGGACTATACGGAGGAATCTCGGCCTTTTCCAGCGTCCGCACCGCGGATTTGTCGCCGGCGAGCGCGTCCAGGACGATGTTGCCGGTCTGCCCTTCCGACAATTGATCGATGATCTTCTGGCTTTCCACCAGCATCTGCGCCGAGGAATCCATGAAGCAGCCAAGGATGATGTGACGTTCGATTTCGAAGTCGGGGAACGCCTCGCATGCGCGGTCGGCGATCGCCGCGAACACCGCGGAGGTCTCCGGGGTGCCGCTTTCGTAATTGGAACCGTCGAACAGCCGGGATTCGTCGAGGGTCACGCTGTTTTCGCGCATGACCGACGCGAACGCCGCATTCAGGCGCACGCGGCCGGTGAACGCGATAACCGTTCCCTGCTCGATGTTGCGGCCTTCCCTGCGTACTTCCACGGGATACATGAGCACCGGCATCTGGTTGCCCTTCCATGTGGCCACGCCGACCACCAAGGACAATTCCCCGACGCCATTGATCCGGCTTTTGGTTTCGCTGTCGTCGAGCACGCGTTCGATGCGACGGCCGGCGGCGCGGAGCATGCCGCTGTCGCGGAACAGCGAATCCAGTGTGACATGGCCGCTTGCGAACAGCTGCGCGATTCCCGAAGGATGGGCGTGGGTCATGTCGAGCTGCGCGACGAGCTGCGTCACGTCCTCAAGCGGCGACGGCGACAATCCAAGACGGTACTGCTCGCGCCAGCTGCGGATACGGTCCAGCGCGCCGGTGGTCTCATTGCTCTCACTCATGTGTTGGTTCACTTCCCTGTCGCTTTACGATATTCCGCGTATCCGGCGTTGCGGGACAACGCCGCATCGATGTCCGGGTCCCCCAACGCCTCCAGCCATGCATACAAATCGTCGTACAGCATCGTGTTCATGGCAAGGAACGGCAGCAGCTCCGGATGCCGCGCCATTTGGAACTGCACGGTGAAATCATCGGTGCGCTTGGCATCGTCCGACGTCATGCCATCGACCTCAATGGTCTGCTCCTGCTTGGCCAGTCCGCCCTTCGACACCCGGTCGAACACGGATCCAGGCTGGAAGATCGGCGTGATGGTCGCGGTGATATCGGTGGTCTGCGTCTCGTTCGTCGGAACGGTTGCCTCCCCATGCGGACGGAAGCGTTCATTCCCATCGGAGTCGGCGTATCCCGCGGCTTCGGAAGACGCCTCCACCCGGGAGATGCTCTCCGGCGGGTTCTCTTCCGGCACGGCGTTCGCCGATGCCGCGTCCGCCGCCACATCTTCCGAGGGCGCGTTCTGCGCGAAGACGCTCTTTGAAGAAGCGTCCCGATGCGCAAGGTCCTCGGACACGACTCCCTCCGCGGATTCCACGGCCTGCGGCTGATGTGCCGGAGCCGACGCCACCGGCTGTGAAACGCTGGTGGATTGCGGCATCAGCACAACGGAAGCCGGAGACGATGCGGGAGCGCCGAAGAGCTTGCCCACGGGCACCATGCCATTCGTGTCGGATTGCGAGCCGCCCGACGACTGTTCGGCAGGCTCGGATTCGTCAGATCGCGCGGAAACGTCCCCAGACGTCTGTTGTGTGGCGTTCTCCGCGGCCTTGGCCGCGGCGTCCTTGAACAGATCACGGGGCTTTTCCTCGGCAACGTCGTTGCTCGGCACCAATGATACGGAAGGCAATTCGTCGGCTTCCGGGGCATCCGTGCGCGTCTCCGGAGCGAATGAATGCTCCTCGGCCCGCTTCATGGAATCGACGCGTTCGGCCACGTTGCGGGCCCGGAACAACGTGGTGGGCTCGCCCGAGCGGAGATTGAGGATATCGTCCACGGACATATCGGACAGATCCGGCTCCGGGGCCTTTTCCTCGGAATCGGCGTATTCAAACAGATTCGACACCGCTGGAGCGTGCTCGGACGCGGCGCGCGCGGAAACATCGGTTCGTTCGAACGTGACCTTCACATCACCGAACTGCACGATCATCGGCGACTTCGGAAGCTCGATATCGCGTCCCGTGGGCATTTTGATGAGCTGTCCGTTCTCCGTCACCATATAGGAGCCGTTGGTGGAATTCAGATCGCGGATGAAGGCCCTGCCCTGCTCCTTGACGGTGAACACGGCATGACGTTTCGACATGGACTTGTTGATGTCCACGACATTGAGACGGGTCAGACCATCGTCAGGCAGAGGACGAAGCGGCTTGCGCCCGATCTCCACGCTTTCGCCGCTCTTCAGTGTTTTCAGATCGACCCCATTCGCTCTGACGGTCCACTGCTGCGCTGTTCGTTGATCTTCGCTCACCGCTGTCGGCCTTCCTTTCATCACGACAACATCTGCCATTGTGTCATGCTTTGCGACGTATTGCAGGATTATGACGCGTCAAAATTGACATGTTCCATACATTGTTCTCATTCTATGGCAGGC
>DKCF01000030.1:1658-4968 GCA_002451435.1 Bifidobacterium sp. UBA6881 | reverse complement strand
CGACGGCTGTTCCGAATATTCATCCGCGTGCGCAGCCCCGCCTGAACAACGCGGAAACCCCGCTGCCATACGGCAACGGGGTTTCGCCAAAGATGGTGATAAGCGGCTCATGCCGCGCAAATCACTTGAGCTCGACGGTAGCGCCGGCTTCTTCGAGCTGGGACTTAGCCTTCTCAGCGTCTTCCTTCTTGGCCTTCTCCAGGACGGCCTTCGGAGCGGAGTCGACCAGGCCCTTGGCGTCAGCCAGGCCCAGGTTGGTGATGGCGCGGACGGCCTTGATGACCTGGATCTTCTTGTCGCCAACGGCGGACAGGATGACGTCGAACTCGTCCTTCTCTTCCTCAGCGGCAGCGCCGGCAGCCGGAGCGGCAGCGACGGCGGCGACCGGAGCGGCAGCCTCGACGTCGAACTTGTCTTCGAAGGCCTTGACGAACTCGGAGAGCTCAACCAGGGTCATCTCACCGAAAGCTTCGAGCAGCTCATCGTTGGTGTACTTAGCCATAATGGCTTCCTTTCATTCTTGGCGGCGGGCTGGATTGAAGAGGTATCCGCCACCTAAAACAATTTGTTTTCTTTTATGGTCGCTTTCATTCACGCGGCAAGCCGCAATGAAATCAGGCAGCCTTTTCCTGCTTCTCGCGAAGCGCATCGATCGTACGCACGGCCTTGGTCGGCAGAGCGTTGAACAGGTACGCGGCCTTGGACATCGTAGCCTTGATGTCGCCGGCGAATTCGGCAAGCAGCTGCGGGCGAGACTTGAGGTCTGCCAGCTTCTTGGCGCCTTCAGCATCGTAGACGGTGCCATCAGCGAAGCCGCCCTTGATGATCAGTGCCTTGTTGGTCTTGGCGAAGTCACGCAGGGTCTTCGCGGCCTCGATGAAGTCACCCTTCACGAAGGTCACAGCGGTCGGGCCGGCGAGGATCTCATCGAGACCTTCGACGCCAGCTTCCTTGGCTGCAATGCGAATCAGCGTGTTCTTAGCCACAGTGTAGGAAGTATCGCGGCCTAGCTTTTCACGCAGCTCAGAGATCTGCGGAACGGTAAGCCCGCGGTACTCGGTCAGGTAGATAGCGTCGGCATTACGGAACTGATCCGTAAGCTGAGCGACCACCGCTTCCTTTTCGGGCCTCTTCATGGCGTTCCTTCCTTAGTCAACCGTTGACTGTGAAATCGGGAACGTTTCGCCGGGCAATAAAAAAGCCCCGCACGCAGGCAGAGCAACATTCGACCGCTAAGCGGCAAGCCCTTGGTGGGCGTATGTTCTTCAACCTGCGCTGGCTTGGCGAACCAAACTTCGAGAATGCTTGCACATTCCAACCAACGGTCTGTGGTTTACGAATGAATAATCTACGAACGCCACTGGACTTTGCCGACCGCGGCGTGTCGCAGTATCAAGCGCGGCCGAACGCGAAGGCGCCCGATTCCCACGTAAGGAACCGAGCGTCTTCCGGTCCGCGGCTCATATGGACGAATCATACGAACCGGCCACTGCCGTCACAGCACCGCGGTGATGATGAAGTCCAGAATGAACAGAATCGCCACGACCCAGATCACCGGATGCACGTCCTTGGCCTGCTTCCTGCAGGTCTTGATGAGGCAGTAGGTGATGAATCCGCCGGCGATGCCGTAGGAGATGGAGTAGCTGAACGCCATGAACACCGATGCGAAGAACGCCGGAATGGCCTCGGAGATGTCGCCCCATTCGATTTCCTTCAACGAGGAAGCCATCATGCAGCCGACCACGACCAGCACGCCGGCGGTCGCGGCGGACGGCACGGCGGAGATGACCGGGGACAGGAAGGCGGACAACGCGAAGCAGACCGCCACGGTCACGGAGGTCAGGCCCGTGCGTCCGCCGGCGGCGATGCCCGCGGAGGATTCCACATACGTGGTGGTGTTCGAGGTTCCGCAGATGGCGCCGATGGAGGTGGCGATGGAGTCGGCGAACAGGGCCTTGTCCATCTTGGAGGAGAAGCCGGAACCGTTCTCCAGCGCCTTCTCGTCTTCGGCGGAGAAGATGCCGGTGCGGCGGCCGGTGCCGATGAACGTGCCGATGGTGTCGAAAGTGTCGGACATGGAGAACGCGAAGATGGTCAGCAGGATGATCGGCAGCTTGGACACGTCGGAGAACAGCGCGGGGAAGCCGTCCTTGGTGAAGATCACGCCGAAGGTCTGCGGCAGCTGCGCGAAGGTGTCGGCGATGGACACCGAGTTGGCCATGGACGTCTGCCCCATCGGGATGCCGATGATGGCGGTGGCCGCGATGGAAATCAGCATGCCGCCGCGCACCTTGAGCACGGTGAGCACGATGGCCAGCACCAAGCCGATGACGAACAGCCAGATGGTCGGGTTGTTCATGACCGCCAGTCCCGGGGTCGCCTGGACGGTGTCGCCGTTCTTGGCCGCGGACTTGGTGGTGAAGGTGAAGAAGCCGACGTTCAGGAAGCCGACATAGGCCACGAACAGGCCGATGCCGCCGCCGATGGCGTTCTGCAGCATCTCCGGAATGGCCTGGATGATCATCTTACGAATCTTGGTGACGGTGATGATGATGTTGATCAGACCGCACAGGAACACCATGCACAACGTCTGCTGCCAGGGGAAGCCAAGGCCGAAGCAGACGGTGTAGGTGAAGAACGCGTTCAGGCCCATGCCCGCGGCCTGGGCGTATGGGACGTTGGCGAACAGGCCCATGACGAGGGTGCCGATGACGGCGGCGATGATGGTGGCGAGGAAGACACCGCCCCAAGGCATGCCCGTGCTCGACAGGATCTGCGGATTGACGATGATGATGTACGACATCGCGAAGAACGTGGTCAGACCGGCCATGATTTCCGTGGACGCGGTGGTGCCGTTCTCCTTGAGATGGAAGAACTTCTCCATGTTTCTCTATCTTTTCTTTCCTGGGTTGATAGGAACGCGCACGCTGCGCACGCGTTCCGGCGAGAATCGCGACTCGCCGTGGAACACAAGTTCCGAACGCGCTCACCCTAGCACCGCCATGGGTCATCGGGATCACGGAGTCCATGGAAGGCTCGCGGAAACGTCGCCCTAATCCAACGCAAGACCGGTCAGATCGGTGCAGACATACTCATACGTCTTATCCACGACCAGGAATCCCAACTTAGCGTATATGTCCTTCGGAGCTTCCTCGGCATCGGCGTGAAGATATGGGACGGACCGAGAATTCTCGGGAACCATCCGCATGACCGTGGATCGGGGGGCAGAAACGTCCAGTCGCTGAATGAAACGACCGATCAGAAGGCCCCGGACATCCAATTCATCCAGTGGCTGGATAAAAACGGATGC
>DKCF01000030.1:0-1565 GCA_002451435.1 Bifidobacterium sp. UBA6881 | reverse complement strand
GTTACAGGGGCAAAACATCCACCGGCTGGATAAAACAGACGTTCAGAAGGACCTCAGACGCCCAAACTACCCAACAGCTGGATAAAGACACCCGTCAAAGCCGCTCTCACAGGACTAAATCATCCAGCCAATGGAGGAAAACATCCGCCTACCGGCCAGTTAAGGAACCAAATCATCCAGGCAATGGAGAAAATCAGCCACTAAGACCATGCCAACACAACCAAAACATCCACCGACTGGACAAAAACGGACGCTAAGAAGAACCTCACGCACCCAAATCATCCAGCCAATGGAAGGAAAGGGCGTCTCGCAGACATTCGGCGGCCAAAACATCCAGTCAATGGAAGAATCCGCCCATCGAAAACAATTCGACGGGCGGATTCCTGATTATCGAAACAGGACGATGCGGTAAAGCACCAACCGGCCAGCATGATTCAGACGGTTTCAACCACTCTCATCACCGAAACCACCAATACACGTATGGCCTGATGCCGGCCCTCGCCAATGGATCAGATGGCCTTGCTGAAGGAATCGACAAGCGCGGACATCCAGTCGGTCAGCGAATCATACTGGCCTGGCATCTGCTCGGTGAGCTTGATTTCCGGCACGCTCGCGGATTCCGCGGCGTCGGTGAGCTTCTTCGTCATATTGCTCTCCTCCTGGGTGTTGACCACCAGAAGATCGACGCCGCCGGACTTCAGGGCCTGAATGTACTGGGTGATGTCGGAAGCCGTCGGTTCGCTCTCGTTCGCGCTGGCCTGTGCGTAACCAGTCGGAGTGACATCCTTCAATCCCATGTCTTCGGCGAGGTAGTACGCCACGGATTCGGTGGCCGCGTAGTTCAGGCCATTGGCCTTCTTCCTCACATCGGCGATTTTGGATTCGACTTCGTTTTCCTCGTTCTGCCACTGCTGGTTGAGCTTCTCGAAATCAGACTTCTTGGAGGAATCCGCCTGCTCATACGCCTTGGTGATGGCCTTCGCCGCGGCCTTGCGCACGGCTGCGGAGAACCAGACATGCGGGTTGTCGCCTTCCTTCACGCCGCCAGCCTCCGCGGCGTTGATGACGGTGGCCTTGGTGGACTTCGCGGCCTTGACCGCCCATGCGTCGTAATCGGCACCGTTGACGACGATCACCTGCGCCTTCTGCAGCTTGGCGACGTCGGCGGTGGTCGGCTCGTAATCATGCGGATCGACATTAGTGGTGTGCACGATGCTGGTGACGTCCACGTTCTTGCCGCCGAGTTCCTTGGCGAGCGTGCCCCACTGATTCACGGAGGCCACCACGTTGATGGTTCCGGATTCATTGCTCGATGTGGACTGGCCATTGCCACAAGCCGCCACCGAAGCAAGCAGACCAGCCGAGGCAAGCGCAGCCACAGCGATTTTCACAATACGATTCATGTTGCTCCCTCTCTATCAGCAATATCACGACACATCATAGCCTAAATTGAGAATGATTATCATTATGGTGTGTCGCGTGGCCGACGCACGACATCGCATCGCAGCTCAGTCCTGCAGCACAGTTCCATAACCGAATCTTCCAATGACTGGATAAATCGTCCG
>DKCF01000008.1:10691-14582 GCA_002451435.1 Bifidobacterium sp. UBA6881 | reverse complement strand
CCAGTCTCAAACGTCCAGACCAGCCAGCCAAACCAGCCGGTCAGTCGGTCAATGTGAACTGGCTGTTGTAGATGTCGGCGTAGAAACCGCCCTTGGCGAGCAGTTCCTCATGGGTGCCGCGCTCCACGATGTCGCCGCCGTTCATCACCAGGATCATATCGGCATCGCGGATGGTGGACAGGCGGTGCGCGATCACGAAGCTCGTGCGGCCGACCGTCAGCGCGTCCATCGCCTTCTGGATCAGCTCCTCGGTACGGGTGTCGACCGACGACGTGGCCTCGTCGAGAATCAGAATCGGCGCGTCCTCGACCATCGCGCGGGCGATGGTGAGCAGCTGCTTCTGGCCCTGAGACAGGGATGCCTTGTCGTCCAGCACGGTGTCGTAGCCGTTCGGCAGCGACATGATGTAGTTGTGCAGTCCGACCGCCTTGCATGCGGCCACGATCTGCTCATCGGTGACGCCCGGCTTCGAATACGCGATGTTTTCACGCACTGTTCCACGGAACACCCATGTGTCCTGCAGCACCATGGAGAACTGGTCGTGCACGTTCCAGCGCGGCACCGACTTGGTGTCCACGCCGTCGATGGAAATCGAGCCGCCGGAGATCTCGTAGAAACGCATCAGCAGGTTCACCATCGTGGTCTTGCCGGCGCCGGTCGGCCCGACGATGGCCACCTTCTGGCCGGCCTTCACCGACGCGGAGAAGTCGTGGATGATCGTCTTGCCCGGCTCATAGCCGAACCGCACGTGGTCGAATTCCACATCGCCGCGCACCGGCTGCGCCTTGCCGTCCGCTCCGACGCCCAGCAACGCCTTCTTGCCCGTCTCGTCGTCCATCTCCGGTTCCTCCAGGAATCCGAAGACGCGCTCGGACGCGGCCGCGCAGCGCTGCAGGTTCTGGAACGCCTGCGCGAACTGGGAAAGCGGCTGCGTGAACAGGCGGATGTACATCATGAACGCCACGATCACACCGAATTCGATCTTGCCGTCCATCGCCAGCACCGCGCCGACCACGCACACCACGACGTAGCCGAAGTTGCCGATGAAGTTCATGATCGGCATCATCAGGCCGGACAGGAACTGGCTCTTCCAACCGGACACGTACAGATCGTCGTTGTACTTCTCGAAACGCGCGATGGAGTCCTTTTCGCCGCAGTACGCCTTGACCACGGTGTGGCCGGTGTACATCTCCTCGACGTGGCCGTTCACTTCGCCCAGCGCGATCTGCTGCTGCGCGAAGTACTTCTGCGACATCTTCATGATCAGTCCCATGATGACCAGACCGAGCAACGCGGATCCGATCGCGCACAGCGCCATGATCACGTTGTTGTAGAACATCATGATGAGCGCGCCGAAGAACAAGGTGATCGACGTGATCAGCGAGCCGACCGACTGGCCGAGCGTCTGGCCGATGGCGTCGACGTCGTTGGTGATGCGGCTCAGCACGTCGCCGTAGCTCACCTTGTCGAAGTACTTGAGCGGCAGTCGATTGATCTTTCCGCTGATCTCCTGGCGGAGCCGCTGCGCGGTGCGCTGCGTGACGTCCGCCATCAGCCAGCTTTGCAGGTAGCACAGCACGGCGTATCCGACGTACAGCGCGACGAGCGTCCATCCGATGCGGCAGACCGCGTCCATGTCGATCGAGTTCATGACCGGCCTGCCGTGCACCATGGCAGGCAGCCCCTTGGTGATCTCGTTGGTCATGTCCTTGAGCTTGTCCGGACCGACGATTTGGCATACGGTGCCGGCCGCGCCGAGCACCAGCGCGATGATGATCACCGGAATGTAACGGCGGCAGAAGCGCATGAGCTTCTTCATCACGCCACCGAAATCGTGCGGTTTTTCAACGGGTCCGCGCCCACGTCCCATTCCTCTTGGCATATCGATCCTCCCTTCAGTGCTTCAATTCGTCTTCGCTCAGCTGCGATTGCGCGATCTGCCGGTACACGTCGCACGTGTCGAGCAGTTCATCGTGCGTGCCCTGGCCGACGACCCTGCCCTGGTCGAGCACGACGATGCGGTCGGCGTCCATGATGGTGCCGATGCGCTGCGCGACGATGAGCTTCGTGGAGTCCTTCGCTTCCTTCGCGAGCGCGTCGCGCACCGCGCGGTCCGTCTTGAAGTCGAGGGCGGAGAAGGAATCGTCGAAGATCAGGATTTCCGGATGGCGGTATACCGCGCGTGCGATCGACAGGCGCTGTTTCTGGCCTCCGGACACGTTGGATCCGCCCTGCGAGATGGCGGATTCGTAGCCGTTGTCTTTTTTCGCGATGAATTCCGTGGCCTGCGCGACCTCGCATGCCGTTTTCACGCCGTCGTCGTCGCGCGCGGCGTCCCCGTAGGCGACGTTGCTGGAAATCGTGCCCTTGAACAGGAACGATTGCTGCGGCACGTAGCCGATTTTGTCGCGCAATGCCTTGAGCGTGTAGTCGCGGACGTTGACGCCGTCGACGAGCACTTCGCCCTGCGTGGCGTCGTAGAAGCGCGGCACGAGGTTGACGAGGGAGGATTTTCCGGAGCCGGTGGAGCCGATGAACGCCACGGTTTCGCCCTTCTTGGCCGTGAAGCTGATGCCTTCGAGCATGGCTTTGCGGGAATCCGGGTAGGTGAAGGAGACGTTGCGGAATTCGATTTCGCCGGTTTCGCCGGGCTTGCCGGCGGTGGCGGTGCCGTCGGCGACCATCGGCTCGGTGTCGATGACTTCGAGCACGCGCTGCGCGGATACGTCGGCGCGCGGCCAGAGCACGAATACCATGCTCATCAGCAGGAAGCTCATGATCACCTGCACGGAGTAGCTGGAGAACACCACCATGTTGGCGAAGGTGGTGAGCTTGTCCTTCATGCCGGCCGCGTCGATGAGGTATGCGCCGATCCAGTAGACGGCCAGCATCAGGCCGTTCATGATGCTGTTCATCATCGGCATCATGATCGCCATGGCGCGGTTGGTGAACAGCTGGGTTTCGGTGAGGTCCTTGTTGGCCTTGGTGAACTTGTTCTCCTGGTAGTCCTCGGCGTTGTACGCGCGCACCACGCGCAGACCGGTGAGGTTCTCGCGGGCCACGAGGTTGATGTTGTCGGTGAGGCGCTGCATGGCCTTGAACTTCGGCATCACGAAGAACATGATCACGCTGATGGCGACCATCAGCACCACGACGGCGACGCCGGTGGCGAGCGTCCATTCGAAGCCCTTGCCGGCGATCTTGCAGATGGCCCACACGGCCATGATCGGCGATTTGACGATCATCATCAGACCCATGGTGATGAACATCTGGATCTGCGTGATGTCGTTGGTGGAGCGGGTGATGAGCGACGCGGTGGAGAATCTGCTCATTTCGGCCGGGCCGAAGCTTTCCACCTTGTTGAATTCAAGCGAACGCAGGCGCTGGCTGAACGATGCGCCGACGCGCGCCGCGATGAAACCGGTGACGATGGCGCAGGCGGCGGAACCGAGCGAGACGAGCAGCATCTTGCCACCGGCCACCCAGATGTCGTGCATTTTGCTGCCGGGGGTTTCCACCAGCGTGGTGATGTCGGACATGTAGTCCGGCAAGGTCAGGTCGAGCCAGATCTGCCCGACGATGCTGACCAGCGCGATGAGCATCTGGCCTATCTCCGCTTTGGAGAGGTATCGCATGACGCGAAGCATGGTTGATTTCCTTCTCTTGTTGTTCCTTGCTGTTTCTGATTGTTTCTACAGCTTTGATTGCTTACATCGTAAATAACTTACACCGTAAGATAATATATCCGCAACTGAGTGTTTCCTGATAATGACGTGCGCCGGAACGTTCCGTTCGTCCTTCCCGAACTGCCGATACTGAGCGCAGCGTTACTGTCGGCAGATTGGTAATCCCCCCCCCCAAAAAAAATCTACCGACACCGAGCACCACTCA
>DKCF01000008.1:1413-10663 GCA_002451435.1 Bifidobacterium sp. UBA6881 | reverse complement strand
GATGCTTAGGGCATCCGCACCGTCGGTAGATCGGGAGTCGGGAAGACGGAAATGCCGGACCGCGAATCGACCGCCGTCACTCGCCGAAATCAGATTCGGCGGCATCGGCAAACGCCTGTTTCACCTGTTCCGCGGTGGGACGCGGCTTTCCAGGCATGCACAATGTCATGTATGTGGTGAATTCATTGGTCAGATCGATGAATTCGCGCGTCCTGCGCTCCCCCATCTGCGAGAAGATCCAGCACACCGCGTCGCGCATATCCTCACGCTGCCGCCGCGCGCGTTCCTCACCGGCCTCGGTGAGACGCACCAGCACGCTGCGACGGTCCTCCGGATCCGGCTCACGCACGATCTGCCCTTTTTTCTCCAATGCCGAGAGCAGCACGGAAACGCGTCCGGTGGTGGCCTGCATGGCCTGCGCGATCTGCGATGGCATCATCGCGCCCTTGACGTACAGCTCCTGGACGACGAACGGTTCGCCTTTGGCGCCGCGCGAAATCTCTTTCTGCATTTGGGAACGCTTGCCCCAAGTGACCCGCATCAACCGGTCAGCCGCTTCCTGCTCGAATCCCATGCCGCAACGCTCTTTCTGTCAATCCGCGCGCAAATCACACGACACAACCGTGCTTACGCTTCCAATATAAATAATAGCTTACAGTATAAACAATTTATCGATGAGAATTATCGATTCAGACGCCAAGCTAACGGATACCGACCTGACGATTCCCACGATAGGCAATGGATGATCCCGAATTCCAGCTGGAATTTTCATGCATCCCGCAAGTCTCCAAACATCCCACGAACATCACGGACGTTCTGCGAGCATGCCAAGCGCATCGAGCATAACGAACACTTCGAGGACTAACGCACAAGGCAGACGCTTCGCACCTTGTGCAGAATCAGCACGGCCGGCCCCAGCGCCAATCGCCATATCATTCAGTTCCGGTCACCGAATACGGAACGATTCAATGCGGCAAGCTCGCTTTGCGTAAGCGCAAGACCGGTGGCGGCGAAGGAATCGCTGACCTCATGCGGATTACGAGCGCTGGGGATGGTGAACAGGCCACCGTATTGCGCGAGTTCCCATGCCAACACCACGCGCTGATAGGAGCAGCCACGGGCGGCCGCGACTTCGCGGAACGCATCGTAGGCATGCCGGTCGAACGCGTCGAGGAATCCGCCGAGCGGACTCCAGCAGACGAACGCCAAGCCAAGCTCCGCGCAATGCTCCAACGTACGCTCCGGATCGGGATGCGAGGGCGAGAACTGGTTCTGCACGGCCACCAAGCGGTCGCCGAGCATTCCGCGCGCGATGTCGATCTGCGCGTTGTCCACGCGCGAAATGCCCGCATATCGAATCACGCCTTCGTCAAGCAGCTGCCTGAGCGCACCGACCTGGTCCTCATAAGGCACCGCCGGATCGGGGCCGTGCGAATACAGCAGGTCGAGCGCATCCACGCCAAGATGCAGGGCCGATTCCTTGGCGTCGCGAATCATCGTTTCCGGGCGCGAATCGGCCATCCACCCATATCGGCTGCCGGCGGCCTGCAAATGTTGACGTTCCATTGCCGACTGCGTCTCAGGGAACTTCACGTCCGTCTGCGGCGCGGCCGACGCAGACAAATCGGACAAATCGGACAAATCGGATGATCGGCACGTTTCATCATCCTTGCGCATGACTGGCTCCGCGGAATCCGACGCTTGGGCAACGGGAACCTCCATCGTGCGTCGGTAGCCGGTTTTCGTGGCGACCAGCACCTCGTCGCACGGACCGTCCCACGTACGCAGCGCGTCACGAACCAGTTTCTCACCGTATCCCAGGTCCTCGGGTTCACCGGTGCCCGGACGGCTCGGCAGGTAGTACGACCACGCGGTGTCCAGATAGCGCACGCCCGCATCGAGTCCGGCATGGATCGTCTCGATCGCCGTATCACGGTCCGGACGCCCCTCAATGGCGAGCGCCATCGTGCCCATGCCGAGCCTCGGAACCGTGAATCCCGCCAATTCGCCCATATTCCGCGCAATCGTCATAACCGTTCCCTCCGCATCGTCGATATCCGCCACCCATTCTCGCACATTGTTCGGCACCCGATGCCTTCAGCGCATGCCGGCCTATTTCGTCACTGCATCCAGTTCATTGATCGCTTCTTCAAAACGAGAGCGCATGATTCCCAAAGAACGCGTGTCCAACCGCCTTGCACCGCCCAATGTTCCAATGCCGTTCAGAATCGACCGAAGTTTGCGACACCACCGAATCGCCCTCTCCCGAGGTACTGCGAAAAGTTCCAACGTCTCCGTCCGCATCAACGCATCGACCGTAACGTCAGTATCACCGAACAAGGCCATTTGATGGGCATCCTCCATATTCGGATCATACGGTTCCGGATTGATGTCAAAGGCAGGAGAGAGCGTCCAACCGTTCCCGTCTCGCAGAAAACCGTGGTTCCGCAGATGGTCATCGCAGTTGCCGATCACCGCGCCGAATACGGCACGATGCCATAGTTCCTCAAGATCACAGCCAACTGAACGCGCGTACTCAGCCAAATCAAGCCAGTCGCCGCCATCCCCATCATGCAAATCCAGTGCCGTCATAGCCGACATATACGGAATGCGCGCCATGCTCTGAGGACCTTCCGAAGAAGGAAAACGGTCGAATCGCTGAGTCAGCAGAACCGACCTGTGTGCCCCACCGCTATTTTGAACATCCAATACCCGAAAACAGGGAACATCGATTCCAGCCAATCTGGCCAAATCAAGGGTCACGCCCTCCCAGCCGATAACATCCCAATCATCTCCGTTGGGCTTCGGGAATTTCGCCATCCATAAGCATCCGCGATCGTATACACAGGCTTTGGGACGGGCACCGCCCAGAGAGCCGGTCGCTTTGTACAATCGGCGCAACGCCACGTCGGAAACATCACGATCCTCACTGACCGCATCCGCGGTATCCAAAAGACCCGGAAGGTCGGTGAGCACGGGAACATTGCTACCGTCCGCCTGGGCGACACCATCAATCACATATCTCAAAGCTCCCTGACGCGTCAGATCATCCACGCCCAGCAGATACTCGATTTCGGATACACGAGTTCGTTTCAAAGCACGGTTGAGCAGACGACGCCCCCACCTGTCTGGAGCGGAATCCGAAAAAGGACCCAAACCATTGAAATGAAACATCGAGCCCGCCATACGAGGCAGTGCCGGGGCTATGTCGTACGCGGCACGATTTTCCAAATACTCCGAATCATAACGAAACGTCAGACTCCCCTTGCTTGCAAACACCACACCCGCAGGAACTGATTTCCCATCGACAGTGGTATGAACGCCGATCTTTTGCCTCACGGTCATGGTCTTTACCTCCTCACCCGTTGCGGAAGCTGATCAATGGCGCAGGCCATGCCCAGCGGAGTCTGATATGGATCGGTGGCGTCCACGGCCGGTCCCAGAAGCTGCAGGATGTTCAAAATCGCGAACAGGGAATCAGTCCTCACGGCTTTGCCGCTTTCGACGTTGCGTACCGTATTGATGCTCACGCCCGCCCTTTGCGACACATCGGCAAGCGTAAGATTCAACAGTTTTCGCTGAATCGAGGCATGCCTTCCCAGAACGCGAAGCGAATGCCTTACTGCTGTCGGAACGTACCTCATACCCACATCCAATGTTTCCTGTAAAACTTTTATTGTCATTATTATGATAATTATCACTTATAAAAGTCAGAATAACAATAACTATCGTGTTTCTACGACGCATATCAGCACTATACGGAACCGTATGCGCGCGCACGGCTTGTCGGGCGGGTGCGCGAAGATGAAGGCACAACCGAACGGGAGCCGAAAGGCTGAGAGGGAGCCGCAAGACTCCGACCGAGGACTTGATGCGGGTAATGCCGCCGTAAGGAGACGGGTTGTTCGCGCCGCAAGGCGCATCTCATTTCCGTTCGCGATAACCGAATATCGCGTGATTAGGGTCACGGAGGGGCGCACCACCTCATAGGGTACGGCTTCTCTTCGCGACCCTTTTTTCGTACCACTCCGAATGCCTGATTCGCTGGAAACGGGCATGCGGGCTGTTTGGGCAGATGTTTGACGTCCGATTAGGCGGGAACAGACATTCGAAGCCTGGGCAAATGCCATGCATGACCGATTCGGCGGAAAGGGCGGGAAAAGCCCTGCAGTCGCCCGATCCGGAAGAATCGGACACTCAGACGTGGGACCTGGAACACGTGCGACAAGCATAGAAAGGATCATCAGCATGATCATCAACGGCAAGGAAGAGAACATCGCCACACCGATCACCGTGGCGGAACTGGTGGAGCAGCGCGGACTGCGCGCCGACCGCGTGGCCGTGGAGCTGAACGGCGAGATCGTGCCTCGCGCCAAGCGCGCGCAGACGCAGCTCAAGGGCACCGACACGCTGGAAATCGTCACGTTCGTGCAGGGCGGCTGAGCGGCGCACGCAAACAACAACACCCAGCAATCAACGAACGGAAACGAGAACAATCATGACTTTTGAACCATCGGCAACGCAGGAGCAGATCGACGCCCGCCAACAGGCATTCGACAACCCGCCGGATCCGACCACGTTGGTCAGCCGCGAGGAGATCCGCGCGGCACTGCTCGACCGTCATACCGCGGCCACGCAGGACAAGCTCGACGCCGCGCATGTGGCGATCTGCGGATTGGGCGGCCTCGGCTCCACCATCGCGGTGGCGCTGACCCGCATCGGCGTCGGCCACCTGCACCTGATCGACTTCGACCGCGTGGACATGACCAACCTGAACCGCCAGCAGTACTTCCTGAAGGACCTCGGCCAGTACAAGACCGAGGCGCTGCGCAGCAACCTGCGCCAGATCAATCCGTTCACCGAAATCACCATCGACACGGTGAAGGTGACCGACGAGAACGTGCCGACGCTGTTCAAGAACGAGGACATCATCTGCGAGGCGTTCGACGTGCCGGAGAACAAGACGATGCTCGTCAACGCGGTGCTGGAGAACCTGCCGGACAAGAAGCTCGTGAGCGCTTCGGGCATGGCGGGATTCCGCAGTTCCAACCTGGTGAGCACGCGCCGCGTCTCGAAGAACTTCTACTTCAGCGGCGACGGCGAGACCGCGCCGGTGCCGGGCGCCGGCCTGATGGCGCCGCGCGTGGGTGTCGTCGCCTGCCACGAGGCGAATATGATCACGCGTCTGATCCTCGGCGAAGAGGACGCGTGACGCGGATCATACAGGCAATATCAGGCGGAAGCGGTGGGGTTACTACGATACTCCACCGCTTCCGCGGACGCCAATACTACAGCGGATGAAAATACTACGTTGCTCCACTGTGCGGCGATCGCAACATGCCGATCGTGACGCGGCAATCGCGCCATGCCAATCGCAACGCACGGAACGGATTGAGCAGAATCAACGACGGATTGAGCAGAACATCAACGAAAGGACCCAAAGATGAGCACCGAAAACACCATCACCACCGCGGAGAAGGATTTCGCGGCCGCGCCGAACGCCACGCTCGACGAGCTGGTCGGCACCACGACGAACACCGCCATCCTGCCCGAGCCGGACGCGCACGCCTATGACGAGATCGCCACGGGCGACGCGGATCCGTTGATCCTCGGCGGTCACAAGTTCACCAGCAGGTTCATTTTGGGGTCCGGCCGCTACGACCTGAACCTCATCAAGGCCACCATCGAGAACGCGGGCACGCAGATCGTCACCATGGCGCTGCGCCGCTGCCGCACCACCGAGAACAACCTGCTCGACTACATTCCGAAGGGCATCACGATGCTGCCGAACACGTCCGGCGCGCGCAATGCCGAAGAGGCGGTGCGCATCGCGCGTCTGGCGCGCGAGGTGTGCCAGACGGATTTCGTGAAGGTGGAGATCGAGCATGAGGCGAAGTATCTGCTGCCCGACAACGAAGAGACCATCAAGGCCACGAAGATGCTGGCGAAGGAAGGTTTCGTGGTCATGCCGTACATGTTCCCCGACCCGATCGCGGCGAAGCGCCTCGAGGACGCCGGCGCGGCATGCGTGATGCCGCTTGGCGCGATGATCGGCTCGAACAAGGGTCTGCGCGCACGCGATTTCATCGAGGTGATCATCAAGAACTCCAACGTTCCGGTGATCATCGACGCCGGCATCGGACGGCCGAGCCAGGCGGCCGAGGCGATGGAGATGGGCGCGGACGCGGTGATGGCATACACGGCGATCGCCTCCGCCGGCAATATCCCGTTGATGGCCCGCGCGTTCAAGAACGCGATCGCGGCCGGACGCGAAGCCTACCTGTCGGGACTCGGCAAGGTCACGGAGGACCATGCCGTGCCGTCCAGCCCGACGAACGAGGCGGATTACATCGGCTGATTCATATGGGTTGGCCGATTCACGCCGGTCAACCCATATCCATGTCATTCGGCACCGATCCACATGGTTTTCACGGCTGCGCAATCAATTATCCAGCCCAATACAGTGAATAAAAACCCTCGTTTATAAGAGCTCCCCATTCGTCTCCATGAAATGGATCATGTTCCGATGATGCACTCCTTCACGTTCTTGGAGGAGTGGATCCAAGGTGAACAAATATCTCGGATAACCGTCTCGGATATAGCCGAATGGACGATACTCACGTTCCTCAACATTGCGGTCCGCAATGCTCATTGAAACCTGAATATAAGCATATTCATTCCGTTTGCGAGCGATGAAATCACATTCGAGTTTGCCGATTCGCCCGACGGAAAGCCTGTATCCCCGTGAGCGCAGGTAGAGATAAAGGGCGTTTTCGAGCGAAGGCCCATAATTCAAGCGGACGTCAACATTCCTTGCGAAATAAATTCCAGGATCGGCCAAATAGTATTTCTCTTCTCCGCGAAGCGATTTCCTGGATTTAAGATCGAACCGCGAACATCGATATAAAATCTTCGCCTCGACAAGCGATTCGATATATGTGGCGATCGTTCTACGCTGAACAGGAATTCTCTCCACGTCATTGAAATAATGAACAAGATTCGTCAGACTTGTGGGTGCGCCGAAATTATTGATGACATAGGTCATGACACGTTCGAAAGTAGCGACATTGCGAATCTTTCTTCTTGTCTTGATGTCCTTTTCAAGGATTTGATTTACAACGTCTTCAATATACCGGGCTTTCGCTTCGGAATCATCATATTCAAGGGAACGCGGGAATCCTCCGTAGCGGAGATAGTCATCAAATTCAATACGCGCATCACGAATCTCTTTTCCGAGAAACGCCTTCATATCAAGATATTCGGAGAAAGAAAGCGTGAACATCTCGAACTCGACGTAACGTCCCGTCAATTTCGTGGCAAGTTCGCCGGACAGCAAATAGGAGTTCGATCCCGTGATGAAAATGGAAAAACCGCCATCCGTATTGAAGGCGTTTACGACCTCTTCAAATCCCTTGACATTCTGCACCTCATCAATGAAAAGATATTTGAAGTCATCGTCAATGAGACGAGATTCAATCGCCGCTTCGAGTTGATCAGGCGTTTTAATGGATCGATTGCCGCGTTTGTCCAAATCCAAATAGATGACGTCCTTATCCGCAACGCCTCGTTTCCTCAGCTCTTCGACAATGGATGCCATGAGACAGGATTTTCCACAACGACGCACGCCGGTAACGACTTTGATAAGGTCATCGTCATAGAACGGTCTTATCTTCCTTAAATACTGCTCGCGAGGATATACCTTCATATCACCACCTCCTTTGTTCAAGGTAGCAAAGGAAATGTGATAAAAGAGTAGATAAACGGCAGTTAACGCACTAATATTTTCATAGATGCAAAAAATTAGTGCGTTAACTTACTGTTATCTCTACGCAGCCGTCCAGCCCGACGAACGAGGCGGATCACATCGGCTGATCCGCGTGGAACTGTTCGCGCGCTACTTGCGCAGCGCGGCCTTCAGATCACGGTTCTGGAAGCGCTCGTGCAGCAGGCAGTAGCCGCCGAACAGCACCAGCCACAGCAGTCCCGCGACCGCGGAGCCAAGCGTGTCGGACGACAGGAACAGCGTCACGTACACCGCCACGTAGAACACGATCGCCACCCAATCGAGCACCTGCCAAGCCGGCATGACGAAGCCGTCGGCGAGGAAGTCGGGGCTTTGGCGATAGCGACGGTGCGCGAGCATCGTCAGCACGTAGATGAAGATCACCACGGCGCTGGCGGCCGACGCGAACAGCACGAACGCGCTGGAGACGCCGGGAATCGCGTTGACCAACGGCGAGAACAGAATCATGCAGCCGGACAGCACGATCGCCTTCGCCGGCACCTTGCGGTCCGACACCTCGGCCAGTCGCGACATCGCCGGGGAATCGGAATCCTGCGCGAGCTGGTACAGATGGCGGCCGGCCGAATAAATCAGCGAGTTCAGCGAGGACGCCGCAGCGGTGATCACCACGAAGAAGACGAGCGCGGCGGCCCAGTTCAATCCGGCGTACTTGAACACCATGATGAACGGCGAGCCGAACGAACCGTCAGCGTTCTGGTGGAAGTTGCGCCACGGCACGATCGCCATGATCGCCACCAGCGCGCCCACGTAGAAGATCAGAATGCGCATGATCAGCTCGTTGACGGCCTTCGGCAGCACCTTGCGCGGATTCTGCGTCTCCGACACGGTCACGCCAACGAATTCGATGAGCTGGTAGGCGAAGAACACCATCTGGAAGCTCAGGAAGAACTTCATCCATCCGTTCGGCGCGAGCTGGAAGCCGTCAGTGATGTTGCTCAGACTCACCGTGGCGCCGGACACCGTGCCGTCCACGCCTTCGATATGCGTCGACGGGTAGGTGAATCCGATGCACAGCATCACGATGGCGGTGACGATCAGGCCGACGATCAAGGTGATTTTGATCATGGAGAACCAGAACTCCGCCTCGCCGAACACCTTCACCGCGATGAGGTTGACGCAGGTGAGCGCGACGAGGAAGCACAGTTCGATCAGCCATTTCCATCCGCTCAGGTCGATGCCGAACATGTTGAAGAACGTGACGAAATACGTGCTGACGGCGGTGATTTCGGTCATGCCCGTCAGAATCAGCACGATCCAATACGTCCAACCGGCGAATTTGCCCCATCCACGGCCCAGATAGCGCGTGATGAAGTTGATGAACGTGTGCTGGCTCGGGTCGCTGTACATCATCTCGCCGATGGCGCGCATCAGCAGGAACATGATGAGGCCGACGCCGATGTATACGAAGATGATGCTCGGACCGGTCAGCGCGATCGATTTGCCGGA
>DKCF01000008.1:0-1295 GCA_002451435.1 Bifidobacterium sp. UBA6881 | reverse complement strand
TTGTCGAGGCTTTCGACGGATTTGATTTGCGCGGAATGCGCGCTGCCGTTCGCGGGTCCGCCCGCGTGATTGGAATTCTCGGAAGTCATAATGCGTTACACCCTACCGCGCCGATGTCACATCGTGCGTAAACGACCGGTTGCCGGAATATGTCCGTTTTGCGCAGAGGCGAACATGCTCGGCGGCGCGTAAAACGGAATCCCGAGCGCTGGGTTTCCGTTCCGCGCGCCGTCCATTCCGATGCTTCAGACCCCAGTGGCCAGAGACGGGACCGCATCGCCCAGTTTGGCGCGCAGTTCGCTGTTGGCGCGCTCCAGCTCGTCGATGCGGCGCGCCTGCTGTTTGATGATGATGCCGGCGGTTCCCACATCGATCATGCCTTGCGCGGGAGCGGTCCGCGTGGCAGAAGCGTCGGGAGCGTACGGATGCCCCGCCTTCATCGGCTCGTTGATGATGTTGGTGATGCTGTCGAGGTTGCGGCGCGTCACGAGCGCGCGTTTGTATCGTTCGACAAGCTGCGCGATGACCTCGCTATCGTCCATTTCGCCGCTGCCGTTCACCGATTTGATGGCGGCCGCCTTCCAGCGAGCCACGCTGCGTTCGATGCGCTTGTAGCCGACGAGATCCGGCGGCAGGCCGGCTTCGCGGAAGATTTTCGTAGGCGATTCGCCCGCAAGATAACGGATGGTGCACACCTGTTTGAACGCGTCGGAATAGGTGATCCGGTCTTTGGTCACGTTGGCCACCGCCGGCAACTGGCGCAGCAGCTGAATTTCCTCATCACTGAATGATCCACCGCCATGCGCCATGATTCGTTCCCCCTTGTATCGCCTGTAGTATGCGCGTGATTCCGCGTGCCAATGGCGGCGCCGTTGCGCCAGGCATCATTCACGCCGCGGATTCGCTTGCGATTATAAGAACGGCTTTTCGCGGAATGCCCCCGTTTCCTCACCCTTGTGTGGGACCTTTCCGCCTATGGCCCCTCGAGATCCACGTTTGCCACATGGACTTGAGCGCCAACACCCCCGTACCCTCGCAAAAAGGGCGTACGTGGGATTCCCACGTACGCCCTCGTCAATGATTGCCTTAGAGGCTCATTGCGTGATCGCTCAGTGCATGCGCTGGCGGCTCTTGAGGGCCACGGCAACGCCGGCACCAGCCACGAGCAGCGCCACTACAGCGAACAGCGTGGTGCCCGCGGCACCGGTGAGCGGCAGCTGGGTGATGGACTTCACGTTCTTCACGGTGGCGGTGGCGCCCACCGTGCCGTTGTCGCTCGGCGTGACCTGCTTGAG
>DKCF01000004.1:6836-7827 GCA_002451435.1 Bifidobacterium sp. UBA6881 | reverse complement strand
TCGTGCTCGCCCGATTATTCGGCGATGCGCATGTGGTACTGCTCGGCAAGCGGCTTGACATCGACGATGCCGTACCGTTCCAGCAGCCGAAGCCATTCACGCTTGTTGTTTTCGCCGAATCGTGCGGCCTTGCGTGTATAGGCTTCGGCGGTCAGGAACTTCGGCGGAATCGACTTGCTGTTGTACTTGTCGGCGACCATCACGACTTCCTGTTCCAGGTTCATCGGCACGTAATCGGCGGGAGGCAGCGGCAATCCCTGCGATTCCACCGCCTGCTTGGTCAATCCCACGCCGGTGTGATTGCGCGCGAACTGCGCGATGGATTCGTCCACGCCTTCCTTGAGCAGATACTCATAGCCCTTGAGACCATGCTGCACATAACGCGGACCGTCGAATTTCAGCGGGTTGCCGTCCGAACCATCCTGTTTGAGCAGGAAATACGTGCCGATATCATGCAGCAACGCTCCGATCACCACCATATGCTCGTCGATAAGTCTCGGCGGCACGCTGCCTCCGGTGATGCCGTCCGTGGACTGCACCGCCGGGATGCGCAGCATGCCGAACGTTTCGGCACCGGATTCATCATGCGACAGGTCAAGACCGAAATCACCGGTTTGTTCCGGCGCGTCCGCGGGCAATGTGCAGCGACGGGTGAACAACGCGTTCTGTCGGCGTGCCATGCGCCGGGCGATATCGGCCACGACCACGCAATGACCATGGATGAGATCGTACGCGGCCTGGGATTGCGCGATTTTCCTATGCAGTTCCTCGACCTGGTTCAAGGTCGGAATGTATCCATGCGCGTCATGCGCCGCGGAAGCCGGTGAAGCCACGGAAGACTGTTCCGCTGGCTGATCCGGCGTCGGTTCCTTCGTTTCGTTCGTCATACGACCTATCTTAGGCCGGCCCTGCGGCTCCAAGATGGACGCGCCCGGCAGAGCACACGGAGTTTTCAGATGGAACGGACGCGGAATTCGCCGGTACGGTTCGA
>DKCF01000004.1:5860-6633 GCA_002451435.1 Bifidobacterium sp. UBA6881 | reverse complement strand
TCGGAAGTGACCTCGCGTCCGGCCGCGCACAGCGCGATGAACTGGTCCTGGCTCTGGATCATGCAGTTGTAGCTGGACTTCGGGTAGCTCTTGCGCAGCTCGCGAACCGCCTGCGCCACGGCCTCGTCCAGCGCGAAACCGAAACCGATGTACTGGAGAATCACCGCGAAGAAAATCGCCGAATCGGAACGGCCACCGGTGGACTGCACGAGGTTCGGATCGACGGGGAACGCACGGTTCGTGATGATGTTGCGTCCCTGGTCATCCGAAATGTCGCCGTTGTGGATGAAGCTCAGACCGTTGGCGTAGAACGGCTGCTGGTTCTCGAGAATCAGCGGGAGATTCGAGCTGGCCAGCCGCAGATGCCACAGACCGCCACGGGCCGGGGTGTTGGCGAGCTTTTCGAAAATCGGATCGTGACGGGCCGCGACGGTGTTCTTGTAAATCGCCGTGCCGGTCTCCGGAGTGGGCGCGCCGCCATCGCGAAGGTAGGGAGACTCGTTCGGCACGGTGACCAGCGACGTGCCCCAACCATCATTGTGAATTTCGCTGAGATCACGGAATTCGCGCACGGCAGGCATGCCGAGCACATCGTTAAGACTGATGTTGCTGCCGGCTGTCGCGAATCCAAGTAATCTGCACATGGTTGATTACTTTACCGGCAGTGCGGCTCGACGCGCGCCAATCGTTATCGGCATTGCTTATAGCCGGCGTCAATCGGCGGAAACCATATGACAGACGACGTTCACGGAGCGAAACGACGGAACCAGAAT
>DKCF01000004.1:0-5823 GCA_002451435.1 Bifidobacterium sp. UBA6881 | reverse complement strand
GCCAGATACGGTGATGCCCGTCCGCAAGAACGGACGGGCATCACCAACGGAACATCACGCCATGTCACACGCGCTTCAGACGCGGCGGACGCTGCGTGGCCAAGAACAGCGGCTGGATCTCGATCAGCGGGTTGTACGGGGCAAGACCGAACCACTTGACGGGGGATCCGGCCAGATGGCGAATCGCGTACTTGACCTGCAACGACAGCGCGCCCCGCTGGGAGACCTTCGACTCCGGCATCAGTGCCTTATGGATCAGCACGTAGCGAATTGGCCCGATGTTCGGATCGGCGTCGAGCTTCGGATAACGTGTGGTCTGCTTGGGCAAATCACCCGACTTCGACAGATCGTTCATGATCTGGTGGATGTACGCCGGAATCGACTGGGAGACCTTGAAGCCCAGGCGGATGCGCACGCGAAACAGGAAATCCGTGCCGAAGTTCTCGACCGAATACTCACGCGTGAACGGCTCGTCGGCGGTCTCCACGGAGACGGCCCACCATGCGCGCGCACGCTTCGGATGGTCGGCGAAAATCGAGAAGAAGATATCCGTGTCGACTCGCTTCATCTCCGGATCGGACGTCAGATACACGATGTTGTCGGCGAAGTACGGAATCGAATTGTCGTCGTGGAGCTTCTGCAGAATCGGCAGGCAGTCGGCGGGCTGCATGTGGCGCCGCTGCGCGCGCTCCAGATTCGTGCCCTCATTCCACGTGTACATGACAAGCAGAATCGCGAACGTCAGCAGCATGGTGAACCAGCCGCCGCGCAGGAACTTGGCGAGCGACGCGAAGAAGAACATGAACTGGATGGCCAGGAACAGCACGGTGAATGCGATGGCGCCCACACGCTTGCCGTCATGCCAGATATAGACGGCGAGCAGAATGGTGGTGGTGATCATCGTGATGGTCAACGCCAGACCATATGCGGCGGAGATATGCTCAGAATCGCGGAACAACGCCAGCACCAACAGCGTGGAGACGCACAGCACCGCGTTGACCACGGGAATGTACAGCTGACCACGAGTACGCGCCGGATAACGCACCTGCAGGTGCGGCATCCAGTTCAGGTGGGTCGCCTCCGAAACCATCGTGAACGCGCCGGTGATCAACGCCTGCGAGGCGATGACGCCGGCCGCGACCGACAGCAGAACGGCCACGTAGCGCACGCTCGGAGTCATCATCTCGAAGAACGGGTTCAGACCGTGCATGCGGCGGTATGCCGAATCATCCCAATGGTTGAGCATCCACGCGCCCTGGCCGAAGTAGCAGAACACCAGAGCGACCTTGATGAACGGCCAGGTGAAGTAGATGTTGCCGCGACCGACGTGGCCCATGTCGGAGTACAGGGCCTCGGCTCCGGTGGTGGACAGGAACACCGTGCCCATCACCGTCAGTCCGGCGACGTTATGGCTGCTGAACAGGAACTTGACGCCGTACACCGGATTGAGCGCCTCAAGCACGCTCCAATCGCCGCTCAGGTTCACCAATCCGACCACGGCGAGGAACGAGAACCACACCATGACCACGGAGCCGAACACCTTGCCGATGCGTTCGGTGCCGCGCGACTGCACGGCGAACAGGCACACGATGATCACGATGGTGATCATCAGCGTGAGTTCCTTGTTTTCCGTGAACAGTTTTTCGAACGCCGGCAGCGTTTCCAGACCTTCCACTGCCGAACTGATCGACACGGCCGGGGTCAGCACGGAATCGGCGAGGAACGCGGCGCCGCCGAGCATGGCGGGAATCGCCAGCCACGCGCCGTATTTGCGAATCAGCGAGTACAGAGCGAAGATGCCGCCTTCGCCCTTGTTGTCGATGCGCATGGCGATGAACACGTATTTGACGGTGGTGATCAGCGTGATCGACCAGAACACCAGCGACAGAATGCCCAGTACAGCCTCGCGGTCGGTATTGGCCAAGCCGCCCTGGCCGTTGAGGAAGGTCTGCATGGTGTACAGCGGCGAAGTGCCGATGTCGCCGTACACAACGCCCAGCGCGACGATCGCCATGGCCGGCGTGATCTTGTTCGGACCGGACTGCACCCGGCTCCACCAGCGTCCCAGACGGCCCTTGCTGGCCACCTCATCGAGCTTGACGGCTTCCTGCTGCTTTTCCTCATGCTGCTTGATGAGCTCTTGACGCTCTTCCTTGGTCAGGACCTTATGCGAGACCTTCGGCGCCTGCGTGTATGTAGCCGCATGAAGCAGCGGCTTTTCTTCGTTCGGCTCGTTCGCCATAACGCTTCCTCCAAGCGGCGGGCCTTCCAACCCGCTCCCCAAAATAAACGCAATCCGGCACGTTAGGAGCCTTGCAAAGAGTTGTCAAATCTTCACACAGTTTTCGGCGTTCCTTTTTCGCGTCTGAAGTAATCTGTTTAGATTGTCTTCACTCTAATTTTTCTTGTTTTTCGCTTGTTTTCTCAGATTCCATACACCTCATGCGTGGTTTGACGCGTTGCTTCGGCGATTTTCGCCAATGGCTCGTCGAGATAATCCGCCAACGCCTGCAACGTGTATGGGATCATGTACGGCGCATTGGTGCGGCCGCGGTATGGCATCGGGCAGAGATAGGGCGCGTCCGTCTCCACCATGACGTGGCTCATGCCGACCAGCTTCGCGGATTCGCGGATGCCGCCGTTGCCTTTGTAGCTGGACGTGCCGGAAAGGCTCAGATACCAGCCGTTCTCGCGTGCGATCTCCCCCATTTCGGCGTCCCCGGAGTAACTGTGGAACACGGTGCGTTCCGGAGCGCCATCCGCCAACAGGGTCTCGATGACTTCCCTGTGCGAATCGCGGTCGTGGATCTGCATGGGCAGGTTCAGTTCCTTGGCGAGCGCGATATGCGCGCGGAACGCCTCGCGCTGCAATTCCTTGGCGCCTTCGCCGGTACGGAACAGGTCCATGCCGGTTTCGCCGATCGCCACCACCTGCTTCGGATAGGTGACGGCCAGGCGATGCACTTCGGCCAGCGCGTCTTCGAAGCTGGTGTCATGCCATGGCTTGTATGTGACAGGAAGGCCGTCGGGGCCGGGCACGCCGCGGTGCCCGTGCAGCACGGCTTCATTGGGATGAATGGCAATCGCGGCGTGCACGGTTCCCGGATGTTCGCGGGCCATGTCGATCGCGGTCATGAGATTCGGCAGTTCGCATCCGCAGTCGATCACGCCTTCCACGCCGACCGACTGCGCCTGGCGCAGCAATTCGTCGACGCTGTAGACGGGCACCTCGTCCTGGCCTTTTTCCACGGCTTCGCGGCTCATCGCCCGAGAGAACGGCACGACGGACGCCACATGGGTGTGGTTGTCGATGACGTGCGCGTTTTCGGGAAGGGATTGCGGGGCGGGAGCCCAATTGCGGTTGCGGTGATGCTTGCTCATGGTTTCCAGATTAGCGCCGGGTGTGAGCAAGCCGCACAATGGCATATCGCTATGCTTTCCAGCAATCCTCGTACTTGAGTCCGGTAAGTCGTTCGACCACCGCCTTGGTGTCGGCGTCGACGTCCGCTTTGCTGCCGCCGTTCTGCAATCGGGTGATTTCCCGCAGAATGATGCCGTCGGTATGTTTGTCGATGGCGAGACGGGAATCGATGATCCAGCAGATGATCAGCACCACTGCGGTGAAGCCGAGCAGCACCGCCGCGATGCCGACCTGCGCGGACCACGGCTGTGCGGATTTGGTCGAGTCGAAGCCCGTGGCCGACAGCACGACGCCGACCAGCATCATGATGACGCCGGAGAACAGCTGGCGTGCGAAGAACTGCATGCCGGAGAATGTGGCCGCGCGCGAACGTCGGGTCACGATCTGATCCACATCGGCCACATACGGGAAAACCGTCCATGGCAGATATCCATACAACGCCTTGGCCGTCAGGAACCACAGTATGCCCGCGAACGCGAATACCATCCACGCCGGTGACGGGATGCGCCCTTCCAGCAGCCATGCGGCCAGAAGCCAGACCACACCGATCAATCCGGCCGAAAACCCGATTGCGTACATGCGCCGCGGCCCGATTCGTGTCATCATCCAGCCGAACACCGGCATCAGCGGCAGGGAAATCACGCCGCAGCTCAGCAGTATCGAAGCGAATGCCGCCGAACGGTTCCAGTTGTACAGGATGAAGAACACGAAGGTCTGGCTGAAAATATCGGTGGACGTGAGCACCAGCAGATATATCGCAAGATGCTGACGGAAAACCGCGATACGCACCGTGCTCGCATATTCACGCACGACTTTGCGCAGACGACGTTTCCATCCTTGGAATCCGATGCGGGACGGTTTGATGACGCCGTTTTCCCATTGTCCGAATCCGGCTTGACATGGTGTGAGCTCCCATGTGGCAAAGCAGCTTATTCCGGCGGCCAAGGCAAAGCCGATGGTGAACGCGAAAGCGACCACCATATATCCCATTGGACGCTCCTCGCCCATGAGTGCAAGTACGATGCCGCCGATCAGCGGCACCAACGTTCCGGACGCGGATGAGATGAACATGCGCACCGTAGACAGCAACGTGCGTTCCCCGAAATCCTGCGCCATTTCACCCGGCAAAGGGTTGTACGACGTCTGGAACATCTGGACGAGCACGACCCACAGCACGTAAACGCCCAGATATACGGCGAATGGGAGCCCAGGAATCCACAGCAACAGGCCGAAAAGCAACAATGGCGGAATCATCAGCATCAGCAAATGCCGACGGCCGACTTCCCGCGCCAGCCGGAATCGGTACAGGTTGTCGTCCAGCACGCCGAAGAACAACGCCGCAAACGCGCTGATGATGGTGCTCAAGCCGAGAACGGACTGCGCGGAGCCGATGGTCATCCCACAGAATCGAGTCCAGAACAACGCAAGGTAGGTGGAAACCAGTACGCCTTGGCCACCGCCATAGAAATCCCCCATGCCGTAGCCGATGGCTGAACGAATGGTCACTTTACGGGAACGTTCCCAAGAAACTCGCATTGATCCTGCGCTCGATTCCGTGGTTTGAGATTGGTTTCAGCCGTGGAAGGCGATCGTCGAGAACGACCAGGATGGCGCGTCATAGACGCCATCGCCCATATCGACCGTGGTCTCGATCGGAACGGTCGGCGAGGCCTTGCCGTTGCCGCCCGCATACGGATCGTCGCCGGACAACACCGTCGCCGTCGCGCGTGCCGCCGACTCCGCTTCGATGTTCAAGCCGTCCAGGAGCGCCCGCGCATCCACTTCCACGGGATCCGCCGTCGCGTTGACCACACGCAGATAGGTGATGCCCGCGGCGCTGTCCCGGGATACGGTGACCGTGCGGCGCGGCTCGGTTTCCGCTTCCTTGCCGTCCGCGATGAGATTTCCGTCGATGTAGAGTTTCATGGAACGTCCGCGGTCCGCGATTTCGATGCGCACTCGCCATGTGGTGCCTGGCCGCACTTCGTTCATGGAGACTTCGGTCCCCGCGAGCGCGTAACCGGTGCCATCGCGCATGACCCGTACCTCATGGCCGCGGCCAAGGGAGACGACATTGTGGTTTTTGCCATCGATGTCGCCAGTGACGAGCTGCATGCCCCAACGTCCCGAGTAATACACGACGGTGGTGTCGATGCTGTATGCATCCGCGTGGATGTCCAGAGGGAGATCGAGCCGGTTGCCTTGGTAGTGGACATCGCCCAATGCGATCGTCTCTCCAGTGCCGGTGGTGACGGTGAGGTCGTTCAGATCGGCCTTGGCGTTGCCGTCAATGCGCAGTTTCACGGTATCCGGCAATTCGCGGCGCAGCATGGTCGGTCCTTCCACCGACACGGGCCATGCCGTGTCGGCCGTGGTGCTGGCATACATCCGTTGCACCCAGT
>DKCF01000084.1 GCA_002451435.1 Bifidobacterium sp. UBA6881 | reverse complement strand
CGCCGGCTTCGCGAGCCACGTCGACGATTCCGGGATATGTTTTGCGTCTGGACATATCCTCCACCCCCAGCATAGAAATTGTCCTTTTGCAGTATAGGTTTTTAAATGGGGAAGCGCAATATACGAAATGCAAGCGTTAGCGGTTTGGGAGTTGCCCAACCCATCGACGGTGAGAAGGTGCTGGCCGGCGGCAGTTTGGGAGTTGCCCAAGCCACCGACGGTGAGGGGTGCGTAGGCGTCGGTAGATTGGACAATGGGCGTGGCGGTCCGATTGGATTTGACTTGAATTCGGCTTGAATCTCTTTTGAATCCGGTTTGGATCCCCACTTAGTTCCGGTTTGAACCCGGCTTGGGTCTGACTTGGGGTCGGCCTGAGTCCGGCTTGGACTCAGGCCGGACCGGATCAGAACAATCCCGGCTCGTTGAGCTGCGAATGCTTGCGGCTGTACGTGAAGTACACGAGCAGACCGAGCGCGAACCAGACCGCGAAACGCACCCACGTCTCCCAGTTCAGTCCGAGAATCAGGATGAAACAGAACACGATGGCGCAGATCGGTGTGAACGGCACGCCCGGCGCGCGGAATCCGCGATGCGCGTCCGGCTGGGTCTTGCGCATCCACAGAATGCCGGCGGACACGATGATGAACGCCGAAAGCGTGCCGATGTTCACCAGTTCGAACAACACGTTGATGTTGATGAAACCGCCTGCGATTGCCGTCAGCAGGCCGAAGAACCACGTGCCCTTGAACGGCGTGCGGTACTTTGGATGCACTTCGCCGAAGAACTTCGGAAACAGACCGTCGCGGCTCATCGCATAGCAGATGCGGGACTGGCCGTACAGCTGCACGAGCATGACGGTGGTCATGCCGATCAGCGCGCCGAGATTCACGATGAACGCCAGCCAGTTGAGGCCGGTCTCCAGGATCACGCCGGCGACGGGGGCGTCGATGAACTTCGCGAACTCCTTGTACGGCACCACGCCGGTCATGATCAGCGTCATGACGATGTACAGCACGGTGGAGACGGCCAGGGAGATGAGGATGCCGCGCGGCAGCGTCTTGTTCGGATTGACGGTCTCCTCGGCGGACGAGGACACCGCGTCGAAGCCGATGAAGCTGAAGAACACGATCGACGCGGCGGGCACGATGCCGTACGGCTGCGTCGAACCCGGCTGGAACGTGTAGATGCCATACGGGGAGAACGGCTTCCAGTTGGAAGGATTGATGTACCAGACGGTGCACACGATGAACAGCACGATGATGACGAGCTTGATCATCACCATGATGTCGTTGGTCTTCTTCGTCTGGTTGATGCCGATCGACAGCACCCAGGTGATGACGAGCACGATGAGGAAACCGGGAAGGTTGAAATACGTGGTCACGCCCGGCGTGGTGCCGTACGCCGCGGTCAATTCGACCGGAAGATGCAGACCGAATCCTTCCAGAAGCTTGTTGAAATAGCCCGACCAGCCGGCGGAGACGGTGGCCGCCTGCAACGCGTACTCCAAAATCAGATCCCAGCCGATCACGAAGGCGATGAGCTCGCCGAACGCCAGATACGCGTAGGAATAGGCCGAACCCGACACCGGCGCCATCGCGGCGAACTCCGCGTAGCACAATCCCGCGAAGCCGCAGCAGACGGCGGCCAGCAGGAACGAGACGCACAACGCGGGCCCCGCGGTGAGCGCGCCCTTGCCGGTGAGCACGAAGATGCCGGTGCCGATGATCGCGCCGATGCCCAGCATGGTCAGGTCGAAGGTTTTCAGTGTTCGCTTCAGCGGCGTCGATTCGGACACGAGCTGATCCACCGATTTTTTGCGAAATAGATCCATGGTCGTGAAAATTCCCTGCAAATGAAATACTTGATATGGGCTGACCGGACGGATTTCCGGGACTCTGGCACGCCTCAAACGCCAGAAATCAAAAAGGGGCTGCAGTGGCAGCCGATACGTCCAAAGTGTACAAACCCGGCACGGACAAAAACGTGAAAACACCGTGAAACGTCTCACCATTCGCCGGAACCGCCCGATTCGGTTCCAAACCGTCTCGTAGGGGCGCAAGAATAGGAGCCATGACTTTGAGCGCTACACGTGAATGGGATTTCTCCTCAGAACAAGGCAAGGCGAACTACGAGGCCGCGCAGCGGCAATACCCGGGGCAGGCGATCGTCGATCTGGCTGCGTTGCGGGACAACATGCGTCACTTGGTGAACGTCGTCGGCGGACCGAACTCCGGCACCGCGGTGATGGGCGTGGTCAAGGCCGACGCCTACGGACACGGACTGATCCCATCCGCGCTCGCGGCGCTTGCGGGCGGCGCCACCTGGCTGGGCACCGCGCAGTCCCATGAGGCGTTGCTGCTGCGCAAGGCCGGCATCGGACCTGACCGCTGCCACATTCTGACATGGGTGTACAACGGCACGCGCGTGCCGTTCGACGAACTGATCGACAACGACATCGACATCTCCGTCGGCTCGCTCGCTGGCATCGACGGCGTGGCCGACGCGGCCCGCCGGATCGGCAAGACCGCACGCGTGCATGTGAAGGTCGATTCCGGTTTCGGGCGCAATGGATTCACGCCGGCCGGATTCGACGCGGCGCTCGCCAAGTTGGTGCCGCTCGCCAAGGAAGGCGTGCTGCGCATCGTCGGCCAGTGGAGCCACCTCGCCGTGGCCGACGCTCCTGACGTGCCGGAATTCGTGGATTCCACCGACAGGCAGGTCGAGAACTTCAAGGACTTCACCCGCCGTATGGAAGCGGCCGGCATCGCGCCGGAGATCCGGCACCTCGCCAACACCGCGGCGACGCTGTCCCGCCCGGAGATCCACTTCGAGCTGACGCGCCCGGGCATCGGCCTGTACGGGTACGAGGCCGATCCGGCCATGGGCACGCCGTCCACCTATAGCCTGAAACCGGCCATGACGCTGCAGGCGCAGCTCGGCACGGTGAAGGACGTCGAGGCCGGCCATGGCATCTCCTACGGCCGCACCTACCTGACTCCGACCGATACCTCCACCGCGATCGTGCCGCTCGGTTATGCGGACGGCATCCACCGCTCCGCCTCCGGATTCGATATGGAAGGCGCCAAGCACGTGCTGAAGGACGGCGG
>DKCF01000041.1:8260-8754 GCA_002451435.1 Bifidobacterium sp. UBA6881 | reverse complement strand
CCAACCACTGGAGGAAAACACCCGCCCAACAACCAGTCACACGACCAAAACAGCCAGCCGGTGGAGAAATAAACCCACCCAGGCACCTCTCACACGACCAAATACTCCATCAACTGGAGGAATCAGCCCGCTTAGAGGCCTTCTGCACAACCAAAGTATCCAACCACTGGAGAAAAATGCCCTCTTAGCGACCAGTCAGACAACCGAAACAGCCAGCCAGTGGAGAAATAAGTCCAGTCAGGCACCAACTACACGACAAAAATACCCAGTCGGTGGATGAATCAGCCCACTTAGGCACCTCTCCCACGACCAAAACACCCAGTCGGTGGATGAATAAACCCACCTAGGCACCTCTCACACAACCAAAACACCCAGTCGCCGGAGGAAAACACCCACTCGGCAGCCAACCAGCCAACTGAAACATCCAGACGGTGGAGAAAAACACACGGCTAGACATCAATTGCACGATCAAAACATCCAGCCAGCGGAGAGAA
>DKCF01000041.1:5282-8117 GCA_002451435.1 Bifidobacterium sp. UBA6881 | reverse complement strand
GGCAAGGAGGGCATCATGAGCACGCTGTATGTGAAACAGAAGGTCTTCTCCATCGGCGAGAAGTTCACCGTCACCGATGGCGCCGGAACCGTGCGGTACTTCGTGCAGGGCAGTTTCGTGCGCATTCCCAAATCGTTCTCGATCACATCGCCGGACGGGACGGAGGTGGCACGCGTCGCACATGAACCGTTCGCGTTGTTGCCGCGGTTCACCGTGGATGTAGGCGGAACGCGGCAGATGACCATCCGCAAGCAATGGTCCTTCTTCAAACCACGGTATGCGATCGACGCACCCGGATTGCAGGTCGAAGGCGATTGGTGGAATCTGAACTTCACGGTGACCAGGCAGGGTGAACAAGTCGCGCGTATCCATCAGGAGCTGTTCACGTGGGGCGATACCTATGAGATCGACGTCAACGACGAGGCGCTGGAAGTCCTCATGCTGGCACTGGTGGTGGCCGTCGACCGTGTGAAGGCCATGGACAACGCGGCTTCCTCGGCGGGATAGCTTCTCGGCAAATCATTATGAATCATTCGCATGTGCCGGATGGGCGGTCGTGACAAGCTCCTGTACGGACATGACCGCCCGTAAAATCATTCCTGGCCGTTCATACGGGCATCACATGCAGCACCACGAACTGCGCCGACCACTCCCCCGCCAAGGCGAACACCAAAATGTGTCCTATCCGATTTCAGCAGAACGTCATCGGCAAGCCACGTTTCCACGCCAAAGCCGTACAGTCAGAAATACATCGGCACCCGTCAGTACCAATCAAGCGAAGCAGCCATTCCAAGTCCGCACGAATACGCGCCCGGTAGGTCAGGGCTTTGGAACTGGCCTCTCAAGCAACCACTTCAGGTCCGGGCGAGACGAACTAGCATCTCAACTGCCGCAGCACCTCACAGCGCCTTGAGCACGATGCCGACGACCGCGACGAGCACGCCGACGTACTGTATCGCGGACACCCGCTTGCGCGGAACGCCGAGCAGCCCGAAACGGTCGACCGCCAATCCACCGCCGACCTGCCCGAGCAGCAACAGCATCACCGTCATGCCCGTGCCAATGCGCGAGGAAAGATACGAGTTGCACATCACCAGCGTCGCACCCATCAATCCGCCAATCCACATCCACCAAGGATTGCCCTTGTGCAATGCCGTGCCCAGACTATACGTGCGGTCGGTCACGCCGATGACGACGAGCAACGCCAACAGGCCAACTGCGAAGGAGACCAAGGCCGCCTTGATCGGAGAATCAAGCGCGGTGCCCAGCCTGCCAAGCAATGCGGTCTGGACGGCGGAGCACATGCCAAAGGCGATACCGGCCAAGCTCCACAGCAAATCGGTTTTGCCATTCATGCCCGTTCGGCTGCCCGCATCCGACCCACAGGCGCCGACGCATGCGGCGGCATCCGCATGCGCCGTTTCACGCTTTCCCGCGGACTTGCCCGTATTATCGTCACGTATGCGCAATCGCAGGCTCGAACCGGTGACGGCGATCAGGAATCCGGCCAGCGCGATCAGCGTGCCGGCGATGCGCGGCAACGAGATCTCCCGCTGCTGCGCGCCGAACCAGCCGAACACATCGATCAGCAATCCCATGACGATCTGCCCCGTCACCGGCATAATCACCGTTTTCAGACTCCCAAGTCTCGGCAACAGCAGCACATTGCCCGTCAGGAAGGCGGCTCCGAACAATCCGGCCAGCCACATCCACCATGGACCGTCAGCTGCCGATGAAGGCACCAGCGGATATGGCCCCAGCACGAGCGTCAACGCCAGCAACGCGGCCAAACCGACGGAGAACGATACCATGGACGCACGCAATGGCGATCCGATGGAACGTCCCAGTCGTGTATTCACCGCGGTCTGCACCGGTGTGATCAATCCGGCGAATACGCCGAGCAACGCATGCAGCATGGTTCCGTCCTCTCTTCGGTCTTCGCACGTTCCATCCCGTCTTCGCACGACATTTGCGGCCATCCGGACATCATCCGACTTTCCACAGAAACTATACCGCCCATAACACGCGGTCCACACGCATGCATCCACGGATACCGCCGACACGTGGATCCAAGCTCATGTCGGTTTCCCTTGTGCGATGGGCGGATGCCCGCCGACGCGCGCCCTCCAACACTTGCCGCCATTCCCGCACAGCCGTAAGACCGGAGCCGGCCATTCCGTGCAAGCTTAATGGAGCCCACGCACACGACAATATGCCTGATCGACGAATGCAATCGACGCCATACGTTGCCGACCGGCATACGGCGACATCAGCGGCATGCCAACATGCATAACCGGCATCAGCAAACTTCAAAGCAAATAAGGTCCTTGGAATCGCTGCAATCCCAAGGGTCTTCAATCGTAAAGCCCGAAAAAGCGCGAAATGCGGGAACGACATGCGACGTGGCGTCTGCACGTATCGGGCAATCGGTACATGGCATCCGCGTTCATGGCGACATATGGCGACGATATCGAAAAAACAAAGCCCCTTGGAATCGTTGCAATTCCAAGGGTCTTCAGCTTCCAACCAGTGACCCCGGGGAGACTCGAACTCCCGACCTTGAGATTAGAAGTCACATGCTCTATCCAGCTGAGCTACAGGGCCAAACCAAACACAGTATAGTCAGTTCATCCGTCATTGCCAACTCGGACGCGCGGAACGGCTTTCAGGGAGCGAACCGGCATCTTGCGGCCGGAAAACGGAAAGGACGGCGGATGAATCCGATGGGAAGACCGCTGCGATCACCATCTTATGAGGAACCGCGAGGAACCATCAGAAAGAACCTATGAAGAGCCGTAAGGAACCATGAGGGACTAAGGAACCATCAGCAACCAT
>DKCF01000041.1:0-5149 GCA_002451435.1 Bifidobacterium sp. UBA6881 | reverse complement strand
AACAGCACGTTCACCGCGGAGTAGACCGCCAGATAACGGCCCTTCTTGTCCGGATACTTGCGTGTCACGTTCTTGTAGCCGATCAGCGACGCCATGGAGGCGATCAGCGTGCCCATGCCACCCAGGTTGGTGCCGATGATCAGCTCGCGCCATTGATCGCAGAATCCGGACAGCAGCAACGTGGTCGGCACGTTGGAGATGAACTGGCTGGACACCACGGACACCTCCAGTGGATGCGCGCCCACCAACGAAGCGGCCAGTTCGTAGAATTCCGGCACGCGTTTCATGTTGCCGATGAAGATGAAGAACATGCAGAACGTGAGCGGCAGTCCCCAATCGACATTGCGGAACACGCGGCGATCGCAGAACAGGAACGCGATGAACACGATGACGCACATCACCCACAACGGAATGAAATCGTTCACCGCGAACAGACAGACGACGAACAGCGCCGTATACACAATCGTTCGCCACCCGCCATAGCCGGCGCCGTAACCGGTCACGCGGATCTCGTCGGGCCGCGGCTGGTCGGAATGCGGTGCGAGCACGTTCTGTTCGATGCCGGAACCGTCGATCTCGGAGAATTCCGAAACCGGCTTCTTGCCGAATACCACGCAGGAGATGATGACCAGCAGCACGGCGGCCATGATGGAATACGGCGCCATGATGCCGATCATTTCGGAAGCCGGCATGCCCGTCAGCGCCTTCAGATACAGGTTGTGCGCGTTGCCGATCGGGGTGAGCATGCTGCCGACGTTCGCACCGATGGTCATCAGCGTGCCGACCAGCACCGCATGCTCCTCCATATGCGCCATCGTCAGCACCGCGATGGCGAACGGGATGAACGTGACCAGCGCCACGTCGTTGGTGATGAGCATGCCGGAGAAATACGGCAGCGCGATCAGGGTGATGACCAATCCGCGCGCGGTCTTGACATGGTGCAGCAGACGCGAGCCGATGATGCGGAACACGCCGATGCGTTGGAATCCGCAGACCACGAGCATCAGGCAGATCAGCTGCGAAATGGTGCTGGCGTGGATGTATCCGGCGTATTCGCCATCCGGCGGCACGATAAAACAAGAGATAAGGGCAAGTATGGAAGCTACAACGAGAATGGTCTCGTTCTTCAGGACTTTGACGACCAGTCGCCGCATTCATTCCTCCATGAATCCCGTTTGCAAACCGTTTGCAAAACCGGGCGATTTTCAAACAAACGCCGGCATCCACTTTACCGGAAATTTCCCTTATCACGAACCCTCGGCGTGCTGGATTTCCGACCATTCCAATGGTTTTCATGCCATCAGGCTTACTGCGAATTGGCTTTGCAAACCGACAAACATGGTTTTGCAACCGCAAATCAACGCATTCCACACAGTATATGAACCGAAGATTCACCAACATTTCCATGACGGTTCACCTTTGATTCGGATCCGTCACCATGCGTTCACCAGCGCAATGTCTTTTGAGGCTGAAAGCCGTCCGTCTTCGGCCAGCATTGCCGCCGGACATCCGCGGCCCGATCCGGACTAATCGGCACTGACCGTAGACTCGGCACCGCAAGTAGAGGCTCATGGCCGGCACTTCTAGCCGGCGCGTCGGCCGACACTTCCAGCTGGAGCTCCGGCCAACGTTCCCGATGCCCGCGAACAGCGTCATGCGACGTTGTTGCCGAACACCCGCGATTGCAGGTCCTTACGCAAAGTCTCCAGTTTGGTGATCTGACCAAGCAGGTCGATTTTCTCCGCGCCGTCCGGCAATTGCGCCATGCGGCGTTTCGCGGCGCCGATCCTGCGCATGATTCCCGTGTCGAGCAGTCTTGTGATGAGCTCGGACGCGTATCGGCGTTCGTCGTCCGTCGGCTTGCGCAGTTGGGCGTTCTCCGCCGGTTGCCCTTCGTTGCGTTCCGCATCCGCCTCGCTCGGCGGCAACGGCAACGGCATGACCGCCAGCTCGTTGATGACAGACTCCAGCATAGGCCCGCCGGCCTTGGTGAGATTGTGCATCCACAGCCCCTGCGGCACGTCGTTCCCCGGAAGGCCGCCGGCCGCGGCGATGGCCTGGAACAGGGTGCGGAACACCGGGGTCATGAAACTGGACAGCGTCAGATTGGCGAACAGCGTCGGATCGACCGCGAGCGGCACCTGGATCAGCGTGGCCATGAACTGCTGCTCGCAGATGAACACGGCGTCATCCATGCGATAGTAGGACTGCTCGGCGGCGTCGCGGTGTTCCAGCGCCTTGCGCACCGACGGATTCGCGTACGGATTCATTCCACGCTCCATGCGTTCGGCTCCCCCGCCGGAATACCGACGTTTCGGCGCGTACGCATCCTCGTCGCGCACATGCAGCCGGCGACGCGCCTCATTGACCTCGCGCCGCATGATGTCCAGATCGACGCCGATGCGACGCACCGACTTGCGTGAATACAGGTCGAGCAGCGAACGGTCGCGAATCTGGGCGATCAACGGGGCGACCGCCTTGACCGCGCCCATCTGCCCGGTCGCATACGTGGTGTCGAAGCGACTGATCGCGGTGTCGATCACGAAATCGTACAGCGGCTTGGCATGGGCGATCAACGCGCGCACCGCCTCATTGCCGCGTTTGATGCGCAGATCGCACGGATCGAGGTTGTCTTCGGCGACGGCGACGAACGCCTGCGTGGAAAACGCGGCATCCAGTCCGAATGCGTGGATCGCGGCCTTCTGGCCCGCGGCATCGCCATCGAAGGTGAACACGACGCGCGAGCTCAACGACTGGCCGTCGACCTTCAACGGTCCGACCAGCTGCACGCCGCCCAGGGAATCGTCGGCGATCAGACGGCGCACGATCTTGGCATGCTCGGCGCCGAACGCGGTGCCGCACGTCGCGATCGCGGTGTCGATGCCGGCCAGATGCATCGCCATCACATCGGTGTATCCTTCGACGATGACCGCCTGGCGCTTCTTCACGATCGCCGATTTGGCGAGGTCGATGCCGTAAAGCACCTGGTTCTTGCGGTACAGCTGTGTGTCGGGCGTGTTGATGTATTTCGCGTTGATCGCGTCGTCCTCATACAGTTTGCGCGCGCCGAAGCCGAGCGTGCGCCCCGTCGAATCACGGATCGGCCAGGTGACGCGGCCGCGGAAATAGTCGTATATGCCGCGCTGCCCCTGCCGTGCAAGCCCCGCGTCCAGCATCTCCTTCTGGGTGAATCCCTTGCCCGCCAGATAGCGCACGAGATTGTCCCAGCCCTGCGGCGCGTATCCGCATCCGAAACGCTGGCAATCCGCCTGGCTGAAATTGCGCCCGTCAAGCAGCTTGCGCGCGGCGAGCGCGTCCTTGGTCATGAGCTGCGAGACGAAGAACTCCTGCGCGGCCTCATTCGCCTCCAGCAGGCGCGAGCGCTTCGAGCCGGCGTGTTCCGGCACGTTGTCGCTCTTGTCGTAATGCAGTTCGATATGGTATTTGTCGGCCAGCAGTTCCACCGCGTCGCGGAAATCGACGTTCTCCCGATGCTCGATGTAGCCGAACACGTCGCCGCCGAGCCCGCAGCCGAAGCAATGCCACACGCCGAGCGCCGGTCGAATCGAAAAACTCGGTGTCTTCTCGTCATGGAACGGGCACAATCCCACATACGTGCCGGTCCCCGAAGGCTTCAACGTCACCGTTTCGGATACGATGTCGTACAGATCGGCGACGGCGCGAACTTTTTCGATGTCTTCCTTCTTGATCATTCCCGGCATGTGTTCCAGAGTACCAGCGCGGAGGTATCGGTGAGGCTCGCCACCTGGTCGATGGCCACACGCAGCCGGCCGGCGTCGTCCGCGGCTTCGCGCCAATCATCGAGAAACACCCTTTCCAATCCGTTCGATGGCCTGGGATTGCCTTCCATAAGCATCGCCGTCAGATCGTGGATGATGCGCCGCTCCTTCGCATAGCTCGGCTTGAGTTCGCCCGGAGCCATGACGAAATGCACGGCGATGCCTTTGAGCACGACGATCTCATAGCTGGTCGATTCGGGAATCACCACGTTGCCGGCGTATCTGGCCAGCGGACCATTGCCGTACGCGTCGCGCGTCGCGTTCTCCACAGAATCGGCGAACCGCCCGATCAGGGTGCTGGTCATGTTCTTCAGTTCCGCAAGCGCCCTGCGCGAGCCGTCGAACCGCTCCGGGAACGTTCCTCTGCGCAGCATGCCGAGGAACGCATGCGCCAGCCCGTCGGGATCCCATTGCGGGCCATACCATGCGCGCGCGTCCTCGACCACGGCATCGACCACCGCGCTTTGGCGCAATTCGCCCGGATCGAACGCGCCGGTGGCGATGGCGTCCTCCACGTCATGCACGCTGTAGGCGATGTCGTCCGACAAATCCATGATCTGACATTCGATGGGCCGCGCGAATCGTTGCGGCACGCCTCGCCGGACCCAGTCGAACACTTCCCTATCGTCCGGGTAGACGCAGAATTTCGCGCTTCGCTCGCCTTTCGGATGGTTCGCGGCATCGGCATAGGTCCATGGATATTTGATGACCGCGTCGAGTGACGCGCGGGTGAGGTTCACACCGGCAGAGCGTCCGTCCGGAAACAGTATTTTCGGTTCGAGCCGGGTGAGCAGCCGCAGCGTCTGCGCGTTGCCCTCGAAGCCGCCGATATCGCGGGCGATTTCGGCGAGCGCGCGTTCGCCGTTATGGCCGAACGGCGGATGGCCGAGGTCGTGCGCGAGACAGGCGCAGTCGACCACGTCGGGATCGCAGCCGAGAGACGCGCCGATCTGTCGTCCGATCTGGGCGACTTCCAACGTGTGCGTGAGCCGCGTGCGCGCGAAATCATCGGTACCCGCGACGAGAATCTGCGTTTTCGCGCCGAGACGGCGCAACGCGGATGAATGGATGAGCCGGGCACGGTCGCGCTGGAAGGCGGTGCGCGTGCTGGATTTGGCGGGTTCGGGAGCCCACCGTTCCTCGTCGAATCGGGTGTATCCCTCGCTCGTCATGACGCACCGCCTTTCCTTGGCTCGCCATCGGGTGTGTTTATGGAAACCTTACAGAATGCTCTTGGGATCGAGTTTGGCGAGGTCCTCGGCCGACAACACGTCCGCGGCATGCTCGTACAGACGCGGGATGCGGTTGCGCAGGCAGGTGAAGATCTCGTAGCTGATGGTGCCGGCGGC
>DKCF01000067.1:15131-16275 GCA_002451435.1 Bifidobacterium sp. UBA6881 | reverse complement strand
GCATTCAGGGCATTCCGTTCCCGAATGTGTTTGGCCAATCCCTCTATACGCAGCAGATGCAGTATCTGCTTGACCTGGTTGTGTTGATTATCGCCTTGGTGGTTGTCAGCCGCATCCGTTCCTCGCACTTGGGACATGTGTTCGAGGCTGTCGGTTCCGATCAGGACGCGGCTGAGGCATTGAGCATTCGCACGGGTGCGTACAAGGCGCTCGCCTACGCTTTGGCTGCTTTCTTTGCGGGGCTTGCCGGTTCATTGCTTGCCCATCAGTACACGTATATTGATCCAACCATCTTCAACGTGAACATGTCGCTGCTGATACTGACCATCATCGTGATGGGTGGTATGAATTCTCCGCTGGGAGCGGTGCTGGGCGCTGTGATTCTTATCGGTGGTCCTGAACTGCTGCGTTTCGCTACCGAAGCTCGCGTGCTGTTGTACGGCGTGTTGCTGGTTCTTGTCATTCTTTTCAGGCCTCAGGGTCTGTTCGCGAAGAAGGTGTGAGCATGAGTCTGCCAATCAATCCGACAAAAATTACCGAAGATGTACGGAACGTCCCCATCGATAAGGACGATTTGCACGGGGAGCCCGACATCGTGACTTTCGCGGCTGAGCATCGCCGCAAGGTCTTGGATGCCCCGGCTGTGCTGCAGGTGCGCAATCTCAGCAAATCATTCAATGGCTTGAAAGCGGTCAATAACATTTCGTTTGATTTGCATCAGGGTGAGGTCGTTTCGATTATCGGACCGAATGGTTCCGGGAAATCGACCACAATCAATTTGATTTCAGGCTTCATCAAGCCGGATTCCGGATTGATCGACATTGACAGTGAAACCGTTGCGGGCCTTAGTGTGCCGGATATTTCCGAACGAGGTCTCGCACGCACCTTCCAGAACGGGCGTGTGTTCGGTGGCCTGACGGTCGATGAAAACGTGGCTCTTGGCTTCCATAAGCGGCTGAATGCCCAGCGACCGTTCAAGGAATTGCAGCGTTATCCGGTCGTTCGTTGGCTGTCGCTGCTGGGCGAAACCGCACTTGCTTTGGTGCCCGGTCCGAAAAGCCGCCATGAAAACCAGGACGTTGATGAACGCGTGGGACGTGAAGTGGATCGTTTCAAAGAGCGCCTTGGCGATCGACGTGATGAC
>DKCF01000067.1:11559-15059 GCA_002451435.1 Bifidobacterium sp. UBA6881 | reverse complement strand
TGCTGCTGCTTGATGAGCCGACCGCCGGCATGAACCAATCGGAAACCGCGGAGGTGCTGCAGCAACTACAGCATTTGAAGGCGCAGGGGCATACCATTCTGCTGGTCGAGCACAAAATCGAACTGGTGACGGCATTGTCCGATCATGTCATCGCCATGGATGGCGGCAGGATTATCGCCTATGGCGAGCCGGATGAGGTGCGTAACAATCCGCAGGTGGTCGAGGCGTATCTCGGCAAGCGTCAGGAAATACGCAAAACCACTGTGGCCGGTGGTCAGCAGGACATTCTCGCCAAGCAGAACGCCATCGAGGCTTCCGACGCCATCGCGACGGTGTCGGAAGTCAGGCCGGATGCCGATAAGAAGGAAGCGCCGCTGCTTGCGCTCGACGACGTCGATATCTACTACGGTCAGGTGCATGCGCTGCAGGGCGTGTCGATTGATGTGCCTAAGGGCGCCATCGTATCATTGCTCGGTGGCAATGCTTCCGGGAAATCAACAACGATGAAGACCATTCTGGGATTGAAGAAGCCTACCAATGGAAAGCTGATTTACGAGGGCGAGGATATCACTTCGTTGTCCACGCGGCATCGTGTGCAGGCTGGTATCGCGGCGGTGCCAGAAGCGCGCCGAATCTTTCCTGCCATGACGGTTGAGGAGAATCTGCTGACTGGCGCCTACACGCGTGGCCGTGATGATGATATCGCGGCGGATGTGGAACAGATGTATGCGCGGTTCCCACGTCTCAAGGAGCGCCGTACGCAGCAGGCCGGCACCATGAGCGGCGGCGAACAGCAGATGCTGGCTTTCGCCCGTGCCCTGATGAGCCATCCGAAAATCATCTGCATGGACGAGCCGACCATGGGCTTGTCGCCAAAGCTGGTGGAAGATGTGCTTGAGCAGATCGCGAGGCTTCGTGATGAACTTGGCGTGTCCGTACTGATGGTCGAGCAGCAGGCCGAACTGGCGTTGTCGATCGCCGACTATGGGTATGTGCTTCAGAATGGACGCATCCGTTTGCATGGGAAGGCTTCCGATTTGCTGCACAATCCCGCGGTCCAGGAAGCATACCTTGGCGGAGCCATCGATAATTGATGTCCATTGCGCGTTAGGAGAAGGATATGACTGAACAACGAGTGGCGTTCGTCACCGGAGCCGCCGGTGGGGTCGGCAACAAATTAGTGCGTACCTTGGCGTCCCAGCAGTGGCATGTGATTGCCGTGGCGCGCAGCACCGAACAGGTTACCGCCTTGAATGCGATCGATGGCGTGACGGCGTATGTGCTGGATTTGCTTGATAGCGGCAATCTGACGCAATGGACTAAACGGTTGGTTGCACAGAACGTGCCCAGCATCGACTTGGTCGCGCATGTAGCTGCAATCGCGCCGGTTGGTCCAGCCGCGCAAAGTGATGCGGAAACATGGAGCAACACATTGAAGACCAATGTCGAGGCGCCTGCACTGCTCAATGCCGGTTTGTTGCCTGCGGTTCGCAAGGCCCAAGGTACCATTGTGTTCGTGAATTCCGGTGCGGGGGAGCGTGCCGTGGTGAATCATGCGGTTTACGCGTCCTCGAAGCATGCGCTTCGGGGTTATGCGAATACGCTCCGTATTGAAGAAGCCCCGCATCGGGTGCGCGTGAGCACAGTATATCCCGGACAAATTGCCACGAAGATGCTTCGTGGCATAGACGCGAAGCTCGGCGTCGCATTCAAGCCCGAGGATTATATTGATCCGCAAACTGTGGCGGACTCCATTGTGTGGATTGCGAACGCTCCTGCCGACGCGCATCTGACCAACGTCGATTTGCGTCCAAGGCAGGAAGTCTCCGCAAAATTCAATGTGTGATTGCTCGCTTTCGGCAATCTCCAATGTCATCCGGCGTATGCAACGCGTCAGCATGTTATGTGTGGATGAATCGTCGTAATCATCGCTGGACTTGGTTCACGCGATGTCGGTAGAACGCACAGGTGGTGCGTTTGCATGATGCGCAAGGTGTCGCTTGCCGACAGGATGCAGCATAAAATGTCGCTATGAGGATGAATCGGTTAGGATTCCTCCCGTGGCGACATTTTTTACCTTGCGAAATGTCGCTGCGGGAGATTCCTCACGTTTTTCGTCTGGAAAGCGACGTTTTTGTCAGTATATGGATGTTTCGTTTTAACCGGCCAGTATATCGGTCGCATTTTGTCTTTCATGACTTAGCTGTGATTATGCGTGGAAAACGTTTGGCTTCCGTGGTTTGATAGCGTTCCATCCATAAATGTTTATACGCTCTATAACCAATACCGATAAGGTACGGCGCGTGCCGTAAGACAGGAACGGGTTAGATAATTGATGATGACCGCGCAAAGGGCGCACAAAGAAACATCAAACCCAAGGGGGTGCACATCATGACCAGGTTCAACACTCAGCTCGTCCATGGCCTGCCGGTGAACGACAACAACACCGGAGCCGTGAATCCGCCGATCTACAACTCGTCCACTTATGCTTTCGAATCGGTCGATACCATGCCCCGTTGGGATTACGCGCGCAGCGGCAACCCGACCCGCGAGTTCCTGGAAAGGCAGATCGCCCAGCTCGAGCACGGCACGCGCGGCTTCGCATTCGGTTCCGGGCTGGCGGCAATCCACGCCGTGCTGTCGATATTCCGCCCGGGCGACCGCATCGTCGTCGGCAAGAACATCTACGGCGGCACGTACTCGCTGTTCCATGAGTACTTCGAGCGTTGGGGCGTGCTGGTTGAGGAAGTGGACACCGCCGACTACGACGCGCTCGAGGACGCCGTCTCCGGTCGCTCCGCGACGGGCGCGGCGCATGGATGTCCGGCCAAGGCCGTGTATTTCGAGGTGCTGACCAATCCGTTGCTGCAGGTCAACAACGTGACGAAGATCTCCGAGGTCGCCCACCGTCATGGCGCCATCGCCATCGTGGACAACACGTTCGTGACCCCGTATCTACAGCAGCCGCTCGACCAGGGCGCGGATATCGTCATCCACTCCGCCACCAAGTACCTCGCGGGCCATTCCGAGGTGAACGCGGGTCTGGTCGTGGTGAAGGACGATGATCTCGGCAAGAAGATCTACTTCGCGCAGAACCGTCTCGGCGGCGTGCTCGCCCCGAACGAATGCGATTCGGTACGCCGTGGCATCCAGACGCTCGCGCTGCGTATGGACCGGCAGCAGGAGAACGCGCGTGCCATCTCCAGCTATCTGCTGCTGCATCCGCTGGTCAAGTCCGTGCACTATCCGGGGCTGCCCGGCCATGAGTACGAGCTCGCCTCGAACGGACTCAAGGGCGGCGGCGCGGTGCTGAGCTTCGAGGTCGTGCCGGGCGTCGATCCGGCGGACGTGCTTGACAACCTGCACGTCTTCCGTCTGGCGGTATCGCTCGGTGCGGTGGAGTCCCTCGCCGAACTGCCCTGTCGCATGACCCATTTCGAACTGCCCCGCGAGGAGCGCCTCAAGGTCGGCATCACCGACGAGCTGGTTCGTCTCGCGGT
>DKCF01000067.1:10313-11439 GCA_002451435.1 Bifidobacterium sp. UBA6881 | reverse complement strand
GGGGATTTGTTCTCGCTCGCGCAGCATGTGTATGCCTGACGGCCTGTATAGTGCAGTTGACAGCGCATACAGCGCATACAATGCATTGGAGAGGAATTCAATACTATGACCACAACAGCGGAGGATGGCTGTTTCGAGACCAAGGCCGTTCATGCCGGCTATGACCGTCAAGCGAATGCCGACGCGGTCAGCGTGCCGATTTACGCTTCGGCCGCGTTCGATTTGGAGAACGCCCGGCGTGGCGACGCGCTCGCGGGCGGTGCTCTGAGCGGCTTCGAATACTCCCGTGTCGCCAATCCCACGGTTGACGCTTTGGAACAGCGTCTGGCCGCATTGGAAGGCGGCATCGGAGCCGTAGCATTGTCGTCGGGCATGGCTGCGGTCAGCTATTCCCTGATGTGCGTGGCCGAAGGTGGCGGACGCATCGTCGCTCCGGTCAATCTGTATGGCGCGTCCGTTGACGCATTGGGTGATTTTCTGCCGAAATTCGGCATCTACGGCGATTTCGTCACCGACATCAACGATCTGGACGCGGTCGAAGCTGCGATCGGGCCCGACACCAAGGCGATCTACACCGAATCCGTGGCGAACCCCAGCACTGCGGTCGCGGATATCGAGGGACTTGCGAAACTGGCGCACAAACACGGCATCCCGCTGATCGTAGACAACACCGTGCCGACGCCCTATCTACTCCGCCCAATTGAATTCGGTGCCGACATCGTGGTGCATTCCACCACCAAAGGCATCACCGGGCATGGCAACGCGCTCGGCGGCGTCGTCGTGGACGCCGGCCGTTTCGACTGGAACAACGGCAAATTCCCGGCGCTGACCCGAGAGGAACTCGTCATCAGCGACCAGCGTGCCGGCAAGTGGGAAAGTTTCTTCAGTCGTTTCGGCGACCAGGCCTTCATCAAGCGCATCCGCGTCAAATACCTGCGTACCTTCGGCGCGGTGCAGAGCCCGTTCAACGCGTATCTGCAGCTGATCGGCTTGGAGACCCTTGCGGTACGTGAGAAGCAGGAGGTTTCCTCTGCGCTTGCGATTGCGGAGCATCTGCGCTCGTTGCCGCATGTCACCGCGGTCAATTATGCCGCTCTGACGGGCTCGCCTACCTATGATCTGGCGC
>DKCF01000067.1:290-10176 GCA_002451435.1 Bifidobacterium sp. UBA6881 | reverse complement strand
CGCTCGCTGATCGTCAACCCGACCAAGGTGACGCATCGCGAGGTTCCCGCCGACTACTACGATGCCGCGGGCGTGAGCGACAACCTTATCCGGCTGTCGATCGGTTTGGAGAACGTCGATGATCTGATCGCCGATCTGGACCAGGCGATCGCCGGAGCGTACTGAGTTTTTGAATGACGCATCACACTGAACAGCGTGTCATGCCGAACATGATGCGGCGTGCGGAAAGGCGGTGCGTGGCGATGCTGCGCCGACATTTGGGCGGTCGTGCGGTCGTGCGCGGTCATATGTATGATTTACGTGATTCCGCATGACCATGCGGTCGCATGTTATGAATAGGGGGATTCGCCATGACGAATGACGCGACGATTGATTTCTACGGGGCCGATTGGTGCGGCGATTGCCGTCGTGCCAAGGCCGCTCTCGACCGATTCGGAGTCGCCTATGATCTTCATGACATCGAGCATGAGGATGGCGCTGCCGAGAAGGCCGTCGAGATCAGCGGGCAGAAGCACATCCCCGTGATTCGTTTCGCCGCCGATGGCTCGTGGCTGGTGGAGCCTTCCGCCACGCAGCTGGAGGCCAAGTGCAAGGAGCTTGGTTTGCTCTGATTCGTCAAGCTGGTGTATAAGGGGTGTTTGCCGTTCCATATTGTGAAATGGCAAACACCCATTTTCATATCGCAAACAGCTATAGCGAGTTATCAAACGGCTGATCGTAACGGGCGTATTTTCCGGAAAAGACGGCACGGAACGCGCTATAGCTTTTGCGTATATGTTCGGGCTTGAGATGCCGTCGTTCATGCTGTTAGCTGGATACCAACGAAAGAAGATACCGGCAACAACGTGAAGGGGATGGCATCGTGGTGCGTTTCGATACTCAACTGATTCATGGCGTCGATGTCAAAGACAACGACACCGGTGCGGTGAATCCGCCTATCTACAATTCATCGACCTTCGCCTTCAAATCCGTGGATGACGCTCCACGTTGGGACTACGCGCGCAGCGGCAATCCGACCCGTGAGTTCCTGGAACGGCAGATCGCGCAGCTTGAACACGGTGCCAGGGGATTCGCGTTCGCGTCGGGCCTTGCCGCGATTCACGCCGTGCTTTCGATTTTCGAACCGGGCGATCGGATCATCGTCGGCGATGACGTGTACGGCGGCACGTATTCCCAGATCAACGAGCATTTCCATCGTTGGGGAATTCTGTTCGACACGGTGAACACCGCCGATCTCGGTCAGGTGCGCGCCGCGTTCGAACGTGTCGAGGCGAATGGCGGGCATGCCAAAGCCATCTATTTCGAAGGACTGACGAATCCTCTGCTCAAGGTGAACGATGTCGAACGCATCGCCGCAATCGCACATGAGCACGGGTCGTTGGTGTTCGTAGACAACACGTTCGTCACACCGCTCAACCAACGGCCATTGGACCTTGGCGCCGATCTGGTGCTGCACTCCGCGACCAAATACCTCGCCGGGCACTCCGATGTGATCGCGGGATTGGCCGTCGTCAAGAACGAAGATCTCGGGAACCGCATCTACTTCGCGCTGAACCGTCTGGGCGGCATCCTACCTCCGTTGGAATCCGATCTGGTCCGTCGTGGACTGCAAACGTTGTCCGTAAGACTTGAACGGCAGCAACGGAACGCGTTGAAGGTGGCCCGATGGCTGGAATCGAATCCATTGGTCGACGCCGTGCACTATCCGGGGCTGGCATCGTCTCCATACCATGATGTCGCCACGCGCGTGCTTAACGGAACGGGAGGTGTGCTGAGCTTCGAAGTGCGCCAAGGCATCGATCCCGCGGACGTGCTGAACAATCTGCGTATCTTCCGTCTGGCGGTGTCTTTGGGAGCGGTGGAAAGCCTTGCGGAATATCCGGCGCGCATGACCCATTTCGAAGTGCCTCGGGAAAAGCGCCTTGCATTCGGCATCACCGATGAGCTGATCCGTCTCTCCATCGGCTTGGAGAACGTCGAGGACCTCATCGACGATCTGGACGGCGCCTTCGCCGTCGCCGTACGCAATGAGCATGCCGTTCGCTCCACCGCGGTCAAGGCCTGATGAAACGAAAGAATAGCCGATTATAGGCGATGCGTGGCGGCACAGTTCCTTCGCGGGCGAACGTCGTTGCCGACCGCTCGGCATCCCTGATAAGGTGGTTATGGACGTCGCGATGGTTGCGGCGCCGAAGAGAACACCAAAGAAGGGAATGGCATCATGACTGGTGTTACGGGTTTCATCATCGTGCTTCTTGTCATCGCATTCATCATCGCGTTCCTGTTTCTATCCACATTGTTCATCGTTCCTCAGCAGCAGGCCTACATCATCGAACGATTCGGCAAATTCAACAAGGTGCAGTTCGCGGGCATCCATATCAGGATTCCGTTCGTGGACCGCATCGCCATGAAAACCAATATGCGCGTCAACCAGCTCAACGTGCAGCTGGAGACCAAGACGCTCGACAACGTGTTCGTCACGGTCGTGGCGTCCACCCAGTTCCGTGTGAATCCCGAGAACGTGGCCACCGCATATTACGAGCTGCGCGATCCGGCCGGCCAGCTGCGCTCCTACATGGAGGACGCGCTGCGTTCGGCCATCCCCGCGTTGACGCTTGACGACGCGTTCGCCCGCAAGGACGATGTGGCGTTCGACGTGCAGAAAACCGTGGGCAACGAGATGGCCCGATTCGGTTTCACCGTGGTCAAGACCCTGATCACCGCCATCGATCCGAGCCCGCAGGTCAAGAATGCCATGGACTCCATCAACGCGGCGCAGCGTGAGAAGGAGGCCACGCGGCAGCGTGCCGAGGCGCAACGCATCCAGATCGAGACGCAGGCGGCCGCGGAGGCCGAGAAGACGCGGCTGCAGGGCGAGGGCCAGGCCAATTACCGTCGTGAGATCGCCAACGGCATCGTCGACCAGATCAAAAGCCTGCAGGCGGTCGGCATGAACATCGGCGATGTGAACAACGTGGTGTTGTTCAACCAGTACCTTGACGTGATGCGTTCCCTCGCCGAATCCGGCAACGCCAAAACCGTGGTGCTTCCCGCGTCCACGCCGGGTGGCTATCAGGACATGTACAACCAGATCGTGAACGCCGTGACGACGGCGAACGAGGCGAAAGAATCTTCGGATTCCGTACCGACGGCAAGGCATCGTCAATAGTTTCCATGATTCCATGGATTCCATGACGGCTGTCGAGTCATGACGTTCATCGGAAGATGCGAGTGCATGGAAGCCGTCTGAAGATGATCTGCCGCATGACGTGCGAATTGCATGCATCGCACGCCATGCGGTTTTCATACGCCGGATTGCGGCCGGCGTACTTGAAGCGAGACGCAAAAGGCCGATCCCTTTCCTGCGGAACCGCTGAATGTGTGACGGAGATGCGGTTCCGCAGGAAGGAATCGGCCTATATGCGAGCGTCGCCGTACCGCGACGCACGTCTGATGATCCGGGTCGATTCGGTGTCCGCTCAATCGGCTCGGTGATGTTGCGGAAACGGGTGACGTGGAGGAATCAGGCGGCCATGTCGACGGACTTTTCGCGCGTCGAAGCCGGCAGGTTCTCCGCGGCCTGGGACTCAATGGCACGAAGCCGCTTTTGCAGGTCCATCACCTTTTTCTCCAGCCAGCGGATGGTCATGGCCTGGGTGATGACCATCAGATCGCGCTGGTCGCTGTTCGTATCGTTCGCAAGCACCTGCGCCTCGCGCATGATCTGCGGATCCGACTTCCAACGCGCGATGGAACGTTCGATGCGCTTGCCTCCCACGATTTTCGGATCAAGACCAGCGCTGGCGAAAATGCTCGAAGGGCCATTGCCGCGCAGATACTGCGCCATGCAACGCACCTGGAAGTCACGGGAATAGGTGATCCGGTCTGCCGAAGCCCGTTCGACGGCGGGCAAAGTGTTCAGATAATACATTTCTGCTTGGGTGAAACGACGACGCATGATATCCCCCTTTACTTGATATGCGGACGGCGCCTCTGAAGTCATTCGCCGGTGTGGTGCGATGGCTCCATTGTATTTTTCCGTAGGATGCCAGCATGGTCCTCTGGCACGAAACGGAACGTTTGTGGCACGAAACAGGGCAATGCCGTCAAGAAGGCAACGGCATCCCATTCCGGTGCCCGGTATGTTCCCGGGTCCGCTGAACCGCTATTCGGAAAGCACCCGACGAATGCGATCGATGATCGCATCGCAGGTCAAACCGTACCGTTCGCAGAGCTCGTCCACCGGCACGCGGTCGGTGAATTCCTTGGACGCGCCAAAATTCAATACGCGCAAAGAGGAGAGCCTTCTGTCGGTGGCGTTCGCGTAGAAGGCGGTGACCTTCTCTCCCCAGCCGCCGTCCAGCTGGCCATCCTCCACGGTCACGACCAGCCGGTGTCCGTACGCCAGCATGGTGAGTGCCTCGTCGTCCAAGGAAGAATATTGCGGCGCCGTCGCGAGCGTGGCGTCCATGCCATGCTCGTCGGCCAATCGCCGAATGACCTGCGCGGCCAGCGGCACGGTGTTGCCAAGCCCGAGAACCGCGACATCCCTGCCCGGTTTCACGATCTCATAATGTGTGAACGGGCACGCACCACGGAGGCCGGACGCCGGCTCGTAATCCGCGGCGCGTTCGATCGGGTCATATGCCATGTCGGTGGCGCGTTCCAGAGCGAGCACGCGTTCGCCCGGCATGCGGATGGCCACGGTGCCATGGTCGGAAGGACCGGTCGCCCATGCGAGCATATCGAGCATCTGCGTGCCATTGGCGGGAGCCAGACACGTCAGATCCGGCACGTTCGCGAACATCGGCATGTCGAACGCGCCCGAATGCGTGTTGTCCGTGCCGGAGATGCCCGCGCCGAAAATCAGCAGCGTCGCGGGAACCCGGTTCAGCGACAGCTCCTGCTGCAACTGGTCGAACGTGCGCTGGAAGAACGTGGCGGAAGTGGCCAGAACCGGTCTGCCGCCAGCCTTCGCGATGCCCGCCGCGAAAGCCGCCGCATGCTCCTCGGCGATGCCGGTGTCGACGTAATGGCGGCCGGCGCGCTCACGGAAATCACGTGTGATGCCGTTCGAGCCCGGCGTCGCGGGGGAGATGACCACCAAACCGGGTTCCTTGGCGAACCGCGGTTCGAGGGAGGCCATGGCCATTTCGCCGTAATACTTCCGCGCGTCCAACGGCTTGTTGATTGAAACGTCCGGATTCTGCCAATGGTTCGCCTCGCACTGCCCCGCATGGGGTTGCGTGTTGGTCTGATTGCACCCGTCGGAGCCATGCTCCACGGGGCCTTCGGGCTCGAAACCCAGACCCTTGACGGTGTGCACGTGCAGCACGACCGGATGGTCGGTGTCTTTGACGCCGCGCAGCGCCTCCACCAGCGCATGCACGTCGTTGCCCTGCTCCACGTAACGGTAGTCAAGGCCGAACGCCTTGAAGATATTGGGCTCCGCGGTGCCGTTCGACGCGCGCAGACGTGCGAGCCCGCCGTACATGCCGCCGAAATCCTCGGCGATCGACATCTCGTTGTCGTTGATGATGATGATGAGGTTGCCGCCCTGCTGCGCGGCGTTGTTCAATCCTTCGAAGGCGATCGCGGAGCTTAGCGAACCGTCGCCGATGACGGCGATCACGTTGCCGATGTCGGCGTGCCCCGATACTTCGCATTGCATGTCACGGGTCTTCGCAAGGCCGCAGGCCAGGGAGATCGACGTGCCGGTATGGCCGAGCACGAAGGAATCGTGTTCGCTTTCCGCCGGATTGGTGAACCCCGTCACCTCTCCGAAACGGGATTCGTCCGTATACGCCCGCGCGCGGCCGGTGAGCATCTTGTGCACATAGCTTTGATGCGACACGTCGAACACGAAACGATCATGCGGGGAATCGAACACATGGTGCATGGCGACGGTGAGTTCGACCACGCCGAGATTCGAACCGATGTGACCTCCATGCAGATGACCGTAGGAAAGCAGGGTCTTGCGGATCTCCCCGCAGAGATCGTCAAGCTGCCGGTCGGAGAGGGCATGCACATCCGCCGGGGAATGTATCGAATCCAGTATGCCAGCGGTCATCGTGCGTGGAACCCCTTCCTTCTAAGCCCTGCAACTGCGAAATCCTATCTCACTGTATGCCCCTGGAAGGGTATTCGCGGGCAAATAACCGCAAAGTCTTCTCAACTGCGGCACAATAGAGGAGGGACACGCGCGGAACGCGCGCGAAAACGATGGAAAACGATACGACCGCAAAGGAGCGTGCATATGAAAGCCGTATACGCCGCAGGCGTGAATCATGACGACCCGCTGGGCGTCCTCGAAGTGGGCGACATGCCGGAGCCCGAAACCAAGCCGTTCTGGTCCACCATCCGGGTCAAGGCGGCGAGCGTGAACCACCACGACGTGTGGAGTCTGCAGGGCGTGGGCCTTGCCGCCGAGCAGACCCCGATGATCCTCGGCACCGACGCGGCCGGAATCCTGGAAGAGGACATCCCCGTGCGCAAAGGACTGAAAGCCGGCACGGAGGTGGTGCCGTACACCTTCGTCGGCACCGACGGCGCGGGCGTGATGCCGGGGGAGCGGCGCACGATCCTTTCCGAGAAATACGCGGGCACCATGGCGGAACGCACCCAGGTGCCCAGCGCCAACGTATTCGCCAAACCCGCCAACCTCACCATCGACGAGGCGGCGGCGCTCGGCACCAGCTGGCTGACCGCATACTCGCTGCTGTTCACCTCCGCGAACGTGAAACCGGGCGACACCGTCCTCATCCAAGGCGCGGGCGGCGGCGTCTCCACCGCGGCGATACAGCTCGCCCACGCCGCCGGACTGGAGGTGTTCGTCACCTCCCGCAGCGAAGACCGGCGCCGGCGTGCGATGGAGATCGGCGCGGACGCGGCATTCGAAACCGGATCGCGCCTGCCGCGCAAAGTCGACGCGGTCATCGAATCGGTGGGCGCGGCCACATGGAGCCACTCCGTCAAATCCGTGCGTCCGGGCGGCACCATCGCCATCTGCGGCGCCACCACAGGCGACCAGCCGGGTGCCGAACTCACCCGCATCTTCTTCCAGGACATCCGCGTGCAAGGCAACACCATGGGATCACGGGAGGACTTCGCACGGCTGCTCCGGTTCGTGGAACACGCCGACCTGCATCCCGTCATCGATTCCGTCTACGCGCTCGCAGATGCCCGCGCGGCGTTCGGCAGAATCGTCGACGGCGATGTTTTTGGAAAGGTCGTGCTGCACATCGAGCCGAGTGCGTAAAGTAAGCGGTGTTCTGGAATACATTCTCTTGAATTCTTTTCGGAGGTCCTTTGATGGCAGATAACAAGCCAGAAGTCGCAGTGATCATGGGGTCGGCGAGCGATTGGGAGACCATGAAGCATGCCTGCGAAGTGCTCGACAAATTCGAAGTGCCGTACATGAAGCAGGTGATTTCGGCCCACCGCACTCCGGAGCTCATGGGCGAGTTCGCGCACAGCGCGCGCGCCAACGGACTGAAGGTCATCATCGCGGGCGCCGGCGGCGCCGCGCATCTGCCGGGCATGGTGGCCGCCCAGACCACGCTGCCTGTCATCGGCGTGCCGGTCCGCTCCCATGCGCTGTCCGGCTGGGATTCGCTGCTGTCCATCGTGCAGATGCCCGGCGGCATTCCGGTCGCCACCACCGCGGTGGGCAACTCCGGTGCCACGAACGCCGGTCTGCTGGCCGTGAGCATTCTGAGCACCACCGACGAGCGTCTGGCGGACGCGCTGCAGGAATACCGCGACTCCTTGAAGAAGAAGGTGGCTGAATCCAATGCCCAGCTTGTCTGAGGAAACCAACGGCCGCATCGAACGTCTGATGCCGGGCGCCACCATCGGCATCGTCGGTGGTGGGCAACTCGGCCGCATGATGGCCCTGTCCGCACGCTACATGGGCTTCCGCATCGGCGTGCTCGATCCGACGCCGGATTGCCCGACCGCGCAGGTCGCCGACTTCCAAGTCACCGCCGAATACGACGACATCACCGCCATCCGCGAACTCGCCGAGAAATCCGACGTGCTCACCTACGAATTCGAGAACGTGGACGCCGACGCCATCGACGAGGTGCGCTCCCTCGCAGCCGCGCCGCAGGGCACCGACCTGCTGCGCGTCACGCAGGACCGCGTCCACGAAAAGCAGTTCATCAACGACCATGGCACGCCGACCGCTCCGTGGAAGGCCGTGAATAGCGTCGAGGAGGTCGACGAGGCTCTGGACGAGATTCACTATCCGGCGGTGCTCAAGACCCGTTCCGGCGGTTATGATGGCCACGGCCAGACGGTGCTGCGTTCCGATGCCGACTTGGAGAAGGTCCGTTCCCGCGCCGACCGCGGTGGCGGCTTCCCGCCGAGCATCCTCGAAGGATTCGTTGATTTCGCCTTCGAGGCGAGCATCCTCGTCGCCGGCAACGGCAAGGATTACGTGACGTTCCCGATCGTGCGCAACGAGCACCGCAACAACATCCTGCACATGACCATCGCTCCGGCGGAGGTCAGCGATGGGGTCGCGAAGGAGGCCCACGAACTCGCGTTGCGTCTGGCGAAGGGCTTCGAATTGGCCGGCATCCTGGCCATCGAGCTGTTCATCACCAAGGACGACAAGGTGATCGTCAACGAACTGGCCCCGCGCCCGCACAATTCCGGCCACTACACCATCGAGGCGTGCTCGTTCGACCAGTTCGACGCGCATATCCGCGGCATCGCCGGATGGCCGCTCGAACAGCCGCAGCTGCTCAAGCCCGCCGTCATGGTCAACGTGCTCGGCCAGCATGTGGCGCCGACCCGTGCGCTGATCGCCGACCATCCCGAATGGAACGTGCACGATTATTGCAAGGCCGAGGTGCGCCACGACCGCAAGATGGGGCATATCACGGTGCTGACCGACGACACCGCCAAAACCGTGGCCGATCTTGAGGCGACGGGATGTTGGGACGATCTGAGGAAGTCCTGAGGGGCGCCGATATAGCTGATATATAAGGTCTGATATATAAAGGTGTATCAGGTAATTTCAGATTGATGACGTATGCGCATCCGGATGTGGAGTTCGGATGCGCATATTGCAATGGCCCGTGGATGGGCAGATTGGCGGATTGACGGCGTGGAGCGGAACACCAAGCAGAAGGAACTCATTCATGACGCGCTCAAGGCGAGCAGCGAATTCATCTCCGCGCAGAATCTGCATCGCCGGCTTGAGGACGAGGGCGTGAAGGTCGGACTCGCCACCGTGTACCGTCAGCTGAACGCTCTGGCCGACGCGGGCGAGGCCGATACCGTGCGCATGGACGGGCAGCAGCTGTTCCGCCTGTGCGGCGATGACGGGCACCACCATCATCTGGTGTGCACGCGGTGCGGCAAAACGGTGGAGATCGAATCGCCGTCCGAATCCTGGCTGCGAGGCATCTCGCGCAAATACGGATTCACCATCGAACGGCACACGCTGGAAGTGTTCGGATTGTGCCCGGAATGCCAGAAGAAGGCCGCGCTTGGCGAGGAATCGGCGTCCCGCTCCATCTGACGATTCAGTGGATTCGGCGACATGCCGTCTTGCCGTGGGGTGCGATCCGTCGCATGGCAAGACGGAATGGCGACCAAGACGACGAATGGTGCGCATCCAAACATCATGGATGCGCACCATTCTTGTGTGTTCTGTTTTCCGCGCGGATCTTCAGAACGGGTCGTTCCGCGCCGCTTCAGATGTTTGCGATCAGTGGGCCAGCATCTCCGTGGCCACCTCATCGGCGCTCATCGAAGCGGGGTAGTAGGTCGGCCAGTTGTCCATCTCCTTGAGGGTCTCCGCCTGCGAGTCTCCCGAGAAGATGTGGAAGTGCGCGGCCTTGCCCGGGGCTATGCCGTGGTCGGAGAACTGCAC
>DKCF01000067.1:0-219 GCA_002451435.1 Bifidobacterium sp. UBA6881 | reverse complement strand
CGGTTGCCCTTGGCGTAGTCGAGGATCTTGTATCCGTCGTACTTGTATGTGGCGGTTGCGCTCTTGCCGTTGCGGGTGAATGTGATCTGATCGCCCTTGATGGTGATCTTCTCGACGTCGGTCTTGTAACCGGTGTCGTAGTACTTGTTGTATTCGGCTTCGGTCATATCGCCCTTCTTGGCCTTGGCCTGCATCACCTTCTTGAGCTTGCCTTCCTTC
>DKCF01000052.1:18622-20020 GCA_002451435.1 Bifidobacterium sp. UBA6881 | reverse complement strand
ACCCTCGCGCCGTCGTCGAATTCGTCCGTGCGTGTCTGGGAATGACCCTTGTGCTGCACGATCAATCCGGCCGCGCCGAGCAGCGCGCACACACCGAAAATGGAGCCTAGTATTGACGCCAAGGCCGGAACGAACACCGAGGCGATGACGCCCGCAATGCCTACGACCAGCAGAATCCAGAAAATCAGCTTCGAGACACGCACATGGCCGATCCGGGGATTCGGCGGCACGAAATCATCGCCGTACCGGTTCATGATGTCATCGGTGTCAAGCCAGCTCGAACCGGTGAAATCACGCGGCCCGCGGTTCCGCGGCACATCATCGGTGAACGTGCCCTGGTCCAAATCGTTGATGGACAGCAGCGCCTCCTTTTCCTGACGCCGCGCGTGCTTCTCGAAACGTTTGGCGCTGCGCGAGCCCTCCACGGCCTGCAGGTCATCCGCGTGCGCCCGCGCGAACTCCGCCCACGCCGAATCCAGATCCGAGGCGTCGGAGGATGAAGGGGATGCTGCCGCGCCATCCTGCGGCGTGGTGTCTGGCCGTTCTTCGTCGGCATTGCTATTGTTGAAGTCAGTCATACCCATAACTGTAATTCAAACGGATGCCAATCCGTTGGGAGGAGCGTGCGCATGCTCTACTGGTTTTTCGTCAAGGGCTTGGGACCGATCGCCATCCACCGTCTGGGACCGACGGCCAAAGGGCTGGAGAACATTCCTCGCCAAGGCGGAGCCATCATCGCGGCCAACCACCTTGCCGTCATCGATGACGCATTGCTGCCGTTGACCTGCCCGCGCATGATCCACTTCATGGGCAAGGCCGAATACTTCGAAGGCAAAGGCATCAAAGGCAAGTTCAAGAAATGGTGGTTCACCTCCGTCGGCGTTTTCCCCGTGGACCGTTCCGGCGGTTCCAAATCGCTCGGCGCATTGAACCACGCGCGTGAGATCCTCGAGGACGGCCACCTGTTCGGCATCCACATCGAGGGCACGCGAAGCCCCGACGGACGCCTGTACAAAGGGCATACCGGCGCGGCCCGTCTGGCGTTCGAAACCGGATGCCCGATCGTCCCCACCGCCATCATCGGCTCACGCGAACTGCAGGTGCCGGGGCAGGTCATTCCGAACAAAGGCAAGTCCACGGTGATCTACGGCGAACCGATCGCGGTGGAGAAGAAAGCCGCCGATGAGATCACCCATGATGACCTGCGCTCGTTGACCGATCGCGTCACCATGGAGATCCAGCGGATGAGCGGCCAGGAATACGTGGACGAATACGCGCAGAAGGTCAAGGAACGTCTGAAGGCCGAGCAGGCCGCGGCGTCCGAGACGTCCGCTTCCGAGGCAAAGGCGTAGGCCGGCCCGTCGTCCGCCGCCCCTTGCGGCGATGATAACGCGAATG
>DKCF01000052.1:9482-18552 GCA_002451435.1 Bifidobacterium sp. UBA6881 | reverse complement strand
CTCCGCGGCCGTCCGCCATCAGAAAAGCGACGAGTACATCTTCAGGGTGATGGTGTTCGGCGTGCCGTCCTCCTGACGCAGCCGCACCTGCGTGCCGCCGGTCGGGTCCTGCGAGGCGACCTTCTTGTCCTGACTGGAATCGAGGGTCAGCTGCGAGCTGATCTTCACCGAGAATCCGAGTTTCTCCAAAGCCGTTTTGGCGTCCGAGGCCTTTTGCCCGACGTAATTCGGCAACGTGACGGTCTCCGGTCCCTTGGAGACGACCACCTGGACGGTATCGCCCCAATGCAGTTCGCTCCCGCTTTTCACGGAGGTGGAGATGACCTGTCCCTGGGCGATTTTGTCGTCGAAGCCCTCCGACCAGCTGATGTTCAGTTTGAGCTCGTCGAGCGCCTGTTGCGTCTCGTCCTTCGTTTTGCCGACCACATCCGGCATGACGACGGGCTTTGGCCCTTGGGAGACGGTGACGATGATTTTGGTGTTATGCGGCAATACGGCGCCTGGATCCACGTTCAACGCCAGCGCCGCGCCTTGCGGCACGTCCATCGAATAGGTGTCGTCGGAGGCCTCGGCCTCCTTCACATTGTCGAAGCCGGCGTTCTTCAGCGCGGTGACCGGGTCCTTGCCGTCCGTGCTGCTCGCATCGAGGATGTCGGCCGGCACCGTCGCCTGACGGATGCCCTTGGACACCACGACCTTGACCTTCTGATGATGGCGTTTGCTTACATGCGCGCCCACGTCCGCCGGATTGGTGGAGATGATGTCGCCGGATTCCACCGTGTCGCTGTACGCCTCGGATGTTTCGTATTCGATATTCGAGAAGTCCAGCAGTTCCTTGTACGAATTCCAGTCCGCATCGGTGATGACGCATGACTGCGACGATTCGCAGGAAAGATCCTCCGGCTGCGGCATGGTCCAATAGCTTCCGGGGCCTTGGAAATACCACCAGGCCCAGCCTCCGGCGCAACAGGCCATGAGCGCGGCGGCGACGCCGGCGATGATGAGGGGCTTCCTGTTCCTCGCCTTGCCGCTTTCGCGGACGGTACCGACGCCTGGCGCCGGCGAAGCCGTCATTATCGAGGTTTTCCGCTGTCGCGCGTCCGAAGAATCGTTCCGCGGGGGAATGTTCAGCGTCGCGGTCGGATCGGCGCTCTGCCGTTGCATGGGCATGATCGTGGTTCCGGTACCGATTTCGGTGGATTGAGACGTCGCGGCCGGCGTGGGTGAGCCCGGTTGAGCCATGTTCGGCTGGAACGCGGTGCGGGTTGTTTCGGATTGATTCGTTTCCGCGTTGTGGCGTTGCACGGCGGTGGATGGCGGAATCGGCGGAACCAGCAGGGGAGTGCCGGCGTCCGATGGCTTCGAAAGTCGATAGCGCAAATCGTCGATGGTGAGCGTCGCCATCAGCTGTTGCAGCTGGGTGAGCGCTATTTCGGCGTTCGCCGGACGGTCTTCGACGGCGCGTGCGGTGAGACGTGCGATGAAATCGGATACGCCGGTGTTGATGCCGGGGCATTTGACGGATACGTCGGGCACGTCCTCATGCACGTGTCTGTATGCCAGGGTCATGGGATTCGTGCCGTTGCCTGAGGCGAAGGGTATCTCCCCGGTGAGCATCTCCCAAGTGGTGATGCCGACGGCGTACAGGTCGCCTTGCATGGTGGACAATCCGTTTTGGATGAGTTCCGGGGGCATGTACGCCGCAGTGCCCAACAGCGTGTGCGTGGTGGAAAGCGTGGCCTGCGACACCGCCTTGGCGAGGCCGAAATCGGTGATCTGCACGTGGCCACGGTCGTTGATGAGGATGTTTTCGGGTTTGATGTCCCGATGCACCACGCCCGCATGGTGCGCCGACGCGAGTCCGTCCAAGGTCTCACTGAGGATGCGCAGGGCCTCGCGGACGCTGAAGGCGCCCTGCTGGTTCATCTCGTGTCGCAGGTTCACGCCATGCACGTATTCCATGACGAGATAGTCGAGCCCGTCGAATTCGCCGGTGTCGTAGACCTGCACGATGTGCGGGTTCGCTATCGCGGCCGCGGACTGCGCCTCACGTCGGAACCGTTCGATGAACTGCTCGCGTTTCGGCCCCTGCGCCAATTGATTGTGCATGATTTTGACGGCGACGGTGCGAGCTAGGCGCTCGTCGATGGCCTGGTACACCACGGCCATGCCGCCTTCGGCGATTTTGCTGACGACCCGATATCGTCCATCAAGGATTTGACCTTCGGGCGCGCTGGGGACTCCACTCATGGTTGATCGGTACGGTTCCTTCTTCGAAAAACGGTGACGCTTCCACTGTCGTATATCTCATTTCAGTGTACAAGCACCCGGGTAATCCCTCGACGCGTCAGGTGCCGTTCTTCGTGGAGGAGTCGTGCCGATATCGCGTGCGGTTCAGCGTTCCGCGACGATGGGCACGAAACGCGCGCATGCCTCCGCCAGCGTTTGCTTGCCGTTTTCGGGAAGATCGAGTTGTCCGATGGCGGCGTTCGATTCGTTCCACAGATCGGTGATTCTTCCGTGCGACCGTTCGATGGTGCCGGTCTGCTCGAACAACTCGATGGCGCGGGCCACCTGCGATTCGGAGCGTTCGTCGGATTCCCATATGCCGATGAGTTCCCGCTTGGCGTCCGCGTCGGCGGCGGCTATGGCGTCGGCGAGCAGCACGGTGCGCTTGCCCTCGCGGATGTCGCCGCCGACCGGCTTGCCCGTGTTGCGGCTCGAACCGACGACGTCCAGCAGATCGTCCGCGAGCTGGAAAGCGAGTCCGAGCGGCAGGCCGATGCGCAACGCGAGGCTTCTCGCCTTGGATGGATCCATCCCCGCGCACAGCATACCGAACTCCAACGGTGCGATGGTGGTGTAGCTGGCGGTTTTCCAACGGAACACGTTCAACGAGGCCTGCGCCAGGGATTCGGGATCGTCGAGGGGGTTGAGCTCCACCGCCAGATCGAGCACCTGGCCGATCTCCACTTCGCGGTGCATGTTCAGGAACGCGGAGACCACATGCGAACCGTGCCGCATGCGCGTCGCCGCGCGGTTCGCGATGTCGACGCTCGCCGTGGCCAGCATGTCTCCGAGCATGATGCCGAGCCCATGGCCGATGTCGTTGCTGCGCGTCCGCGCGGCCAAAGCACGATGGGCGCTGGGCTTGCCGCGGCGCAGGTCGGAATCGTCGATGATGTCGTCATGCACCAACGCGCCGGTCTGGAACACTTCGATGGCGCAGGCCAGGTCGAGCATCGCGTCGGCGTCCCGTTCCCGCACGTCATCGGAGGCGAACGCGCGGAACGAATCAAGCGTCAGCAATGCGCGCAGGCGCTTGCCGCCCTCGCTCGAGGTCACCGATTGCGAGGCCACGGCCTGCTCGATCGGCCGGCACGAATCGGCTACGGTCTCATCGTCGTGGATGGACGAGAAATCCCGCACGAGCGCGACGACGCGCGTTTCAATCTGTTCCAAATCGGAAGAGCTAGTCATACGAACAGTTATCCACAGGCATTCGACAAGACCGAATCCCAATGGCGCCAATGCCTGAGTGGCATGGATGCGTCATGCGAAACGCCGGGCTCGCCGTCCTTCGACCACAAGGGGCCGAAAACGTTCGGCCGGGCGCGCGAATGAGGCATAGTGCATTGACGTAGCAATGCGCGACAGCCAAGGAGGGCGAATCATGAATGTCGAGAACATTGGGGCGGCCATGGATGACGTTGCGGCCATGCCGGCCACGAACGAGGATATGGAACGGATCCGCTACGGCATCGAACGGGATTGCGCGCGGCGGGGCACGTCCGCGGCGATGCGGGATCTCATCGAGGGGCCGTTCATGCGGTGGATGGACGCCATGGGCGATGCGCGGACGGAACACGGCGCGCTCGACCGCGCGGATATGATGACGATCGCCGCGGCCATGGACCGGACGTTGGCCGTCCGCGACGCGCTGATCGTCTCCATCATCCTCGGCGAGGAGGATGCGCCGCGCGAGTTCCTGCTGGATTTCATCGCCAGGCCGATGCTGCCGCGCAACGCCCGACGATTGGAGGACCTGCTCGGCAAATCCTTCCGCGACGCCGCGCGGCGGCCCGGCAAGGCGCGGTGCGACCAGGGCATCGACATGCTGTTCGACATCATCGGCGTCGTTCCTGAACGGTATCAGGTGCAGCCGTTGGCGGTGATCGCATACGTTCTCTGGTGGATGGGCGACGAGCGCGCCATGCTGTGCGCATTGCGCGCGCTCGCATTGGATGAGGACTGTTCGCTGGCCGCAATCGTATGTTCGGCGCTACACCGGCATGTCGGACCGGCGTGGACCGTTGAAATATAAGGCGACACGCCGTATGACTCCGGAACCGGGCGGATGGTGGCCGCTATTCCTTGGGAATAATCGTCCTTGCGGGGTGGTTTACTCACATAGTTGACGATTTGCCCTTGCCAGAAGTGGGTCCATATGATATACGCTTCCGGCGGGATCACTAGGAGGGATAAGTTTGGCCACCAAGGAAACGACGGCAAGCACGGAACAGACTGGTCTGACTGAAAAGGCCGCCTCCTCGAAAAAAGCCGCCGCACGCAAGTCCTCGACCAGGAAAAGCGCGGTGAGGAAGACCACCGCCACGAAGACCCCTCGCAAGGCGACCGCGAAGAAGGGTTCCGCGACCAAGAAGCGCAAGGAGGAACCGCTTGAGGAGGGAACCCTCGACGATGAGGACGCCGAAGTCGACGACGCTGATTTCGACGACAACCTCGACGACCTCGGTGACGTCGACTCCCACGATGGCGACGACATCGATGACGAGGAGGAATCCGAGCCCGAAGAGGACGATGACGACGAGGAAGAGCGCAAGAAGCCGGAAGTGCCCAAGGAGAAGGGCGCTTTCGTGGTGCGCGACGACGATGACGACGACAATCTGACGCCATCGGGCAATCCGAAGCGCCGTGTGATCGCGGCCGGCGCCACCGCCGATCCGGTCAAGGACTACCTCAAGCAGATCGGCCGCGTGAGCCTGTTGAACGCGGAGCAGGAAGTCGACCTTTCCGAACGCATCGAAGCCGGACTGTACGCCCAGCATCTGCTGGACACCGAATCCGACAAGATGGACTTCAAGCGCAAGCGCGAACTCAAATGGGCCGCGAACGACGGACGCCGCGCCAAGGACCACCTGCTGGAGGCCAACTTGCGACTCGTGGTGTCGCTGGCCAAGCGCTACACCGGCCGCGGCATGCTGTTCCTCGATTTGATCCAGGAAGGCAATCTCGGTCTGATCCGCGCCGTCGAGAAATTCGATTGGAAGAAAGGCTTCAAGTTCTCCACCTACGCGACGTGGTGGATTCGCCAGGCCATCACTCGAGCCATGGCCGATCAGGCACGCACCATCCGCGTGCCCGTGCACATGGTCGAAGTGATCAACAAACTTTCGCGTGTGCAGCGCCAGATGCTGCAGGACCTCGGCCGTGAACCCACGCCGGACGAGCTTGCGCGCGAGCTCGACATGCCGGTCGAAAAGGTGCAGGAAGTGCAGAAGTACGGCCGTGAGCCGATTTCGCTGCACACTCCGCTGGGCGAGGACGGCGATTCCGAGTTCGGTGATCTGATCGAAGACACCGACGCCATCGCGCCGTCCGACGCGGTCGCCTTCTCCCTGCTGCAGGAACAGTTCAAGCAGGTGTTGGAGACCCTGTCGCCACGAGAGGCCGGCGTCATCAAGATGCGCTACGGCCTGGAGGATGGCCAGCCCAAGACCTTGGACGACATCGGCCGTGTTTACGGCGTCACCCGTGAGCGCATCCGCCAGATCGAGTCCAAGACCATGTCGAAGTTGCGCCATCCGTCCCGTTCGCAGACGTTGCGCGACTTCCTGGACCAGTGATTGGGAACCAGAGGAACGCATGAAGTCGAGAAATTCAAGAAACGTTGAATTTCTCGACTTCTTCCATCTCACCGACGGTATCTACAGATAGACGGCATTTACAGAATGGGAACAATGGCGAAAGACAATTACGGCGCGCGCAACCTCACCGTGCTGGACGGGCTTGATGCGGTGCGCAAGCGTCCGGGCATGTACATCGGCACCACCGACAGCCAAGGTTTGATGCACTGCCTGTGGGAGATCATCGACAATTCGGTCGACGAGGCGTTGGCCGGCGTCTGCGACCATATCATCGTGACCTTGCATGACGACGGCTCCGTCGAGGTGGCGGACAACGGGCGAGGCATTCCTGTCGATATCGAGCCGAAGACGAAGCTCACCGGCGTCGAAGTGGTGTTGACCAAATTGCATGCCGGCGCGAAATTCGGCGATTCCTCCTACGCGGCTTCCGGCGGTCTGCACGGTGTGGGCTCATCCGTGGTGAACGCGTTGAGCTCCCGCCTCGACGTCGAGGTGGACCGCGACGGCAAAACCCACCATATGTCGTTCCACCAAGGTCATCCCGGCGTGTACACCGACGTGGATCCGGAACATCCGTCACCGGACTCACCATTCAAGAAGACGAGGAAGAACCGTCCGACCGAACTGGAGATCATCGGCAAGGTCGGCCCGAAAACCACCGGTACGCGCATCCGCTATTGGGCCGATCCGGAGATTTTCAACGACACCGCGAAATTCAGCTACGAGCAGCTGATCGACCGTGTGCGACAGACCAGCTTCCTGGTTCCGGGGCTGAAAATCACCGTTGTCGACGAGAACATCCCCGAAACCGGCATCGAATCGGTTGACGAGCGTTTGGAGGTCGACGGTCCCGACGGGCAGACCGGTGCAGACGTGCAGCGGCATGAGGATGAAACCGCCGATGCGGTTTCCGACGCGGACGAACAGCCTACCGTCCAGTCCGACGCGTCCGTCCAGTCCGACGAACGGCCGTCCGAGGCAACCGACGCGGCGAGTATCGACGCTGTCATCACGACAGACGTGCAATCCACCGAACCGAAATACGCGCATGCGCGCGTCGAGGAGTTCTGCCACACCGGCGGTGTGAAGGACTTCGTGGACTTCCTGTCCAAGGGTGAGGCCATCTCCGGCATCTGGCGCGTCACCGGCGAGAACACGTATGTGGAGGAGACGCAGGCGGTCGGGGACAACGGCGAGCTGCACGCGCAGAAAGTCACCAGAAACTGCGCGGTGGACATCGCCATGCGTTGGACCAACGGCTACGACACCACCTTGCGCAGCTTCGTCAACGTGGTGGAGACGCCGGGCGGCGGCATGCACGTGGACGGTTTCCTGCAGGGCATCACCAAGCAGATCCGCAAGGCCGTCGAGGACAACGCGCGCAAACTCAAAGTGAATCTCAAAGACCCGCACATGAAAGTCGAACGCGACGACATCCTCGCCGGGCTCGTCGCCGTCGTCACCGTGCGCATCGCGGAACCGCAGTTCCAAGGCCAGACCAAGGACGTGCTCGGCACCGCGCAGGTCAGGCCAATCGTCTCCAAAATGACCGACCAGCAGTTCGGCGAGATGATCACCGGCTCCAAACGCGGGTACAAGGAACAGTCCTTCCGCGTGCTGGAGAAGATCTCCGGCGAGATGCACGCCCGCATCCAGGCCCGCAAGACCAAAGAGGTGACCCGCCGCAAGAACGCGTTGGAATCCGCGTCCATGCCATCGAAGCTGTCCGACTGCCAGCCGGGTAACGACGATGTGGCCGAACTGTTCATCGTCGAGGGAGATTCCGCATTGGGTACCGCCAAGGCGGCCCGCAACTCCGGGTTCCAGGCGTTGCTGCCGATTCGAGGCAAGATCCTCAACGTGCAGAAGGCCTCGTTGGCCCAGATGCTGTCGAACAAGGAATGCGCGGCCATCATCCAGGTGGTCGGTGCCGGATCCGGAGCCAGCTTCGACATCAGCCAGGCGCGGTACAACAAGGTCATCATGATGACCGATGCGGATGTCGACGGCGCGCACATCCGCATTCTGCTGCTGACGTTGTTCTACCGGTACATGCGCCCGCTGATCGAGCACGGCCATGTGTATGCCGCGGTGCCGCCGTTGCACCGTATCGCGCTGACGGGTTCGCACAAGGGCGAGTTCATCTACACGTATTCCGATGACGAACTCGCTGGAAAGCTCGCAGAACTCGACAGCAAGCACATCGGCTACAACGAGGACATCCAGCGGTACAAGGGTCTGGGCGAAATGGACGCCGACCAGCTGGCGGACACCACCATGGATCCGCGCACGCGCATGCTGCGCCGCATCCGCATGGAGGACGCCGAGCACGCCAGTCAGATCTTCAGCCTGCTGATGGGTGACGACGTACCGCCGCGCAAGGCGTTCATCGTGGAGAACGCCGATGATTTCGACCGTTCCAAAATCGATACCTGATTGTCGTCCGTCCCCATGCGGAAGGTGGGTTTCCGATGCGTCGGGAACCCGCCTTCCGCGTATTCGGACATACAGGGTCGCGTGGAACGGGCCCGCGCACCGCCATGGTTCCGCGCGTTCGCCGCATCCGCTAAATTACCGATTGGTAGACAGTTGCGGATAGAATATCCCCGAACATCGCGTCGCCGCGTCTGCTGACGGAACCATCAAAGGAGCTGATCCATGGTCAATCTATTGCTCGCCGTGATTTATGTGGCTTTCATCAGCCTCGGATTGCCCGACGCCGTGCTGGGCGCCGCATGGCCCACCATGAGCGGCGACCTGAACGCGCCGATTTCCTGGGCCGGCGGCATCTCCATGATGATCTCCGCGGGCACCATCGTGTCCGCGCTGCTTTCCGACCGCATGACCCTGCGCTTCGGCGCAGGCAAGGTCACTGCGGTGTCCGTGGCGCTGACGGCGTTCGCATTGCTGGGATTTTCCTTCGCGCCGAACTATTGGACGCTGCTGGCGCTCGCCATTCCCTATGGCTTGGGTGCGGGCGGCGTCGATGCGGCGCTCAACAACTATGTCGCCATCCATTACGAAAGCCGCCACATGAGCTGGCTGCACGCCATGTGGGGATTAGGTACGCTGACCGGTCCGTACATCATGAGCTTCGCGTTGGGAGCGGGGCAGGGATGGTCGTGGGGCTATCGATACATCTCCATCCTGCAGTTCGCATTGACCGCGGTGTTGGTCGCCAG
>DKCF01000052.1:0-9389 GCA_002451435.1 Bifidobacterium sp. UBA6881 | reverse complement strand
CAGGCCGCTCGGCATCCGCGGAGTGCTGGCGATTCGCGGAGCCCGCGAGATTCTGGTGATGTTCTTCTGCTATTGCGCGCTTGAGGCCACGGCCATGTTGTGGGGCAGCAGCTACATGGTGCTCGGCAAGGGAGTCGACAAGACCACCGCGGCCATGTGGGCCAGCCTGTTCTGCATCGGCATCACCGTCGGACGCTTGGCCAGTGGCTTCCTGACCATGCGGCTCGACGACCCTTCGATGATTCGCCTTGGCCAGGCATTCGTGCTGGCCGGCATCGTCGTCATGCTGCTGCCGCTGCCGCACAATATCGGAACCATCGCGGGACTGATGGTCATTGGTCTGGGCTGCGCGCCGATCTATCCATGCATCATCCATTCCACGCCCGCGTATTTTGGCGAGGACAAATCACAGGCGATCGTCGGCATGCAGATGGCATGCGCCTACGTTGGCTCGATGTGCATGCCGCCATTGTTCGGGGTGGTCGCGCAGCATGTCTCCGTTAGCCTGTTCCCCTTCTACCTCGTGGCGTTCCTGACGCTCATGGTGATTATGCACGAGATACTGCGCAGGAAGTGCGGCGGTCGCAAACGGTGATATGGTGGTAGATCGCCGACGGGGGATTTGGCGGCTCGCCGATGAGATGCGGGAAAGATTCGGCAAGCGGCGGAATGGTGGGCTTGAATGATACGTGGCGTCTGACGGTGATGACATAATCGAACATATGTGCGAATGCATGCGGTTGTTCTCCAAGCCCACCGTGGCGTGGCTCGACCATGCGTTCGACCGTCCCACCGACGTGCAACGGCAGGCATGGCCGGCCATACGTTCCGGAGAAAATGTGCTGGTCGTGGCACCCACAGGTTCCGGCAAGACCCTGTGCGCGTTCCTTTCCGCCATCGATCATCTGATGACGAGCCGTGGCGGCTCCTCTGACGGGAAGGACGACACGGAACGGACCACCGGAGCGGACGATGCCGCGAACCGTTCCAAAGAGCATTCCCCTGCATCGGCGGCACGAAACGCGGCTACGACGGAGCAAGCGCGGCGTGGCGTCACGATCCTGTACATCTCCCCGTTGAAGGCGCTTGGCGTGGACGTGGCGAAAAACCTCGAAGCGCCATTGGCCGGCATCGCCGAACAATGCGCGGCCATGGGACTTCCCGCGCCGAAAATCAGCGTGGCCATGCGCAGCGGCGACACCACGCCGCAGGAAAGACGCAGGATCGTCAGCCATCCGCCGGACATCCTCGTCACCACGCCGGAATCGTTGTTCCTGCTGCTCACCTCCAAGGCCAGGCGAATACTGAAAACCGTCGAAACGGTCATCGTGGATGAGGTGCACGCCATCGCGGGCACCAAGCGAGGCGCGCATCTGGCCGTGAGCCTCGAACGTCTCGACGCGCTGACGGGGCGCCGCGCGCAGCGCATCGGCCTGTCGGCCACGGTCAATCCGATTGACGAGGCGGCGCGGTTCCTCGGCGGCGCGGAGCCGGTGACCATCGTGAATCCCGGAACGCGCCCCACCATGGATCTGCGCGTCGCGGACCCCTTGCCGAACATGCTCGACACCGGCGCCACCGGAGGGTCGGTATGGCCAGCCATCGAGCAGGCCATCCTCGATGAGGTGCTGAGCCACCACACCACATTGGTGTTCGTCAATTCGCGGGGACTAGCGGAAAAACTCACCGCGCGACTGAACGACCGATACACGGAATCCTGCGAATTCGACGGCACGGAACACCGTGATCTGGGGTCGCCCGAAGGACGTGAGCATTTTGCCGGACACTACGATTCGGTGGTGGGCGCCACGACGACGCTGGTCTCCTCGCACAATGACGGCGAGGTGATCGCCATGGCCCACCACGGCTCCGTCTCGAAGGACCGGCGCAAACAAATCGAGGAACAGCTCAAACGCGGCGAGCTGCGCTGCGTGGTGGCTACATCCAGCCTTGAGCTCGGCATCGACATGGGTTCGGTGGACCTGGTCATCCAAGTGGCGGTGCCATTATCGGTATCATCCGGACTGCAGCGCGTGGGCCGTGCCGACCACAAGGTCGGAGGCGTCTCCCATGCCGTGTTCTACCCGGTCACGCGCCAGCAGATCATCGGCATGGCGGCCAGTCTGGAAAGCATGCGCGCAGGTGCCATCGAACCTTTGACGATCCCCAACAACCCATTGGACGTGCTCGCCCAGCAGACCGTGGCCGCCGCGGCCATGGAAGACCTCAAACCCGACGCATGGTACGCCGAAGTACGCGGATCGGCGCCATTCGCGAAGCTCGACCGAACCATGTTCGACGCCGTCGTCGGTATGATGACGGGCGCATACAACAGCGAGGACTTCTCGGCGTTCCGCCCGCCGCTGCAGATGAACGAGGAGGCCGGGCTGATCTCCGCGCGTCCGGGAGCGCAACGTCTGGCGGTCACCAGTGGTGGCACGATTCCCGACCGCGGCATGTACACGGTGGTGCTGCCCGAGGAAAACGCCGGAAGCGGGCCGCGCAAAGTCGGCGAGCTGGACGAGGAGATGGTCTACGAATCACGCGTCGGAGACGTCATCACCCTGGGCACATCCACCTGGCAGATACAGGAGATCACCAGAGACCGCGTGATCGTGGTGCCCGCGCCTGGCCGCACCGCGCGGCTGCCGTTCTGGCACGGCGACGAAAGCGGACGCGACTACCGGTTCGGCCTCATCCAAGGACGCCTTGCCGGTGAGCTCGGTCAGGCATTGACATCCGCCGTGGATTCCACGGATGACGTTCCCGCGCCCCATCTGCATGCCGCCATGGTGGACCGGCTCAAACAAGACGGGCTCGACGACAACGCCATCGGCAACCTCACACGGCTGCTCGAGGAGCAACGCGCGGCGACCGGGACGATACCCAACGACCGAACATTCGTGTTGGAACGTTGCCGTGATGAAGGCGGCGATTGGCGCATCATCCTGCATTCGCCGTACGGGCGGCGCGTGCACGAACCATGGGCGTTGGCCATCACCGCACGCATCAGGCGACGGTACGGATTCGACGCCCAGGCGTACGCCACTGACGACGGCATCGTGTTGCGGCTGCCAGACGGATATGAGAATCTGCGGGCCACCGACATACTGCTGTTCGACGTCGACGACATGCAACGCGTCATCGAGACGCAGATCGGCGGAAGCGTGCTGTATATGGCACGGTTCCGGGAATGCGCGGCGCGTTCGCTGTTCCTTCCCAGAACCAGTCCCGGCCGCCGTGTGCCGCTATGGCAGCAGCGGCTGCGTGCCTCGCAGCTGCTCAGTGCGGCGCGCACCTGCAGGAACTTCCCCCTGCTGCTGGAAACCGCGCGCGAATGCCTGCAGGACGTATACGACCTTCCCGCGTTGCGTACCGTCATGTCGGGGCTCAATGCCGGAACGATCGCCGTGCACGAGGCAACGACCGGAACGCCTTCGCCGTTCGCAGAGAACATGCTGTTCGGATTCGTCGGATCGGTGATGTACCAATACGACGTGCCGCAGGCCGAACGCAGCACGCAACTGCTGTCCATGGACCCGGAGGTGCTGGAACGGCTGCTCGGCACCACGGACATGGCATCGCTGCTTGACCAGTCCGCCATTGCCCAGGTCGCGGACGAACTTCGTGGAAGAACCTTCTGGAATACCCTGCCGGAAGACGATGTCACCGGCAGAATCACCCGATACGCCAAAACCCACGGTCCGTTCACCGCCGACGAGATGATCGACGAATTAAGACTCGACGCGGTTCGGGCGGTGCATGTGCTGGATGAGCTCGACGCCAAGGGCAAGCTGCTCAAAGGGCATTTCCTCGCGGAGAAGCCGGGGCAGCAGTGGCTGTACATCGATGTGTTCCGACGCATCCGCACACTGTCCCTCGCCAAAGCGCGCAAGGCCATCAAACCGGTTTCGCAGCAGTCATACCAGGCGTTTCTGCTCGACAGACAGGGCGTCGGTCCAGTCGGCGCGGAACGGTATGAGGGCGTCGACGGCCTCATGCGCGTCATCGAGCAATTGGAAGGCGTGTTCCTCAACGCGTTCGTCTGGGAGTCCGCGGTGTTTCCAATTCGGGTGCGGGACTACCATCCGAGCATGCTTGACGAGCTTATCGCATCGGGCGACGTGGTATGGGTCGGACGCAAGAACAACGGCACCACGTCCAAGGAGGCGGGCGACATCGCGTTCCATCCGGCAGATTCCCCGCTGCTCGCCGCATATGGCGGTCCCGCATCGTCCGAACCGTCCGATTCGGAAAGCCTCACCGTTCCGGAGGCGGTGCTGTCGGCCTTCCGCAATGGGGGAGCGTTCCATGCGCGGCGGCTTTCCGCGCTCGCCCAAGAGGCATGGCAACAGCATGCCGATGTGCGGGTGAACCCCGATACCGGGGAGATTCTTTTCCCCACATGGGACGAGAACCAATTCGAAGAGGCGTTATGGGCCTTGGTGTGGCGGGGAAAGATCACCAATGGGTCCTTCGCCCCGGTGCGTGCGTTGGCGCGGGGCGACGCGGCTTTCCGCCCGTCGCCGCATGCGGTCGTCCCAAGATGGCGTTCCCTCCACTCCCATGACGGTATGGGGACGCGCACGGGAACCTCCGCCGCGATGGGTGGGCTGTGGTCCGCCGTAACCGCGTCCGGCGAAACCAATGATGTCGGATCCGACGAGCCGCATGGTCGGGAAAGGCCGCAGGGGAATGAGGAACGGGGCATCGCGTCGGTCGAATCATTGCTGGACCGCTACGGCATCGTCGCCGCGCCGCTGATTGACAAGGAAGACGTTCCGGGAGGTTTTTCCGGATTGTACCCCGTGCTCAAACGCATGGAGGAGCATGGGATGCTCGTCCGCGGCATGTTCGTGCAGGGCTTCGGCGCGGCGCAATTCGCGCGGAAGGACACGATCGACGCGTTGCGTGACGACCATCAGGGGCACAGCCGGTCCTGTGTGGCGCTCGACGCGACGGATCCGGCGAATCTCACCGGCGCGGCAATCGCATGGCCGGAGCAACGGTTCATGAAACCGGCGCGCCGGAGCGGCTCGATCATCGTGTTCAGGCAGGGCGCGCCGGCATTGTTCGCCGTGCCGAAAAGCCATAAAATCGTAGGCTTCACCGAGGATGAAACCGTGTTGCGCCAATCATGCGCGGAACTCGGCTACGCGTTGCAACGACGATCCGGCGGCGTTAGCTTCAGCGAGATGAACGGCGAATCATTGAAACGGCGCAATGCGTATATGCGGCTGCTGAAGTCCGCCGGATTCACCGAATCACCCCAAGGCATGAGATTATACCGATGAACCTGCGCCGGTGACGCCGTGCCGGTGGCCATGGCCGTCTCGCCGTCGCCATGAGCAGGCGGGACGGCAACACCGAAATACGCCAAGGCCGGACACGTCGGAAACGGCGCGTCCGGCCTTGGCGTATATTTCTGTTCGTTCGCTTGCCGGTATGCCTTCGCAGGCCGCGGTCAGCCGACGACGGCGATCGGCGACGCCAGATCGGTGCCGGAACCATCACGACGCATGTCGGGTTTCGGCAGCTCGACGGCCGCGCCGCTCTGGGTGGAGGCACGGAGCGGATACGAGCCCACGAACGCGCGGATCAGCGTGTTCTGGCCCTTGAGGAAGCGCTGGGAGCGCACACCGCCGGTGCCGCGGCCCTTGGTCGGGTACATCTCCAGAGGCGTCACCTTGGCCGAACCGTTCTCGGTTCCCGCCAATGCCTCCGAATCGCCCGCGACGGTCAGCACGACCGCACCGGAAGCGGAGAACAGCCCGTTCTCGCCTTCCTCATAATCCCAAGCGACTTCCTTTTCGGGAACCACGGCGAACGCGGCCACATGGCATTGCTCGGCCAGACGAATGCCGGCCATGCCGCCGGCGGTGCGTCCCTGCGGACGCACGTTCCTCGCCTCGAACGTCAGCAGTGAGGAATCGGTCGACACGAACACCAGCCGGTCATGGTCCGTGGCCTCGCCCGCGGCCAGCACCTCGTCACCGTCCTTCAGATCGATGACGCTCCACGAATCCATCGTGGTAGGCGATTCACGGTTCCAACGCTTGACCACGCCGTTGCGCGTGCCCAACGCCAACGGAGCCGCGGACGCGTCGCTTCCGTCCTCATTCGCGTTCGGCATCGCGATGGCCGCGACCACACGCTCCGATGCGACGGGATCCGTGCTCTCCGTCATGCCGATGAACTCTTCGGCCCTCACACCGCCTTCGACGTTCAAGGGGCCATCCGCCGGAACCGCCGGCAATTCCACGACATGCGCCAGCACCAGACGCCCCGCGGAGGTGACCAGACCATACGAGGAACGCGTGGTGGTGCGGAAGATCGAGATGATCTGGTCATCCCTCACGCGCCTGTCGGAAGCGGAACGATTCCTCCAACGCTCCAAGGCGTTTTCCGGAGCGCGCGCGATCAGACCCGTGGCGGAAAGCATCACCACACAGGGCTCGTCGTCGATCTGCAGGGCGGTGGCGGCCACATTGTCCTCGCCCGCCTTCTTCGCGGCCTTCTTGGCCGCCGCCACATCCGCGGCCGCGGAAGACACGGTCGCGGCCGCGCGCGCCGCCGCAAGCGCGGAGGAGGACGCCTCGTCATCGCCATGCGCGACGACCGGGGTCAGCGCGCCGTCCGCGTCCTTGTCCAGCAACACGGTGCGACGCGGCGAGCCGTACTTGGCGACGGCCTCGTCCATCTCGTCGATCACCACATCGTCCAGCACCTTGTCGGAAGCCAGAATACGGTCGAGCTCCTCGATGCGGCGACGCAGGTCGTCGCGCTCGGATTCCAATTCGATGCGGCTCATCTTCGTCAGTCGGCGCAGACGAAGATCGAGGATGTACTGCGCCTGGATCTCGTCCAGATCGAACACGGCCATGAGCTTCGTCTTGGCGGCATCGGCATCCTCGGACGAGCGGATCACCTGGATCACCTCGTCGATGTCCACCAAGGCCAGCAGCAGGCCCTCCACCAAATGCAGACGCTCCAAGGCCTTCTTCTTGCGGAATCCGCTACGGCGCCGGATCACCGTGCGACGGTGGTCCACCCACACCTCGAGCATCTCCTTCAGGCCCATGGTGTGCGGACGCCCGTTGACCAGCGCCACGTTGTTCATCGTGAAGTTGTCCTGCAGTGGCGTGTGCTTGAACAGCTGCGCCAGAACCGCGTTCGGGTCGAAGCCCGTCTTGAGCTCGATGACCAGACGCGTGCCGTTATGGCGATCGGTCAGGTCGATGGCGCCGGAGATGCCCTCCAGCTTGTGGTTCTTCACGCCTTCGGAGATGCGCTCCAGCACGCGTTCCGGCCCCACCATGAACGGCAGCTCCGTCACGACGATGGCCTTCTTGCGGGCGGTCACGTTCTCGACATGCGTCACCGATCGTGTGGTGAGCGCGCCCCGGCCCGTCTCGTACGCCTCGCGAATGCCGTCGCGGCCCACGATCACGCCGCCGCCGGGCCAGTCGGGGCCGGGCACATAACGCATCAGCTCCTCCAACGTGGCGTCCGGATGGCGCATGAGGTACTTCGCCGCGGCCACCACCTCGCCGACATTGTGCGTCGCCATGTTCGTCGCCATGCCGACCGCGATGCCGGAGCCGCCATTGACCAGCAGGTTCGGAATCGCCGCGGGCAGCACCGTCGGCTCCTGAAGCTTGTTGTCGTAATTCGGCGTGAAATCGACGGTGTCCTCGTCGATGTCGGCGTTCATGCCGAGCGCGGCCGAAGCCATGCGCGCCTCGGTGTAACGCGACGCCGCGGGACCATCGTCCAACGAGCCGAAATTACCATGGCCGTCGACCAACGGCAGTCGCATGGCGAACGGCTGGGCCAAACGCACCATGGCCTCGTAAATGGCGGAATCGCCATGCGGATGGAGCTTGCCCATCACCTCGCCGACCACACGGGCCGATTTCATATACGGGCGGTCCGGGTTCAGATTCATCTGGCCCATCTGATAGATGATGCGCCGCTGCACCGGCTTCAGACCATCCCTGGCATCGGGCAGAGCGCGGGCGTAAATCACCGAATACGCGTATTCGAGGAACGATTTGCTCATCTCCTCGTTCAACGGCGTTTCGACGATATGCTCCTTGACCGTATGCGGGTCATAGGCGGGTTTTGCCGGTCTGCGGTGCGACACCATGCGGTGATTCTCCTTACGGAAAGGTAATGGTAATCAACCAAGCAATGGTACCAGCCGGTACCGCCGCGGTGCTTGAATGGAAACCATGAGTGTTGAAGTACCCGGAGTTGAAGAGCTGCTGACCATGACCACACCGGCGAGGTACGGCGATACCGCGCCCGCGCACGCCAGAGGCGGCGCGTTGCATCTCTCCTCCGTGCTTCCGGCCGTATCCAGCGCCATCGGACATCCCATGCCGACCGCGGTGCATGCCGATCCGAAACACCTGCAGACGGCGCTCGGCATCCCCGACGCATCCTCCGCGGTCGTCGTATTGGCTGACGGCCTCGGATACTGGAACCTCAACATGAGGCTGGGGCACGCGCCATACCTGCGCTCGCTGATGAACGATTCGGTCAACCAGCGTCCGATCGCCACATGCATGCCCAGCACCACCGTCGCGGCCATGGCCACATTCGGCACCGGAACATGCCCCGGGCTCACAGGCATGACCGGCTACACGCAGCGCAACCCTCGCAACGGCGAAATCTGCCAGCTCATCGCGTTCAGAAACGCCATGCCACCGCAGGAACTGCAACGGCAGCCCACGATCTTCGAACGGCTCGCCGCGCAAAACGTGCGCGTCACCAGTTCGGGCCTGCCCAAATTCGCCTACTCCGCGCTGACCCAATCGGCGCTGCGCGGCAGCGACTACATCTCCAACGAAGACCCGCGCCGCCGCATCATGGCAGCGGCCAAGGCCGCACGCAAACCGGGACTCACCTACGTGTACCTGCGCGACACCGACAAAGTCGGGCACAATTACGGATGGGACTCCGACAAATGGATCGGCACCTACGAGCGCATCGACGCCCAGCTCGCCCTGCTCCGCCGCAGCCTACCCAAAGGCACGCTGATCGTCATCGTCGCGGATCACGGCATGATCACCGCCGACCCGGAAAACTGCATCGATATCGCCTCGGAACCACGCCTGACGCAAGGCGTCGCACAGGTCGGCGGCGAACCACGCTGCGTCATGCTCTACGCGCAGGACGGTGAGAACCCCGACGACATCGCGGCACGCTGGCGCGACGTGCTGGGGGAGCGGGCGCAGGTGCGCACGCGCTCGCAGGCGATCGCCGAAGGCGTGTACGGCCCTGTGGAGCCATATGTGGAGCCGATGATTGGCGATGTAATCGTTTCGGCGGCGAAGGCGGTGACCATCGTCGATTCGCGCACGCAGACGGAGAAGGCGATGCAC
>DKCF01000053.1 GCA_002451435.1 Bifidobacterium sp. UBA6881 | reverse complement strand
GCAGGCGGTTTTCCTATGCGGCCGGCCCCACGCCTTCCTATGCAAATCATCCGGACTTCTATGCGGATGTGGATTTGCGCACGATCAGCGAACAGCCGATATACGTCGTGCCGCGATGCGGACGCCCTTTGATGGCGTCAAGCAGCTGACGCGCCGCGCGACGGCCGATTTCCTGCAGATTGTTGTCGAACGACGTGATCGGCACCCGGCATTCGGTGGCGGTGACCGCCCAATTGTCGTGCCCGATGACCTCGACGTCCTCGGGCACGCGCAAGTCCCAATCATGCAGGGTTTCGATGGCACCTCGCGCGAGCATATCGTTCAGACAATATATACCGTCGATGTGCACGTCGCTTTCCAACAGCAACCGGGTCGCGGTGCGTCCCCAATCCTCGCGCCAGCTACCATATCGGGTCGGTGCCGCAAGACGTATGCCGGCGTGCTCCACCGCTTGCCGGGCTCCGGCGAGGCGGTCTTTGGTGGCCTGATAATGTTCTGGTCCGGAAATGATAGCGATGTAGCGACGACCATGACCGAGCAGATGCTCGATGGCCATTCGTCCCGCGCTGACGTTATCGCAGGTCACCGAACAATCCTCGGGATTGGACGACGGAGCATAGACGTAGACAATGGGAATGCCCAATGCGGTATTGGGCTTGATCGGCGGACGGACATCCGTCTCGCCGCCCAACACCAGTAAGCCATCGACACCACGTGCGGCCAACTGATCGATATGCGCACGCTCCAGCTTCGGATCACCCCGCGAATTGGTGAGCAACACGGCATGATTCGTAGTACCCAATGTGTTCTCCGCGCCAGTCAACGCAGGCGTAGCGAATCTTCCCTCGAGGTCAGCGGAGACCAAGCCGATAAGTCCCGTATGCCGATGCATCGCCGACATGCTGACCGGCTTGCGGTAGCCAAGGTCCTTGGCGGTTTTCAAGATAACCCGCCGTGTATGCGCCGCAAGCTGCCCGGTATCGTTCAGCGCCTTCGAAACCGCCGATTTCGAAACATGAGCGGCAACGGCAATATCGTCCAGAGTCACACGATTAGCCATACCGCAATTCTAGGAAACGTTTCCGCATCGTGCAAATTGCGCACATTCCAGCATGTTCGTTTTATTGTTGAGGTAACAGCTTAAACCACGATCTCAAAGCTGAGTCATTCGAAGTCGAGCGTGGTGCTGGAAGAAAGGAAACACTATGAACATCAACATGAAGCGCAATGTTCTTCGCTTGATCGCTGGTGTTGCAGCCGCTGCAACACTGGTGGGCACCGCTGCCTGCGGTTCCTCGAACAGCTCCTCAAGCGATGACGGCGAGATCACCTTCTCCTACTGGGACACCTTCCCGGTCCTGAAGGAGTTCAAGAAGGCCAACCCCAACTTCAAGTTCAAGGAACTCAAGGTTCCTGGAGACTCCTACAACAACAAGATCCAGCAGATGGTCACCGGCGGCAACGCCCCTGACGTGATGCTGCTGCAGGAAGCCGATTACGTCCGTTACGCCAAGGCGGGCGTCATCGAGAAGCTCGACCCGAGCGAGTTCGGCATTGACGAAAGCGACTTCCAGCCGGCAGTGGCCGACATCGCCAAGCAGACCGGCGGCACCTACGGCTTCCCGCAGGGCATGGCTACCGAGCTCATGTACTACAACAAGGACATGTTCGACGCGGCCGGCCTCGACTACCCGACCGACGACTGGACTTGGGACGACTACGCGAACGCCGCGGCCAAGCTCACCAAGTCCGACGGCAGCCAGTGGGGCTCCGACGCTCCGACCTTCAACGGCGTGTGGTACTCCTTGGCAGGCCAGGGTGGCGACAAGGTCGTCAACAACGGCAAGCTCTCCCTGGGCAAGGGTCTGAAGGCCGCTCTTGAGTACCAGAACAAGCTGACCAACGAGCTCAAGGCCCAGCCGGCTCCGTCTTCCGGCTCCAAGGTCTCCGATCTGTTCGCCGCAGGACAGGCCGCAATGACCCTTGGTGGCAGCTGGCTGATTTCCACCACCTACAAGGACGCCGACTTCAACTGGGACATCGCCACCATGCCGGCCGCTCCTAACGGCCAGGACTACAACTCCCTGCACACCTCCTTCTTCGCCATCAACGCCAATTCCAAGCACAAGGATCAGGCCAAGAAGTTCATCAAGTGGATGATGAGCGAAGACGGACAGGTCGCGCTGGAGAAGGCGAACGCCAACATCTCCGCCCTCAAGTCCATCGGCGCCAAGGGTGACTGGAAGGTTCAGGGCAAGAACGGCCCGAGCAACTGGGAAGCCTTTGAGAAGGCCGCCGAGGAAGGCAAGTTCGGCTACACCACCGTCGCTTCCACCCCGACCTTCGATCTGTACAACCAGATCAACGCCTACATTCTTGGTCAGACCACTGAGAAGGATGTGCTGACCACCCAGGTCGACAAGGCCAACAAGGATATTGAGAACGCTCAGTAACCTAACCGCCGTCCCGTACGGCACCAAATCCTCCTTCTAAAAACCAATGGTGGTTCCCGTGACTTTCCCGTGACGGGGACCACCATTACTTTTCCCCATTTCCATTCGCATCGTTTTCATCGAATCGAAGGGTCACTCCCATGTCAACCGCAAAAACCTCCAATAACTCCAAAGCCAGGCGCTGGTCTGACGCTGGCGCAGGCTGGGGATTCCTTACTCCATGGATTATCGGCTTCCTCGTCTTCAGCGCGTTCCCGATCATCTTCAGCTTTGTTCTGAGCTTGACCAAGTGGAATATGCTTGGCACGCCGCAGTTCGTAGGCCTCGACAACTATAAGAACCTGTTCTCCGGCGATTCCGAATTCGCACATACGCTCGGCGTCACCTTCGTCTTCACCATCATCAACGTCGGCATTTCCATCTTCTTCTCATTGATCCTGGCCATCCTGCTTAACCTCAAGGTCCGTTTCAAGGGTCTGTTCCAGTTCTTCTACTACGTGCCGACCATTATGCCGTCCGTCGTCATGGCAGGCTGCCTGGTGCTGATGTTCAACCCGCAGCTGGGTATCGTCAACTACGTGCTCAAGTGCATCGGCGTGACCAACCCGCCGAACTGGACCGGTAGCAACACCCTCGTGTGGGTCGTCGTGGCCTACGCCTCTGTCTTCACTTTCCAGACCGGCCAGCAGATGCTCGTCTTCTCCGCAGCGCTTAAGGATGTTCCGCAGGAACTGTACGAAGCCGCTTCCCTTGATGGCGCCAATGCCTGGACCCGCTTCTGGCACGTCACCATTCCGGGCATCGCACCGATGCTGCTGTTCAACACCGTCTCCTGCACGGTCAATTCATTCAACGGCGCTTTCACCTTGCTGTATCCGTTGACCGGCGGTGGCCCGGGCGACGCAACCAAGGTCCTCGGCCTTGACATCTACAACCAGGCATTCAAGAACTTCAATATGGGCCAAGCTTCCACGCTCGCGGTGGTGCTGTTCATCATCGTGGCCATCATCGGCGCGGTCGAGTTCAAGCTCATGGATCGCAACTAAGGAGGGCACATATCATGTACAACGCTCCCAAATGGATGAAGGCTCTTCAGTACGCGGTGATGATCATCGTCGCGGCCTTCATGTTCTTCCCGATTTACTGGATCTTCTGCAACTCCCTCAAGACCCTGACCGGCATCTCCGCATTTCCGCCGGAGTTGTTCCCCAGCGACCCGCAGTGGAGCAACTACACCCAGGTGCTTTCTGATCCGAAGAATCTGACCTACCTGCGCAACACGCTGATTCTGGTCGTTTTCAACACGGTCGGCACCTTGGTGTCCAGCTCCATCGTCGCCTACCCGCTTGCCCGCATGCGCTTCCGCGGCCGCAACACCGTGTTCACCATCATCATTCTGACCATGATGGTGCCGAGCGCCACCCTCGTCGTTCCGGAATACCTCATGTTCCGTGTGTTCGGCATGCTGGACTCCTTCTGGCCGTTGATCCTGCCGAGCTTCTTCGCTCAGCCGTACAACGTCTTCCTGTTCCGCCAGTTCTTCGTGTCCATTCCGGACTCCATCGATGAGGCCGCGATGCTTGATGGCTGCAACCGTTGGCAGACCTTCTGGAAGGTCATCGTCCCGCTGGGCAAGCCGATTTACATCACCGTCGGCATCATGTCCGCCAGCTTCTGGTGGAACGAGCTCTTCATGCCGTTGATCTTCATCAACTCCGATGAGTACAAGCCGCTCACCGTTGGCGCACTGACCAACTTCCAGCTGGCCGGTGGCGGCAACCAGACCGCATGGAACCTGCAAATGGCGTTCTCCATGCTGATGATTCTGCCGCCTGCACTGCTGTACATCTGCTGCTCGAAGTACATCACCGAAGGCATCAAGACCAGCGGTATGAAGGACTGAGTCTCTTCTTAACGAGCTTTCGCACACAACAACAAAGGAATCGAAATGACTAATCAAGCCCAGACTATGAACGTGAACATCACGTCGCGTTTCTGGACGCGATACCTCAACATGACCGTTGAAAACGCGCTGCCGTATCAGTGGCGCGCGCTGAACGACGAAGTGCCCGTCGACGTGCCGGAAGGCGCCGCTTGGGGCGAGAACGGCAGCCAGTTCAGCCACTCCCTGCGCAACCTGCGTATTGCCGCAGGACGCGAGGAAGGCGTGTTCTCCGGACAGCCGTTCCAGGACACTGACGTGTCGAAGTGGCTCGAAGCCGCCAGCTACGCGCTGCGCCGCAAGAACGCCGGTCTGAACGTCGACGAGCTCGAAGCCCATGTGGACGAAGCCATCGAACTGTTCGAAGGCGCTCAGGACAAGGACGGCTACCTCGATACCAAGTTCGAGCTGGATCTGCCTGCCGAGAAGCGTTTCAAGGGCCTGCGCTGGAGCCATGAGCTGTACACCATGGGCCACTTCATCGAAGCCGCCGTCGCCCACTACGAGGTCACCGGTTCCAAGCGCGCGCTGGACATCGCCGAGCGCGTGGCGAACTGCATCGACCACAACTTCGGTGACGGTGAGGGCCAGGTGCACGGTCCTGACGGACACCCGGAAATCGAACTCGCCTTGGCACGCCTGTACGAGGCAACCGGTGAACGCCGTTGGCTCGACCTTGCCGCTTGGTTCATCCGCGTGCGCGGCACCGATCCGGAGTTCTTCGACGAGCAGGATGCGGCCGGTGGCCCGCAGTTCTACACCGACCTGCACATGCCGCTCAAGTACTTCGTGCAGGACGAGCCGATCCTCGACAAGCAGCACGCCGAAGGTCACGCCGTGCGTCTGCTGTACTTGGCCGCAGCCGTCTCCAAGGTCGGCCGCCTGCTGAACGACCAGAAGATGCTCGACACCGCCGAGCGCCTGTGGACCAACATCGTCAAGCACCGCATGTACATCACCGGCGCCGTCGGATCCTGCCAGGTTGGCGAATCCTTCAGCTTCGACGATGATCTGCCGAACGATCTGGTGTACGGCGAGACCTGCGCCTCCGTCGCCATGCTGTTCTACGGCAAGTCCCTGATGGAGACCAAGCCGCGCGGTTCCGTGGCCGACGTGATGGAGAAGGAACTCTTCAACGGCGTGCTTTCGGGCGTGCAGCTGGATGGCACCCGCTACTTCTACGTCAACCCGCTGGAAGCCGATCCGGCCGCTTCGAAGGGCAACCCGACCAAGGCCCACATCCTCACCCGTCGTGCCGGCTGGTTCGACTGCGCTTGCTGCCCGGCCAACCTGGGCCGTCTGATCGCCTCCCTCGACCAGTACCTGTACACGGTTTCGGACGACGGCAAGACGGTCTACGCCCACCAGTTCGTGGCCAACAAGACCGAGTTCGGCGACGACTTCGTCATCGAACAGACCCAGTCCGGCGATGAATACCCGTGGAGCGGCGACATCACCTTCCGTGTGTCCAACCCGAACGGTCTGGACAAGAAGGTGGCGGTCCGCATTCCGCAGTGGTCCAAGGACTACACGCTGGAAGTCAACGGCGAAGCCGTCGAGCTTCCGGTGGTCGACGGCTTCGTGACCGTTGACGCTTCCGCGGCCAATACGGAGATCCACCTGGTGCTCGACATGTCCGTGCGCCGCGTCCGCGCCTCGCTGCGTGTGCGCGCCGACATCGGCAAGCTGGCTGTGGCCCGTGGCCCGATCGTGTTCTGCATGGAGCAGGTCGACAACGAGGGCCCGCTGTGGCTGGACGGCATGAGCGCGGATGCCAGCGTGTCCGAAGCCTACGAGCCGGATCTGCTGGATGGCGTCGAGGTGCTCAAGGTCAAGGGCAGCCGTCTCGAATCCCCGACCGATGACCAGTACCGCTCCGTGGATGAGCCGCTCGCCGAGCGCGACGAAACCCTCACCATGATTCCGTACTACGCATGGTGCAACCGCGAGGAAGGCCAGATGCAGGTCTGGATCCGCGAAACCAAGTAACGGACTCCAACAATCAGGAAGCGTGATGCCGACTTTGCGGCATCGCGCTTCCTGCATATCACCAACATCACCCCCTATTAACCCTTTTACGCCGCAACAGAGCAGTTGTACCGCCGAAGCATCCGATACCACCGCTTCGGCATAACGACAAAGAAGTCCACTGATTTTTGCCCGATGGAGTGAATTCCGAAGAATAAACACCTCAGGCACAACCATAGAAGACAAGGAGAGATGATGAATCTACGCAAGCCACTGGCGGCGCTGCTGGCCACGGCCACGATGGCGTCACTGGCCGTGGGCGCAAGCTCAACGGCGCTCGCGCAATATACCGAGGGGAATGGCCCTCAGACATTGAATGTCGATTATGGCACCGAAACCGGCGACTTCTACGGTGGCGCCTCCGGCACACTGTACGGTCTCGGCGACGACGGTTCCCCTACCGATGCGATCCTCAACGGCGCCTCCGTCGACAACACCTCGCAGAAGCCTCCGTTCGGCACCCAGCATGCCAGCGGTGACGCCTTGGCCGTCGAGGATTCGTTCTTCAACAACAACGGCAAGGAACTGGCCATCTACATCCAGGATTACTACTCGGATTGGGGCTACAACAAGGGCAAGCGTCCAAGCGACAACCGCTCCTACAAGCTGGACGTGCCGGTGGACGATCCGAGCTACGGCACCTACACCAACGAATCGAACGGCCGCTGGGACTATGACGAAATCACCGAACTGGTGATGAACAAGGTTCTCGCCAATGCGAAGAATCCCGACCAGTGGACCTTCCTACCATTCAACGAGCCCGATGAAGGCAACTGGTACAAGACCGGCGACAGCGTCTTCACCAACAATCAGGAAAGCAAGGGCTACAACAGCACCTTCCTGCAGCTGCTCAAGGACTGGGATTCCGAATACGACACCATCAACAAGGTGTGGTCGCAGTACAAGAACAATGCCACCGTATCGTACAAGAACGGTGAGGAAGTGGCTGAAGGCACGGAAGGCGCCACCACCGTCACCAAATCCCTGCCGGAAGGCGTGAGCATCACCAGGGACAAGGCCCGTTTGGCCGGCCCCGGCGATTCCGCGTGGCGTCCGCAGCGCACTTGGCACTTCCTGCGCTGGGCGAGTGGCCAGTACGGCGACAAGTACGCCAATGTGAGCGACAACCAGAAGCGCGACGACGTGACCAAGAACCGTCTGCCGGATGTGATGGTATGGCATGAGCTTGGTGAAGACAGCCTGAAGAACTACCGCAACCACTACAACACGTTCGTGGCGCAGGAAGACAATCTCAACATCCCGCATCTGGGAGTGAACATCACCGAATACGGCGAGATGCGAGATATGGGCACCCCTGGCCAGCTGATCCAGTGGATGGCGATGTTCGAGGAAACCAAGGTACAGGCAGAGACCGCGTACTGGAACATGTCCGGCAACCTGTCCGACAACATGTCCGGCACCAACAGCGCGAACGCCGGCTGGTGGATGTTCAAGTGGTACGGCGACCTGCGTGGATCACAGACCGTCAAGGTCACCTCTTCATATGAGAACACCGTCGACAATCTGCAGGGCATCGCCGCGATCGACAAGACGAACAAGAAGGCCACCGTGCTGTACGGCGGCGCCAACAGCCAGATCTCCGGCGGCAACGTGAGCAGGGTCGGCAACAACATCCCCGTCACCGTGCACATGACCGGACTTGATAAGGTCAAGGACGTGTTGGGCACCAACGTGGATGTAGAGGTTCGCGAGAACGCCTATACCGGCATCGACGGCGCAGCCACCACGCCGCGCGTGGTCAACGTGATCAGCAACGCCGACATCTCCTCCGGCACGCTGGATGTGACGACCACCAGCATCGACCGTTACGCCAGCTATCAGCTGGTCGTCACCCCGCACCAGGACCGCACACTCGCCACCGACACCACCGATGCGGACGGCAAGGCTCCGGAAAGCGGCCGTTGGGCAGCGACCGTCGAGGCCGAGGACACCGAGCTGAACAACACCTCGATTGCGGATGTGAAGCCGAACCAGGGCGGCTGGGGACACCTGATCGCCTCCGGCAACCGTTGGGTCGGCGGCGGCAACGATTCGAACGCCGAACGCTCCGCCACCTGGACCGTGACCGTGCCTGCCGATGGTGATTATCGTCTTGAGGTAATCGGCGGCAATGAAGGTGTGGCCGGCACCAACCAGATCTCCGTCGACGGCAAGAGCGTCGGCGACATGACCATCACCGGCGAGCAATCGATTCCGAGCAGCTCCATGAAGTGGCGCTACCAGGGTAGCGGCGTGCTGACGCTCAAGGGCCTGAAAGCCGGCAAGCACACCATCAAGGTCGCCACCACGAGCAGCAAGTTCAACAACACCTGGGACAAGTTCATGCTGTACCAGATGGGCGCTGCGAACGATGACGCGACCACCTACTACCCGTCCACCGATTTCCGCTTCCAGAACGGCGCGACGCTCGATTGGTCCGATGGCACCAAGGGTGCCGCCGCATTGAATGGCGGTATCGCCGACGTGCATGCCAGCACTTGGGAAAGCGGATACTACGACGTCACTGTGGAATACACGGCCGACAAGGGCACGCCGCTCAGCCTGACCGCCAACGGCACTGTGGTGGCCAAGGTGCAGTCCGCGCAGGGCGGATTGCAGAAGGTCGTTGTGCGCACCGCACTGCCGGAAGGCATCACGCACTTCCAGATTGCCGGCAACGGCGCGAAGGTCGTCAGCCTTACCACCCAGCGCGCAGCGGAATCCGACAAGAACGCGGTGGCCGTTGAGGCGGAAGACGTTGCCGACGGCGCCACCACGGTGTCCCCGACCGGCTTCACCAACGGCACCGGCACATACGTGACCGACTTGGGCGTCAAGAAGCTCGATGCTTCCCATTCCAAGGTTCAGGGTGGTTTGCACTGGCTGGAGACCGACGCCGACGGCAATGCGCTGCTGGCCGACAATTCCGGCAAGCTGACCATTCCCGCGGGCAAGCTCGCAGCCGGCACGTACAACGCCGTGGTGACGTTCTCGAACGACATCAACTTCAGCTACACACGCGACAAGCAGAATGTCGATCTTGGTCTGCAGATGAGGCAGAACGGCAAGGAAATCGCGCGCGACATGTACCGTTTCACCTTCAACGCGCAGAGCTTCCTCGACCGCTCGACCACCATCACCACTGATGGCGGCGCCATTGAAATCGGCAACTTCGACAGCACCGCGTCGATGGGCGTCGCTCCGAACATCGACAAGATCACCTTCTATCCGGTGGTCGCCGCCGATGTGCAGAACGTGCCGGTCAGCGATGTCGAATCGGTGGCGATTTCCGGTGACGGCATCACCGACGGCGTGCTGACGGTCAAGGAAGGCGAGTCCACGAAGCTTTCCGCAACCGTGTCGCCGAAGACCGTGAGCCAGGATGTCACTTGGACCTCCTCGGATCCGGAATACGTGACGGTGGATGCCGATGGCACCGTGCATGCACTCAAGTCGGGCAAGGACGTGACCATCACCGCCACGGCCAACGCCGACAACCGCTTTGCCGCGCAGATCACGGTGAAGGTGACCGCCAAGGAACAGGCTGTCGACAAGTCCAAGCTGCAG
>DKCF01000096.1 GCA_002451435.1 Bifidobacterium sp. UBA6881 | reverse complement strand
AAACACCCAGTCGATGGAGAAAAACACCCGGTTCGCCGGTCGCGCAATCACACTTGGGGCACGGCATGCTGTGCGATCCACGCATGCATGGAGACCGCCGCCGCGGCACCGGCATTGATGGAACGCACCGAACCGAATTGCGAGATGTATACCACGTCATCAGCCAGTTCCAAGGCCTTCTTTGACAGCCCCGGCCCTTCCGCGCCGAACAGCATGAGGCAGCGCTTCGGGAAACGGTAGGTTTCCATCGGAACCGCTCCGGGAACGATGTCGAGCGCGATGACGCGTGCCGCCTCAAGCTCCGCGATTTTCGCGTCCAATTCAGCCAGTCTGGCGAGCTGCACGGCTTTACGACCAGCAGTACCGGATGCATTCTCGACGCCATCAGCGACCCCAGCAACACTGGTACCTTGAGTACCGTCAACACCACCGCCAATGCCACCGGCGGCACCGGCACGTTGAATGCCATCAGCGCCATTGACACCATCAGTACCACCGACACCGCCAATGCCGTTGGCGCCAACGGCACCATCAGCGCCACCAATACCATAGGCACTGCCGACACCACCGACACCTTGAACGTCATCAGCGCCGCCAACGCCAAGCACACCGTCAACACCGTGAGCATCATCAACACCGCCGACACCGCCAGCAGATTCCCGCATATGGAAGGCGATCGCAGCGGCTTGGGAACGCGCGGCGGCGATTTCCCCCGCGATGCGCAGCCTCCAGCATTCCACCAATTCCGTGATGGAAGGATGGTTTTCGACGTGCTGATACAGCTCCGTCATCAGCGCGCCCTTGCGGTTCCACTTGTGCGGTCCGACGATATGCACGCGTCGGGCCTGGAACGCATTCGCCGTGCGCACCATGGACCCGATGTTGAAATCGTGCGTCCAATTCTCCACGGCGACCTCAAAATCATGACGGCCATGCGCGTCAAGATCGGCCTTGATGGCGCCGACCGACCAATAGCGGTATCGGTCGAGTACGTTGCGCCGATCGCCCTCGTCAAGCAGCACCGGATCAAAGCGCGCGTCATAGTTCGCCGACGAGGGGTCGTCCGGACGCGGCGTTCCGGGATGCGTCTCCGACCACGGTCCGACGCCCACCTCACGAAATACCGGTTCGCCTGACGCCTTGGCGGCGATATCGATGGGATTGGGCTTGTGCACGTTCACTCCTGCGATCGCTGATTGATGTTACTCGATTATGGGACGGATGCTCACCGATGCGGCCATGTCAGTGAAGTTCCGATTCCCTATATACTTCGACGAACGGCAGCTCCGATTCGCCGCCGCTGACGGGATTGATGACTTTGATGCTCGGATCGGTCATGTCGACGCCGCCGATCAGCGATGCGATCGCCAGCACCTGCGCGCCTTCGTTCCGCACCACGGAGAAATCGAGGCTGAGCTCGTTGCCGTTGCGCAATGTGACCAATGAGGAGGTCTGCACATACGATTTCTCGGACAGCCAGGAATCAAGCAGCACGACGCGCTTGCCGGCGATCGACGGCCCCTTGATGGACGGGTACACGAAGTCCATCACGAAACCGTCCAAATCCTCGCCGCGTGAGGCCGCGGCCTGGATCATGGCCGAGACCAGCGGCACCGCAGCCGCGGTCAACGCGCCGACCGCGTCGAAATCATCGACGGAATATCCGGCTTCCTCCAAGGCGTCGAGCAAAATGTGCCCGACGATCGACGCTCCACGATGGTCGAACGTGACGGATGACAATTCCGAGAATGGCTTGTCTTTCATTTCGCGCCGCAGCAGCGTCTTGAGCTGGTCGCGCGGATCGAGCATGGCGAAATCGACGGCGGAATCCGTCTTGGCGGCGGCACCGCCAGCCGCATCGGCAACCGGCTTGGTCTTGCGGAAAGTGTTCTCTTCGGTCATGTCTTCCAGATTATCCTTCCGGCTCGTCATTGCGATGCATGTTTCATGACCACAACGTACGCTTCCGTCATCACGATGCACGCTTCGTCATTGCGGCGCGGATCTCACCGCCGCATCTCGCGCTATCACGTCGCACGCCTGCCATTACACCTCATACACCTCGCCATTGCGACGAACGGCCCATCGGCGATCAAGAATGCGAATCATCCGCATTCCGATGAAGCCGACGAGCCGTCCGAACGGTTGCCCCCGAGATCGCTGGTATCGCAGCTGTGTCATATGGAATCGCAAAAGTCACGCGAACCATGCGCATCACATAAGCCACGCAAAACCACGCAAAACCACGCGCCGTCACGTAGACCAGCGCCGCGCGAACACAGCATCACGCAGACCAGCGCCACGCGAACGCGATATCACGCAAGCCACGCCGCAACCGCCTCATCGCACGCCATCACGCAAGCCACGCCGCAACCGCGGCATCGCACGCCATCACAAAGGATCACGCACGATGCCTGCGATGCGCCAGCAGCGCGATGCCGGCGATCAGGGCAGCCACAGCGGCAACAAGTACCCCTGCGACCGCAACGCCCGTAGCCGCGATTCCATCGCCCTTAATCCCGGTTTCAGGCGCATCGGCATTGCCACCGGCGGAGCCGGCAACGGTATCGCCGCCTGCAGTGTTGCCGCCAGCGGAGCCGTTACCAGTGGAATTACCGCCGGCGCCATTGCCTCCCGAAGCCCCCGGTTCCGGATTCACAGGCGTCGATGGGTCGGAAGGCGTGGACGGCCCGGAAGGATCCGTAGGTTGCTTCTCATCTTCGACCACGACCTTCACGGTGACCTTCTGATGCGCCGATGCCATGAGCTCTTCGTCCTGGCTCATATCGAATACCGGATACCCGTCGGAAGCCCAGTGCACGCGCCGCACGAACGTGTCGCGTCCTCCCACATTGGTGAATCCATCGGTGGCGTCGGCATATGCATGGAACACATACAGCATGTTGCCGTCCTCGTCCTCGCTCCACATGCCATGACCGGTGCCAAGCTGCATCTTGCCGTTGAACGGTCCGGACTTCTGAATCGGATAATTGAGCACATTCCAGTTATCCGGATCGGTCAGGTCGGCGTTCTCATCGGCGACGGCAAGACCTGTGGTGTAGGTCTTTCCAACGGACGAACCGGAGAAGATGAGATACGCCTTGCCATTGCGGACCACCACGTTGGGGCCTTCGGCAATGGTGACGTTCCACGCGTATTCCGGAGCGACGATGCGCACGGGCGTCGAGGTGAGACGCGCCGGATTCGCCGGATCGACGGTGGCGATGTACGTTGCGCCAAGCTGCTGCCATGCGTAGTAGCTCTTGCCGCCTGCCACGAAATACGTCATATCGAGGCTCATGCCGACATTGCCCTGCGCATCGGTGGCGAGCGCCTTGCCGTCGGCGCGCAGAATCGTGACGGGCTTCTCCCAGTTGGCAGCATCGGTCGGGTCGAGATCGTATCCGTTGGCGTCCTGCTTGAGCTGCATGTACACCGCATGGCCGTTCGTCCAGGAATTACCGTAGCCGGCCATGAACAGAATGGTCAGTCTGCCGTTGATGGTGTGAATTTCCGGAGCCCAGAAGCTGTGCATGATGGCGTTGCCGTCCGCATCGGTGTCACCGGCCTTGAGCAGCGTGTGTTCCTTGGGGTTGTATCCCTTGGTGCTGCCGGAGTTGGAGATCAGTCCGTTCGCGTCGCCGGGGGTGTCGGCGAGCGCTTCGATGGAATCGGCCATGCGGAACGGCATGTGCGGAGAACCCGCCTGCCAGGTGCAATCACCGTTGATGTCGTTGGTGGCGATCATCAGGAACTTGGTTTCGGTCACTTCCTTGCCGTCGACCAGATGCGTCCATTCCCATTTTTGCACGGATGGATCGGCTCGGTCTTCCGCGAAGGGAATCTGGTATTCGGTCTGTTTGATGGAGCCGGTGGCTTCGTACGTTCCCGCTTCGGAGGTGTCGACTTTGGAGAGATCCCAGTTCTTGATGGGCAGCGTGCCGGTCGAGCCGTCCGAATAGGAGAGCTCCGCCTTGTCGATGCCTGCCAGTGCGGTTTTGATCTCAGTTTCGGTGGCGTTCTTCTTCACCGTGATTTCCTTGGTGGCGGTGGTCACCTTGGTGTTCGCGATGCGTCCGAAGCGCACTTGGAGCTTGTCGGCCACGGTTTTGGACACGGGGATGGTCGCTCCGGAACGGAAATCGTCGATGCCTTTCACCGTGGACGCGTCCATGGCGTTTCCGTTGGCCGCGGTTCCGATGATGGTGTTTCCGAGTTTCGTGTTCTTGCCGTCGAGCGTTGCCGCCGTGGTGTATTTGGCCACCGCGTTGTCGTCCTTCCAGGAGATGACGTAGTCGCCGCTCGCGGAATCCCATGTGATGCGTGGATCGTTCACGCCGTTCGTTTCGCCGAGATCGATGATGGAACCGGAGTTTTCCGCTTCATCGTAGGAGAGCAGGTCCTTGGATGTCGCCACGAGGATGCTTCCGGTGGATTCGGCCACGTCGGTTCCGCGATTGGTGCGTACCGACACCACGCCGAATTCGCCGTTCTTCAGGTAGAAGAGGCTCGGATCCTTGATGCTGCGCGCGCAGTCCACGGTGTTCATGTTCTCGGGTTGCGCGGTGGCGCAGCGTGCGAAGAAGATGCCGTAGTTTTCGTTGTATGGCGTGTATGCGCCGTTGTTGCCGCGCAACGCGAGGTGCATGCTATGCGCGATGTCGCCGTTGTTGGCTTCGTTTTCCGAGGTCGCGTTGCGGTCGTACGCCGCGATCACCTGTGATTGGGATTCGGGAAGCACGCTGACGGTGAATTTCTTGACGACGGTTCCGTCCACGCCGTTTTTGGAGAATTTCACGGTGATGGCGCCTTCAGCGGCCTTGTCCGCGTCGGTGGTGATGACGCCATCGCTCACGGCGATGTCGCCGTCGACGGCGGTGACGTCCGCATGGGTGCCTTCAGCGGCCTTGGGCAGCGCGTCGCCGGATCGCACGACGGAGGGAATCACATAGCCGGCCGCGGCGTCGGCGAGCCTGTCGGCGTCGCTTTTATCGGTCGGATTCACGGTCACCGTGAATTTTCTGGTGGCGGTTTGCCCGCGTACGGTAGTGGTCGCGACCAGCGTCACGCTCTTCGCCGGCTGTCCCTTGGAGGGTTGGTTCACCACGCCGTTCGCCGCGATGACGGATGGGTCGGAGGAGCTCCATTCCACCGTTCCGCCGGCGGTGGGCAGGGCGATGTATTCGGCATCGACCGAGGATGGCACGTCCAGTCCGTTCAGTACGGATCCGGTGAGCTCGTCCGCGTGGATGGCCGCGTCGGCATTGCTGATCCGTGCGATCTGCTCTTCCGTCAATGCGCTGTCGTACACGCGGAAATTGGCCACGGAGCCTTTGAACAGCGTGTCGGGCCAGGGGGATCGTCCGATGGTGTTCAATGATTGGTCGGCGATGCTGGCGGGTGTCGCGGATACGTTTCCGGACGCCACGCGCCGCCCGTCGATGTACAGTCGCGCCTGCCCGTTGGAGATGCGCGCGGTGACGGACATCCACCGGTCCGCCGTGACCGCGCATGATTCGGACTGCACCAGTTGTTCGGCGCCGTTCGCTTTGATGCCGACCAAGGGGTTGCGTCCCGATCCGCAGTTCAATGACGTGAAGAAGTATTCGGTGTCGGAACTGTTGTTGCCGATGTTCCACATGAAATGGAAGTTGCCGAGCATGGTGGCATCGGCTTTGACCTCCATGGTCACGGTGGCCGACGTGGCCTTCGCCAATATGTTTTCCGGCAGTTTCACCCAATCGCCGGATCCGTCTTTCGCGCCGCCCGAGAGGGTGAGCGATTCGCCCGACCACAGTCCGTCCGATGCGTTCTGCACCGTCGCCGCGCCCAATGCGGCGTTCGGGGCGCTGTTGGCGACGGTTTTGCCGTCAGCGGGTTTTGTCGTGAAATCGTATTGCGCCACGAGATGGTCGGTGGGCACGGTGTCGGCCGCCACCGCCGTGGTGACGCCCAATGCCATGCCTGCCATCGTCATCGGCACCGCGAGCGCCGCGCCGAGCAGGCGCTTGGCCCATGTGATGCGTGTCATGTGCTGTTTCTCCTTATGTCGTTGTGAAAACCGTTGTGAAAACCGTCATGTGCGGCGATCGGGCAACGGTGGGACCGCCGATGGCGCGACGGCCCCACCGTTGCCCGGCCCGCTATCCACGTCGCCTGCGGCGAATGGCGGTCAGCGTTCCGGCCGCAGCCAGCAGCAGTGCCGCCACGGCAAGGCCCGCCACCGCGGATCCCGTGGACGTCAGCGTTCTCGCGGCCGATTCCTTCTTGGATTCCGTGTTGGCTTGGGCATTGGAGCCGTTGCCGTTCGCGTCGTTCGACGGTTGGGACGGGTCATTCGGTCCGGAAGGATCGTCCGGGTCCTCATTGGCCGGCCATGCCGTCTGCTTGGCCGCGAACACCGAGGTCTTTCCGGCTGCGGACTGCACGTCGGATCCCGCCGAGGTGAACACGTTGCCACCGACTCCGGCAAGAGTCAGCGCGTATCCGCCGACTTCGTTCGGCTGTTCGCAGACGGTGAGCGCGTAATCGCCCATCATGCCGCTGGCGTTGTTGCCGACCGTGCTGGCGGTGATGTGCAACGTCACCGTGTTTCCATCCAGGCTCCACGTGCCTTGGGCCTGTCCGGACACGGAACCGTCCGATGCGAGATCGATGTTCGCGGCATGGACGATGCCGGCGTCGGCGAGGCGGGCGCTTTCGTCGGAGACCTGTTCGGTATTGGTGGCATAGGTCCGCGTCGGATCGTTGACCACGATTTGGTAGCTGCCGCTCACCTCGTCGACCGTGTACGAGCTCTTCTGGCGGAACGCGCCGGAATATTCGTATGGCGTGGAGACCAGCCATCCATCGGGCGAGACGACCATCTGCTGCACGCGCAGCTCGTTGTCCGAACCAGTGGCGGTTTCGTTCCGCTGCCGGTCCACGAAACGCGTGTGGTACACGTTGTAGATGGAGCCGTCGTCGTCGATGTAGACTTCGTTGCCTCCTTGCGCGGCGCGGATTTCGGCGATTCCGTTATAGGATGCCGATCCAAGCACTTTCAATCCTCGATTGACGAGTTTGTTCATGCCCGATCCGCTCGAGCCGGCGATCACCGTGCCGTAGCGGGCCGAGTTGCCGTTCTGGTCGACGTACGGTCCGGTCAGGTTCTTGGAGCGGAATTCGCGGATCTGGTATCCTCCGTCGACGCCGAGTTGCCCCATGGAGACGAACAGGTACCAGTAGTCGCCGCGTTTGACGTAGCTCGCGCCCTCGCCGGAGTTGTTCGCCCCACCGGCGATCTTCCTGCCGTAGTACACGTCGGATTCGTTCTTGACGGTGCCGTATGTGGTGGCATAGTCGCGCAGACCCGTGGCCGGGTCGAGCTTCATCATCCAGATTCCGCCGAACCAGGAGCCGTAGCTCAGCCACATCGAACCATCGTCGTCGGTCTGCACGTCGGCGTCGATGGCGTTGACGCCACGGTCGTCGAGGCTGAGGTACCGTGCCGGAACCTTGCCGTCGGCGTCCAGCACGCCATCGACCTTGCCTTCGCCGCTGCCGATGTCGGTGGCGGCCACGTCGGAGTCCCGGAAGCCGGAGTAGACCACGGGGGCGACGTAGGTCCAGTCACCGTCAAGGTGGTCCGCGGTGAGCAGCACGATCATGGATTTCTGCACGTTGTTCCTGCCGCCGCCATTGAGCGACAGATACATGCACCACTTGTTCATGGTCTTGTTCCACACCACGTCCGGCGCCCACATGTTGCCGGAGATGTCCGTGTTGGCGTTGTCGTTTTGGCTGGACCATGCGGCCCATGGTTCGGCGAGGATTTCGGCGTAGTCGGTGGAGAGGTTGTTCTCGAAGGATTCCCAGTTCTTCAGGTCCTTGGACCTCAGCCATGCCCGATGCGAGCCGAACACGTAGTAGGTGTCGCCTTCCTTGACGATGCTGGGATCGTGCGCGGATGCCCGCTGGTGCGTGGCGTCCGCCAGATCCTTCACGACGTTGGCCGTATATGTCACATCGGCGAGGCTTCCGTCCTTCGATGCGTAACGCACGACGAACTTGTACGTGCCCGCCGCCGCGGCCAGCGCATCGTAGCGCACGCCGTCATCCGTCATGCCGACGGTTCCGGCCTTGGGCGCCGTCAGCAGGGCGCGGCGCGAATATCCCCGCACGGCATCGGGCTCGGCGAAGACCACCGTGCCTTCCGTGGAGACCTTGAGGGTTCCGCCATCATACGATGCGACGTCGGAGGATGTTTCGGACACCGTGACGGTCACTTCGACCGGCATGCGCGAGTCGTCCTGCGCGACGCCCTTCACGGTGAAGGTTCCAGGCTTCGCGTAGGAGCCGGCCTTCACCTCGTCCCATTCCACGGCCACGTCCTTCTGGGTGCCGTCCGCCATCGTCAGATGCGCGGTCTTCGGCAGCGTCGGCGCGGTTCCCGGTGTGGTCTGCGATTCGAGCGCGTTCACCGTGCGGACCGCGATGCTTGGCTCGTACGCTTCGAGGATGGCTTGGTATTCGGCGCGGGTGACGCCCAACACCGTGCCGTGGCGGGGACGCCCGTTATCCGAGTTGAGCGGCATCTGGCTTTCCGGCATCTTGTCGCCGACC
>DKCF01000086.1:1407-5794 GCA_002451435.1 Bifidobacterium sp. UBA6881 | reverse complement strand
ACCACACGAGGGGGTTATGGATGCGGGATGCCGCTTACTTCTTGAGCAGCGGTTCGACCTGTTCCTCGTACGCGGTCAACGCGGTGTCGATCACCTGGTGCATGTCGTAGTACTTGTACGTGCCCAGACGGCCGCCGAACACCGTGTTCGGCTCGGCCGCGGCCAGCGCCTCGTACTTGGCGTACAGCTCCTTGTCGGCCTCCGTGTTGATCGGGTAGTACGGCTCGTCGCCGCGCTCCGCGAAACGGCTGTACTCCTCCCACACCACGGTCCTGTCCGGGTTCTGCGACGCGCGGCGCTCCGGGTTGAAGTTCTTGAACTCGATCGCGCGGGTGTACGGCACGTCCGCGTCGGAGAAGTTCATCACCGGGCAGCCGAAGTGGTCGCCCTCGTCGTAGCGCACCTCCTTGAAGTCCACCGTGCGCCACTTGAGCTCGCCGAGCGAGTAGTCGAAGTAGCGGTCCACCGGGCCCGTGTACACGACCGGCACGCCCGCGGCGGCCAGCGCCTTCCTGTTGTACGGCTGGGACCCGTCGAAGAAGTCGGTCTTCAGCGTCACATGGATGCGCGGATCGTCGATCATGCGCTCCATCCACCTGGTGTAGCCGTCCGTGGGCAGTCCCTCCCAGGTGTCCTTGAAGTAGCGGTTGTCGTAGTTGAAGCGCACCGGCAGGCGCTTGATGATGCCCGCGGGCAGGTCCTTCGGGTCGGTCTGCCACTGCTTGCCCGTGTAGTTCTTGATGAACGCCTCGTACAGCGGGCGGCCGATCAGCGAGATGCCCTTGTCGTTGAGGTTCTGCGGGTCCGTGCCGGCCAGCTCGCCGGCCTGTTCGGCGATCAGGGCCTTCGCCTCGGCGGGCGTGTACCGGGCGTGGAAGAACTGGTTGATGGTGCCCAGGTTGATCGGCAGCGGGTAGACCTCGCCGTCGTGCGTCGCGTACACGCGGTGCACGTACGGGGTGAACGACGTGAAGCGGTTCACGTAGTCCCACACGCGTTCGTTGGACGTGTGGAACAGGTGGGCGCCGTACTTGTGGATCTCCGCGCCGGTCTCCTCGTCCATGTACGAGTACGCGTTGCCGCCGATGTGGTCGCGCACGTCGATGATCTCGACCCTCGCGCCGAGGCGCTCGACGGCCTGCTGGGCCACGGTCAGGCCGAACAGGCCCGCGCCCACGACCACGAGATCGGGATACTCCACCGATTCAGTCATAAGAAACAACCTTCCAGACAATCAGACAAACACACAGTGAACGTGTGCGATTCCTCATATAGTGTACTCGTGTGCGGTCCACCTTGCTCGGAATCGCATGAGGCACCAAATGTCGATGCGGTCGCATGGTCGCCGTCATGCTCCACGGAATTGTATGGGGGATATTCGGCTGCGGTGGCCATGCGACGAATGCGCCAGCATTGTTCGGAATCACATGGTGCGCATAGGAGTGTGCCGAGATGTGCGGCAATGCATCGAACCCGAGATGTTTCGGCGGGCGGCCGCTCCATCTCCTAGTCGGAAGACGGAATAGGGCTATGGCGCGATGCGTGTTCTGTGCGGGCGTCAAGTTCTTCGATTGATCCCGGGCGCTGCCGGCATGGTCAGGGCATGGTGTACACTGGTTCTTGCCTCCGCGTGGCGGTACGTCACCCAACTCCCCCAGGGCAGGAATGCAGCAAGGGTAAGTGGCCTCTTCCGGGTACGTGGAGGTTTTTCATATCTTCTGGTTCCCGCGGCGCCGTGCCGTATGGCCGTTGCCGTATCCTCGGGGAATATGACCAACGAATTCAAGCCACTTATTCGAGATCCTCACCAGTCAGTGAACATGCTGCAACAGCCTGATTTGGCGGAATCGTTGGAAACATTGTCATTCCCCAGCGACGACCAGATCGAGCAGGCTCTTCCCCAGGAGGAGGTGAGCCGAGGACTTGCCGGCGTCGATCCGATGACCCGGCATCCGCGTGTTTCCAGCGTCGTGTTGTGCGTGGTGTTCGGCGCGCTGCTGCTTCTCGCCTCGGCGGGCGTCTGGTGGCTGGGTGTGCGCACTTTGGAAGGCCAGAGCTATGAGGACATCGTCTGGTCGAAATTCGACGCGGCGCTGCCGGGGTGGCTGGAGCCGATCGTGCACATCTTCACGATTTCCGGGGTGGTGATCGCGCTCAGCGTGCTGATGGCATTGGCCGCGCTTGCCTGCCTGATCGTGCGCAGACGTTGGATCCTTATCGCGCAGATGGCCGTATTCGGCGTGGTCTGTTTCGCCGCGGCCGAATTGCTGAAGCCTTTGCTGCCGCGTCCGTATCTGATTAACATCGCTTCGAATCCCAGCAATTCCGCGCCATCCGGTCACGCCATCCTCGCCGCTGCGGCGAGCGTGATATTGCTGTGCTCCGTGCCGCGCGTGCTGCGTGCGCCGGTCGCGGTGATTGGTTGGCTGTACACCTCGCTGGTGGGATTGTCGGTGATCGCCGGGCAGTGGCACCGTCCGACCGACGTGTTCATGGCGTTGCTGATCGTCGGTGGCTTGGCGCTACTGGCGCTCGCCGCCACGTACGCCAATGGCATGGACGCGCTTGGCACGCGCGTTTCCTCGCCCGGCGTGCAGATCGTCGGCAGTGTGATGCTCACGTTCGGTGTGCTCGGCACGTTGTACGGCGCGTACATCGTATGGCAGATCGAGCCGGGATTGACGATGAGCGCGCAGTGGACGAATTCCGGGGCGCACGCCTCCACAGTGGTGCTCACGGTGGCGTTGTCCGCGCTGACGTTCGGATTGACGCTGGTCATGCGTCAGCTGACCGCGTCGCCGTTGACGAAGCTCGGGTTGGTGGGCGCGCCGCCCGAGCCGCCGAAGGCCTGACCGACGCGTGGCATGATTCGTCTATATCGATTCATGCCACGGTTCCATCGCGGTTCAAGGTCGGTCACGCCACACGGCTGGTTTGCCATTCTTGCCCGGTCCATGAGTATTATTGCGTTGCAAACGCTAGTAATAAGGAGTGGCTATGGCTACCGGCAGCAAGCTCGTTATTGTGGAGTCTCCCACCAAGGCCAAGAAAATAGGCGGATATCTGGGCTCTGAATACACGGTCATGGCATCGGTGGGCCATATCCGCGATCTTGCGCAGCCCAGCCAGGTGCCGTCCTCCGACAAGGCGAAATACGGCAAGTTCGGCGTTGACATCGAAGATGGATTCAAACCGTATTACATCGTCGGCTCGAACAAGAAGAAAACCGTTTCCGAATTGAGGGACGCGTTGAAGCATGCCGACACGTTGTACCTCGCGACCGATGAGGATCGCGAAGGAGAGGCCATCGCCTGGCACTTGGTGCAGACGCTGAAGCCGAAGGTGCCGATCAAGCGCATGGTGTTCCATGAGATCACCCCGGAGGCCATCAAGGCCTCATTGCACAACACGCGCGATGTGGATGGCGCTTTGGTCGACGCCCAGGAAACGCGTCGTATTCTGGACCGTTTGTATGGTTACGAGCTTTCCCCGGTGCTGTGGCGCAAGGTGGGGCCGGGGCTTTCCGCTGGACGCGTGCAGTCCGTCGCCACCCGTCTGATCGTCGAGCGCGAGCGTGAGCGCATGGCGTTCGTGCGCGCCCCGTATTGGGATGCGACCGCCACGTTGCAGGCGCCGGACGCGGACGGCGAGAACACCCTGTTCGACGCGCGCATGGTGTCGCTGGCGGGGCGTCGTCTGGCTGGTTCCAAGGATTACGGTTCGGACGGCAAGCTGACTGCGGCGGCGGTGAAGGACCACGTCGTCCAGCTGGATGCGGTTCGGGCCGACACCATCGCGAAATCGTTGGAATCCGCGCCGTTCACCGTCGCCTCCATGGAGACGAAGCCGTATCGCCGTCGTGCGCTTCCCCCGTTCACCACATCGACGTTGCAACAGACCGCGGGCAACCGTCTCGGCATGAGTTCGCGGCAGACCATGCGTGCCGCGCAGGGGCTGTACGAGAATGGTTTCATCACCTATATGCGTACCGATTCGGTGACGCTTTCCCAAGAGGCGATCAAGGCCGCGCGCGAATCCGTCGTGAAGCATTTCGGCGAGCGGTACCTTTCCGACAAGCCCAAGCAGTATGCGACGAAGGTGGCGGGCGCGCAGGAGGCGCACGAATGCATCAGGCCCGCCGGCGCGCACTTCCGCGATCCCGACGAGATCGCCGCCAAGGTTCCGGCGGACCAGCTGAAGCTGTATACGCTGATCTGGCGTCGCACGCTCGCCTGCCAGATGGCCGATGCGGAAGGCTCCACCGCGACCGTGCGTCTGAGCGCGCCGACCGCCGCGGACGGCGAGGCGATGTTCCAGGCATCCGGCACGGTCATCAGCTTCCCGGGATTCATGAAGGCCACGGGCGAGATGCGCCATACCGCGCACG
>DKCF01000086.1:0-1363 GCA_002451435.1 Bifidobacterium sp. UBA6881 | reverse complement strand
CCAAGAACGCGAAGACGGAAAGCGCCTCCTTGCCGCCGATGCGGCCGGGTGATACGCTCGCCGCCGTGTCGGTGGACGCGAACGGCCATGAGACCCAGCCGTTGGCGCGGTATACCGAAGCGTCGTTGGTCAAGGAACTGGAAAAGAAGGAAATCGGACGACCATCCACCTATGCCAGCATCATTTCCACGATCATCGACCGCGGATACGTGTACGAGCGCGGCCGTGCGCTGATTCCTTCCTGGCTGGCGTTCTCCGTCATCAAACTTCTGGAGACGAAATTCCCGAAGTACGTGGATTACGAGTTCACCGCGCATATGGAAAACGGGCTCGACCGCATCGCGGGCGGCAAGGACACCGGCAAGAACTGGCTCACCCGATTCTATTTCGGTTCCGGTGACGGTGCCGCGCGGTCCGAGGACGAGGCGCATGCCGGATTGCAGCAGCAGGTGGCGCAGTTGGGCGAGATCGACGCGCGCGCGATCAACACCATCGAAATCGGCGATGGATTGCAGGTGCGTGTGGGGCGTTATGGCCCGTATCTTGAGGATGTGAAGCATCTCGACGATGACGGCAATCCGAGGCGCGCGTCGCTGCCGGACACGCTTGCTCCCGACGAGCTGACCGTCGAAGTCGGCCATGATCTGATTGAAAACCATTCGGGCGGCCCTCGCGCATTGGGCGTCGATCCGGTTTCCGGTGGCACCGTCGAGGTGCGCAACGGCAGATTCGGACCGTATGTCGCGCTGGTCGTGCCGGAGACGGAGGATTCCAAGACCGACGTCTCCGCCGAATCCAAGCCGAAGCGCGGCTCCAAGGCCAAGAAGGCCGCGGCCGAACGTCCGAAGATGGCATCGTTGTTCAAGACGATGAAGCCGGAATCGTTGACGTTGGAGGACGCGCTCAAACTGCTGTCGCTGCCACGCGTGGTCGGATCCTATGAGGAAGTGAACGCCGAGACCGGTGAAATGCAGACGGTCACCGTGCAGGCGAACAACGGCCGCTACGGTCCGTACCTGACCAAGACCGGGGACGACGGCAAATCCGATACGCGTTCGCTGGGTTCCGAAGATGAGATCTTCACCGTGGATGTGGACAAGGCGAAGGAACTGTTCGCCCAGCCGAAATACGGACGCGGTCGTGGACGCGGCGCGGCCAAGCCGCCGCTGCGCGATCTGGGAACCGACCCGGAGACGCAGAAGCATGTGACGATCAAATCAGGCTTCTACGGCGAGTACATCACCGATGGCGAGACGAACCGCACGTTGCCGAAGCAGTACGACGCCGCGACCATCGATCCCGCCGAAGCGTTCCGTCTGCTGGCGGAAAAGCGCGCCCAAGGCCCGTCGAAGCGCGGTCGTGG
>DKCF01000036.1:21248-21517 GCA_002451435.1 Bifidobacterium sp. UBA6881 | reverse complement strand
TCGCGCGCCAATGCCGCCGGATCCGGGATGTCGCTCAAATGGCCTTTGGATGGCGACGCTCTCTTGATTTCCGCGATGACCGGGATGCCATCCGGCCTCTTCAGCCACTGGCTTGCGTCAATCGGCGCCGCCGCCTGAGCCGCACGGCGCTTCACCTCGTCAAGCGGCACGACCTTTTCGCGGGCCCGTGCATCTTCGACGGCCCCCGATACCAGTTCATCGAGCACAGACATAATGTTCCTTTCTGTGGTTCATCCGATTGGTCAGTC
>DKCF01000036.1:20933-21205 GCA_002451435.1 Bifidobacterium sp. UBA6881 | reverse complement strand
ATCTGTACGGACTCGACGCTTGCCTCGGCCTTGTTACGGGTTTCCTGCCATTCGTTGGCGGGTACGGAATCAAGCACGATTCCGGCCCCTGCCTGCACGCTCGCCTCGTGGTCGCGGATGAAAGCGGTGCGGATGGCAATCGCCATGTCGAGGTTGCCCGAGAAGTCGAAATATCCGACGGTGCCGCCGTAGATGCCGCGGTCGGCCGGTTCGAGCTCATCGATGATCTCGATGGCCCTCGGCTTCGGCGCCCCGGACAGCGTTCCCGCGGG
>DKCF01000036.1:20481-20867 GCA_002451435.1 Bifidobacterium sp. UBA6881 | reverse complement strand
CCGGTGACGGTGGAGCAGATATGCATGATGTGGCTGAACCGCATGATGTCCATCAGGGATACGACCTCGACGCTCTCCGGAAGGCATACACGGCTCAAATCGTTTCGGGCGAGATCGACAAGCATGATGTGCTCGCTGCGTTCCTTCGGATCGGAAAGCAGTTCCTTCGCCAAGCGCTCGTCCTCCTCCACCGTGGCTCCGCGTGGTCTGGAACCGGCGATTGGGAAGCTCATGGCATGGCCGTTATCCACCTTGATCAAGGTCTCCGGGCTGGAGCCGATAACGTTGAAGTCATGGCCTTCGGCGTCGGTCAGGGCCATGAAGTACATGTACGGGCTGGGATTCAGCGTACGCAGCACACGATACACGTCGAACGGATCAGCAGG
>DKCF01000036.1:20186-20386 GCA_002451435.1 Bifidobacterium sp. UBA6881 | reverse complement strand
TCCACGGACCGCTCGTAATCGCTTTTCTCCGTGCGGAAACGCAGTTCGGGCTGCTTGACGGATTCATCAAGCACATTGACCCTCGCCTCACCGGCAACGGGCGTCGCGGCCCTGCGCTGCATATCGTCAAGGCGGTTCACCGCCTCGTCGTACGCGGCATCCGCGCGGGTCGGACGATCGTCGACGTTCACCGCGTTGGC
>DKCF01000036.1:5824-20162 GCA_002451435.1 Bifidobacterium sp. UBA6881 | reverse complement strand
AGCCACACCGATCCGGACACATGGTCGACCACCGCGATGTCGGTGGCCAAGGCCAGCACCGTCTCCGGCTGGCCGGTTTCGTTCGGCGCTTCGGCACGCAGCGTCGGCTCCCAATGGCGGATGGCGTCCCAGCCGACGGTGCCGACCAATCCGCTGGTCAGATTCGGCAGCCCTTCGACACGGGGGGCCTTCAGCACTTTCAGCGCGGCATGGGCGACTTCCACGACGTCACCTTCGGTGGGAACTCCCACGGGCACCTGTCCCAGCCAATCCGCTTTGCCGTGATTGGAACGCAGCTGCGCCATGGAGTTCACGCCTATGAAGCTGTATCGGCTCCACGTTCCCCCATATTCCGCGGATTCCAGAATGAAGGTGCCGGATCGTCCACCGGCGAGACGTTCATAGAAACCGACCGGCGTAAGCGAATCGGCAAGCAGGCGGCGCACAATCGGAATAACGCGGTAGCCTTCGTCAGCCAGCTTGTGGAACTGCTCGCGATTCGGCCATGTCGCGCCCCATTTGAGTGCCTTCACGCTGCATTCGCCGCTCATCGTTGACCCTCCTGTTCCTTAGTACGGTATCCCACGACGACCGGAAGCGTTCCTCCCTCATCGAAGCACGAGCGCTTGCCGGTATGGCATGCGGCACCGACCTGGTCCACCTCGACGAGAATGGCATCGCCGTCGCAGTCCAGCGAGAACGACTTCACATACTGGGCATGGCCCGACGTATCGCCCTTGCGCCAGTATTCCTGCCTTGATCGCGACCAAAACGTGACACGGCCGGTGGTCAGGGTGCGTCGGATGGCCTCGTCATTCATATAACCGACCATCAGCACCTCTTTGGTGTCGAATTGCTGGATGACGGCAGCCACCAATCCTTTGCCGTCTCGTTTGAGACGCGCCGCGATGCGTGGGTCAAGAGTGGTGCTGTTGTCGTATGTTTCGTTGGTCATGATGATATTACGTTCGTTTCTTTACGTTATGTGATTGTTGGCGATGCGCCGAATTCACCGCACGGCATATCCGGCGGAACGAATCGCGTCCTTGACTTCCTTGATGGTGACTTTGCCGTAGTGGAAAATCGACGCGGCCAGCACCGCGTCGGCGCCGGCCTCGATCGCCGGGGGGAAATCCGATGCCTTTCCCGCTCCGCCGGACGCTATGACCGGAATCTTGACCTCCCTGCGCACGGCCTTGATCATTTCCAGATCGAATCCCTGCTGGGTTCCGTCCGCATCCATGGAATTCAGCAGAATCTCCCCGGCCCCGAGTTCCTGGGCGCGCTTGACCCACCAGATGGCGTCGATACCGGTGGATTTACGCCCGCCCATGGTCGTCACCTCGAAACCGGATTGCGTATGGCGCTCCCCTTGTTCGCGACGGGCGTCGACGGACAACACCAACACCTGGTTGCCGAAACGTTCCGCGACGCGGCTGATCAATGTGGGGTCGTTGATGGCCGCGGTGTTGACGCCCACCTTGTCGGCTCCGCAGCGCAACAGGGAGTCGACGTCCTCGGGAGTGCGTACGCCGCCGCCCACGGTCAGCGGAATGAAGATCTGCTCGGCGGTGCGGCTGACCACATCGACCATGGTCTGCCGGTGGGAGCTCGATGCCGTCACATCGAGGAACGTGAGCTCATCGGCACCCTGACGGTAGTATTCCGCAGCGAGTTCGACGGGATCGCCGGCATCGCGGAGATTCTCGAAATGCACGCCTTTGACCACGCGTCCCGCATCAACATCAAGACATGGAATGACTCGGACTGCCAGTGACATGCTGTTTCTCCTTCGTGCGAACGGATGACGTGCGACGTCTGCAAGAGTAGCCGGAGAACATCATGCATGTTCACTCGAAGTCCGAGTATCGGACAGGAGGACGTTCAGTCGCGCTCCTTCGCGGCAAGCTGGCCGCAGGCGCCGTCGATATCTTGGCCACGGGTGTCACGCAATGTGGCCGTGATGCCCGCCCGGTGCAGGATATCGAGGAACCGCTTTTCGTCTTCGGGCTTCGAAGCGGTCCATTTCGAACCTTCGATCGGATTGAGCGGAATCGGGTTGACGTGCGCCCAATTATCGCCATAATGATTCAGTCGCTTGGCGAGCAGCCGCGCATGCTCGGCCTGGTCGTTGATCCCCCTCATCAACGCGTACTCGATGCTGACGCGGCGTTTCGACGCCAGATAGTAGTCATGCGCCGCGTCAAGAACCTGCGTGGTGTTGAAGCGCTTGTTCATCGGCACCAATTCATCGCGCAGCTCATCGCTTGGCGCATGCAGTGAAACCGCGAGGCGCACCGGGATTCCTTCCTCGGCGAGTTTCCTGATGCCCGGAACCACGCCGACGGTGGATACCGTGATGTTTCTCGCGGAGATGCCGAATCCTTCAGGCGGCATGGCGCTGATTTGGCGGACCGCGCTCAGCACCGAACGATAATTGCCCATGGGCTCGCCCATGCCCATGAACACGATGTTGCTGAGGCGTCCCGGGCCTCCTGCGACTTCGCCATCGCGCATGGCCTTGGCCGCGACACGGACCTGTTCGATAATCTCGCCGGCGGACATGTTGCGGGTCAATCCCAGCTGGCCGGTGGCGCAGAAGGGGCATCCCATGCCGCATCCGACCTGGCTGGAGATGCATAATGTGGTTCGCGTCGGGTATCGCATCAGCACGGATTCGATCAATGAGCCGTCGAACAGCCGCCATAGCGTTTTTATGGTGGTACCCTCATCCGCCACCTGCCGTGTGACCTCGGTGATGAGTCTCGGGAAGAAGGACTCTTCGGCCTGCGCGCGCTTCGCCGCGGGAAAATCGGAGAATTCCTCGGCGTTGACATCGAAATGGCCGTAATAATGATTGGCAAGCTGCTTGACGCGGAATTTCGGCAGACCGAGTCCCTTCGCCGTTTCGATGCGCTCGTCCTCGGACATATCGGCGAAATGCAGCGGCGGCTTGCCACGACGCGCATGGTCCTTGGACAGCACATCGCGGAAGGCGCCGGTGGTGCCTCCTGGCGTGATTCCGGTTTCCGGCATGTCCTTCGAGGCTTTTGCGGATTCGCCCATCATGGTGTTTTCCTCTCCCCCTACATTCCCGCGGCCCACAGCAGCACGCATACGAATGGCGCGCTGAGCAAAATGGAATCGACGCGATCCATCACTCCGCCATGTCCTTTCAGCAGATGGCCCATGTCTTTGATGCCGATGTCCCTTTTCAGCATGGAGGCGCACAGATCGCCGAATGTGCCGGCGACGCCGATCATGAAGCCGGCGATGATGGGGACCCACCAACGCCGCGCCCACACAGTGGAGTCATATGTGCAGAGCATCACCGCAAAGGCGCCGATCATGGCGAACAGGATGGAGCCGGCCAATCCCTCCCAGGATTTCTTCGGCGATATGCGGGGACTGAGTTTGTGCTTGCCGAGCCATGCTCCGGCGAATAGGCCGCCCGTATCGCTCAACGCCGGCATGAACACCAGCATGATGGCATGCGCCACAGGATGGTCGTTGAATGTCAACGGCATGATGATGCATGATGCCAGCAAAGGAATATACATCACGGTGAACATCGATACGGCCACATGGCTCAAACGGCTGTGCCGGTGTTCGCCCTGCTCGTGGTTGAACGAGGACTCCAAGCGCGCGCCGGCATCGGTGTGCGAAAGCTTGTCGGCCACCGCCAGCGAGATTCGGCTGCCGAACGTCACTTTGGCGCTTGCCGCGAAAGCCACCAGAACCAACGAGGCCAGCACGCATACGGTCATGGCCACAATGTGCCACTCACTGTAGTAGGTGGCGAGCAACGTGGCCGCCGAGCAGACCCACAGCACCACCACGGGAATATGCAATCCCGCGGTGGCGAAATCGACGCGCAGCTCCCATAGGGCGAGAACCATGAACAGCACGACCAGGTAGACGAACAAATCGACACTGATCAGCAGGCACGCGAGAATGATCGCGACAAGAACGACCGCCGTGGCGATGGCCTGCGGCATGTTGCGTCCCGTTTTCTTGTTGATGGCCTCAATGGCCTCTTCCGCTTCTTTCTCGCGTGATTCCTGATGTTCCATCGTTTCTTCTCCAGTGGCCGTGCGTCGATTACGGTGCAGAGGTCAGACCTCCATGATTTCCTTCTGCTTGGCCTCAAGCAGGGTGTCAAGCTGATCCGTGGTCTGCTTGGTGACCTTGTCGAGCTCCTTGAGCAGACGATCGCCCTCGTCTTCGCCCATGTCGCCGTCCTTGATGGCCTTGTCGATGGATTCCTTCGTCTTGCGGCGAATGTTGCGCACCGCGACCTTGCCGTCCTCGGCCTTGCCCTTGGCCAGCTTGACGTATTCCTTGCGGCGCTCCTCGGTCAGTTCCGGCATGGTCAGTCGGATGACGTTGCCGTCACGACGGGGGCTGGCGCCCAGATCGGAATCGCGCAGCGCCTTTTCGACGGCATTGGCCTGGGAAGCGTCAAACGGGGTGACCGCCAGGGTGCGGGGTTCCGGCACACCGATGGTGGCCACGGCCTTCAGCGGTGTCGGCGCGCCATAGTAGTCCACGGTGATGCCATTGAGCAACGCCGGATTCGCACGGCCCGTACGGATGCCGGAGAAGTTCTCCTTGGTGGATTCCACGGACTTGGCCATCTGGGCCTTGGCCTGTTCGACGATAGTTGCCATTGTTGTACTCCTTAATTGTTGGTTGATCGATATTCGACGTTGAATGTCGTTACTCGGCCAGAGTGGATTCCGCGGTGGAAACCATGGTGCCGAGCTCTTCGCCACGAAGGGCGCGGGTCACGTTGCCGGCGCCTTCGAGTCCGAAGACGCGGATGCGCTGCCTGTTGTCCCTTGCCATCGACAGCGCGGCCGCGTCCATGACGGCAAGATTGTCGACCAGCGCGCGGTTGTAGCTCAGCGTGGCGAAGCGCTTGGCGTTGGCGTCCTTGCGGGGGTCGGCGGTGTACACGCCGTCCACACCGTTCTTGCCCATCAGCACCTCATCGCAATGAATCTCGAGAGATCGCTGAATCGACACCGTATCCGTGGAGAAATAGGGCATGCCGGCACCGGCTCCGAAAATCACGACACGCCCCTTCTCCAGATGGCGGATGGCCTTCAATGGAATGTAGGGCTCGGCGACCTGGCCCATGGTGATGGCGGTCTGCACTCGCGTGGCCTGGCCCTCCTGCTCGAGGAAGTCCTGCAATGCGAGGCAGTTCATCACCGTGCCGAGCATGCCCATGTAGTCGCCGCGGGAACGGTCGATGCCGGCCTGCTGCAGTTCGGCGCCACGGAAGAAGTTGCCTCCACCGACCACGATGGCGACCTGAACGCCATGCTGCACGGCCGGAACGATTTCCTCCGCGATTCGGCGGACGACGGTCGTGTCGATGCCGACCTTGCCCCCGCCGAATGCCTCGCCTGAGAGTTTGAGCAATACCCTGCGCGGATTATCACCAGTGTTTTCGCCAGTCATGAAAAGCCTTTCTTGCTGGAAAACTCACGAAATTTACCGCTCTTAAGAGTATCCGCAAACACAGACACCCGCAGCCTGCGTGCAGGAACCAGCGCAAATGGAAAGGTGGCCGCCATCTTTCCGATGGCGGCCACCTATGACCATGACCATGTGCTGCTCATGGTCTCAGAAGCGGATTCACTCCTCTTCGCCCTTGCCGACTTCGATGCGGGCGAAAGCCAGGGCCTTGCCTCCGACTTCCTTGAACAGATCGCCGACGGTCTTGGACGGATCCTTGACGTAGGCCTGCTCGAGCAGCACGGTCTCCTTGTAGAAAGCGCCCAGACGGCCTTCCACGATCTTCGGGGCGATCTTCTCGATCACGGCTTCCGGCTTGCCCTTGCTCTTGAGCTCTTCGGTGGTCTTTTCGGTGGCCACGCGACGCTCGGATTCCAGCACGTCGGCCGGGACGTCCTCGCGGGTCAGCCACTTGGCGCTCATTGCGGAAATCTGCAGGGCGGCTTCGTGGGCCACGGAAGCGCCGGCCTCATCGGTGGCGATCAGAGCCACGATGCTCGGCGGCATCTCGACGGACTTCTTGTGCGCGTAGACTTCCACGTGCGGTCCCTCGACCTTGGCGAACTGGCCGACCTTGACGTGCTCGCCGAACAGCGCGGCGGCTTCTTCGACGGCTTCGTTCACGGTGGCGTCGCCGGAGGCGGCGGCGAGGACTTCCTTCGCGGAGCCGGCCTCGGCCTTGACCGCGTCATCGAGGACGCTGTCCGCGAATTCCACGAACTTCGGGGTCTTGGCCACGAAGTCGGTCTCCGAGTTCAGCTCGACGGCGTAACCGGTCTGGCCGTTCGCGGATTCCACGACCTTGGAGGCGATGGTGCCTTCCTGGGCCTTGCGGCCTTCACGCTTGCCGGCGGCCTGGATGCCTTTGGCGCGGATGATCTCCTTGGCGCGAGCCACGTCACCCTCGGCCTCGGTCAGGGCCTTCTTAACGTCCATCATGCCGGCGCCGGTTTCCTCGCGCACCTGCTTGATCAGAGCTGCAGTGATTGCTGCCATTGGTTTGTCTCCTCTGAAAAATCGATGATGCACCTGATGATTGGGAGGTGCAACACCTCCCAATCATAGAGCATGGTTTCACTCAGCCTTGGCTTCGCCTTCAGCGGCGGCCGGAGCGTCAGCGGCCGGAGCGCCCTCGGTGAGGAGCTCCTTCTCCCAAGCGGCCATCGGCTGCTCGGATTCGCCTTCGGCCTTCGCGGCCTTGCCGGAACGCTCCAGCAGGCCGTCGGCCACTGCATCGGCCATCAGGCTGGTCAGCAGCTCGATGCCGCGGATGGCGTCGTCGTTGGCCGGAATCGGGTACTCGACGGATTCCGGATCGGTGTTGGTGTCAACGATGGCGACGACCGGGATGCCCAGCTTGTGGGCTTCTTCGACGGCCAGCGCCTCCTTGTTGATGTCGACCACGAACATGGCGGACGGAGTGCGGTTCATGTTGCGGATACCGCCCAGCTGCTTGGCGAGCTTGTCCTTCTCGCGCTTGAGGAGCAGCAGCTCCTTCTTGGTCAGACCGGAGCCGTGGACGTCGTTGAAGTCCATCTCCTCGAGTTCCTTGAGGCGTGCGACACGCTTGGAAACGGTCTGGAAGTTGGTCAGCATACCGCCGAGCCAACGCTCGGAGACGTACGGCATGTTCACACGGGTGGCCTGGTTGGAGACGGCTTCCTGGGCCTGCTTCTTGGTGCCGACGAACAGGACGGTGCCGTTGTGCGCGACGGTGGCCTTGATGAAGTCGTAGGCCTTGTCGATCATGTCGAGCGACTTGAACAGGTTGATGATGTGGATGCCGTTGCGCTGGGTGAGGATGAACTGCTTCATCTTCGGGTTCCAACGACGGGTCTGGTGGCCGAAGTGCAGACCTGCCTTCAGCATGTCGCTCATAGTGATCTGAGCCATGGTATTACTACCTCTTTCTTGTCGGTTCTTGCCTGGCCATGCGTTCCTGCGTGCAGCCGGGACCTTACGGTTCCGACCGACCGACACAGGCCGTCGCGAGCATGACGCGAATTGGTCGCGCGCCGGTTGACAATATCGGTTGGTTCAGGGCTCTCGCGACAAGGTCCTTCGCCGGATGGCGCACAAGTTGTAAAAATACCATGGGGTCCCGTCTTTTGCGATGGGACCCCAGGTCGTCTATGCGACGCGGCCGCGCCGTCACTGGCGATGGCTGCGCATGTAGCGCATGGCCTCGCGGCGTTCCTCTTTCTCAAGGCGATCGAGATAGACGTGTCCGTCCAAATGGTCGGTCTCATGCTGCAGCATGCGTCCCATAAGACCATGTCCCTCCAACACGACCGTCTTGCCATCCAGATCGATGCCGCGCACGCGGGCGTAATCGGCACGGCGTGTCTTGTACCACAATCCCGGCACGGACAAGCAGCCTTCATCGCCGTACTGCTCGCCGCTGGTCTCCTCCAGCACCGGATTGAGCACGTATCCGATTTTCCCGTTGATGTTGTAGGAAAACGCGCGCAGGTTCACCCCGATCTGATTCGCCGACAATCCGGCACGTCCCGGATCGTTCACCGTGTCCAGCAGATCCTGGACGAGATGCCGCACCGCGGGCGTGATCTCCCTGATGGGGTCGCACGGCGTGCGCAGCACCGGATCGGGCACAACACGAATCTCACGTATCGCCAAGGTTATTTCTCCTCGCTGTTGTTTCGTTCCTGGTCGTCCGAAAGCCCATCTGACGCCTGTGGGTCGGCGATGGATCCGTCGGACTGCTTCTTGATTTTCCCCTGCATCGTATCAAATGCCTGCCGAACCTTGGGGCTCACGGATTCCGAAGCCTGCTTCACCGTCTCCGTGGTGCGGTCAAGGATCTGCACGGTCTTCGGCACCGGCCTGCCGGAGGCTTTCGGCGCATAGAGCACGTTGTTGATGACATCGGCATAGCGTTGCAGGACCTTGGGCCTGACGACTTTCAGACTTGCCGTCAGAGTGCCGTTGGCCTGGGTGAATTCCTCGTCGAGGATTTCGAATTTGCGTACCGATTCCGCGCGGGAGACGTTTGAATTCGCCTTTTCGACGTACTGCTGTATGAACGCACGCACCGCGTCGTTCTTGGCGATCTGCTCCATCGGCATGCTCGAGTCGAGCCCCTGCTGCGCCAGCCAGGAACGCACCATTTCCTGATCGAGCTCGATCAGCGCGCCGATGAACGGCCTGCCGTCGCCGACCACCACACCGTGCGACACGATCGGACAGGTGTCGATGATGTCCTCCATCGGGGCCGGGCTTACGTTCTTTCCCCCGGCGGTGATGATGATGTCCTTTTTGCGGCCGGTGATGTATACGAATCCGTCATCGTCGATGGTTCCCAGATCACCGGTTCTCAGCCATCCATCGGGAAGTTTCACATCGGCGGTCAGCTCCGGTTTCTTGTAGTATCCCAGGAAGACGTTGGGACCCATCACCTGAAGTTCGCCGTCGTCATCGGTCCTCACGCCCATGCCCGGTCCCGGTTTGCCCACGGAGCCCACGCGGTTGGCGTTCTGCCAATTGACGATCATCGGCGCGGCGGTCTCCGTCATGCCATACCCCTGGATGAAGGTGATGCCGTCCATGCCGTTGAAGAAATGCGCGAGGTCGACGTTCAGGGGCGCGCCGCCGCAAGCCAGATATTTCATGTTCGGTCCCAATGCGGAGCGAATCGACTTGCCCACCGTCGACATGAAGAAGGAGTGTTCCATCCGATCGACGATGGAATGCCCGCCGCCTTCCTGGCCGTCCTTCGACCATTTGACGAAATGCCTGAACGCCCGTGCGAACAGACGTCCCTTGATGCCTGCGCCCGCCTTCTGCGATGCCGCGTTGTAGACCTTTTCGAACACGCGTGGAACGCCGAGCAGATATGTGGGTTTGAAACTGCGCAGGTCGGCCAGCAGATGCTTGGCGCCCGGCAGATATCCGACGACACCGTGGCCGCCGATCGCCACATATTGGATATAGCGCGCGAAGCAATGCGCCAGCGGGAGGAACAGCATCAGACGGTTCGGCTGGTACAGCATGTCGTCCAGGATGATGTATCCGTTGAGCACGATATGGGTGAAATTGCGGTGCGAAAGCATCGCGCCCTTCGGACGACCCGTGGAACCGGAGGTGTAGACGATGGTCAGCATGTCGTCCGCTTTCACCCGGGCGATGGCCCGTTCCAAAGCATCATCGTCCACCCCCTGCCCGAAGTCGGCGACCGCGTCCAAGCCGTCGGCCTTGAAATTGAACACATAGCGGAGCCCATCGTGCTCGTCGCGAATCTGCTCGAGGATCTGCGTGTGCGCGCTGTCTCCGGCGAAAGCGATGACGGGGTCCACCTCGTCCACGATGGAGGCGGCCTGTTTCGCGGAATCCGTCTCGTATACGGGGACGCTCACCGCTCCGATGGCGGCGCAGGCGAAATCGACCACGCCCCATTCATAGCAGGTGGGCGAATAGATGACCACCATGTTCCCGGCCTTGACACCGAGGCCAAGCAGACCCTTGGCGACCTCTTTGACGCGGTTCAGCATCTGCCCCGCGGTCACGTCATGCCATTGACGGCTCCCCTCGTCCTGCCATTGGGCGATAAGGTCTTCTGGATCGTTCTCGGCCCGTCGTGCAAGCAAAGCGTATACGGTATCCTCATCCGTGGTGCTATACGCAGGTTCCGGTATAAATTCTCGCAACATGAGACCCTATACTAGTTGCCATTCATGCCAGGCACGCTGAAAGACCCTTGGGAGGGGCTATTCCCAGCCCCTTCCAAGGGTCTTGACGGAGTCATCGCGGCATCAGCCGAAATCGGCGACGGCGCATTTCCAAATCGACCCTTTATAGATGAACGAGGTGTTGCAACTCAGTTTGGTGTTGCCGATGCTGAGCAGGGCGGAGCATTCGAAACGCGTCGGAGAGGTCAGCCAGCCGTTGACGAAGAAGATGTCGACGGGGAGCAAACCGTATTTCGCATACAATCTGGCGTCATTGCGCATATGTTTGACCAGCAGCTCCGAAGCGGTCATGAGCTTGCGCATGCACTCCTTCGTCAGAAGATGCTCCACCCGAGCGGGTTTCTGTTTCCCTCTGAACACGTCGATGACGTCGCACGACAATCGCGCCGCCAGCATTGCGAGATTATGGGCCTGTTCGGCGTCCCATGCCGCCGTGTCTATGCGTACGAGATGGAACGGAACCGTTTTCCCGGGGACGTCAGTGCCAAGATACCCGTTATATGTGGGAAGCGACTCCTTGGCGCGTGTGATGAAATCCGACCAGCGGACGCTCTCCCCCGCGGAGCTTGAAAGCACCGCGTCCAATCCGGAAGAGGGTATCTTCTCGTCGAGATCTTCCTGCTCCTCTTCCTCATCGGACTCATCGGTCTCGACCTCTTCGGCATCGCCGGCATCGTCGCCGTTTTCCATTGCCTCGTCTTTTTCGGGATTGTGTTCCGCCGATTCGGCGTTCCGGTTGGCGTCATCCCCCGAATCGGAGGGAGGTGGCAGTTCTTCCTCATACGGTTCGCTCATGCGCACCGCCTTTCTCTCTAGTGTTCACTCGCCGTCGAGTGGACCTTCCCTCATATTTAACCCGCGTTTCCGCACCCCCGTCAAACGGGGAGCGAATATTTGCGCGTATTTGGACATATTCGTCTCAATACGTGGCGGAGTCGCTCCCGCACGAGGGCGGGAACGCCGTGCTCCCGCCCTCGGAAACGCCTAGACTCGTCATTCACGCCAAACCGGCAGCGCAATCAATCGAGGATGATTCCGGCCTCGCGCATCTGGCGGCGCGCCCGCTCACCCGACTCCTCGCTGACGGGCTCGGTCAGATCCTCGATGACATGCACCTCATATCCGAGTTTTCTCGCATCAAGCGCCGTTTCCTTGACGCAATGCGATTCGGCCAAGCCGACCACATCGACTCGCGTGACGCCCGAGGCCCGCAACGCATCGGCCAGCGTCCGTCCGGCAGCCATATCCATGGCGACCTGCTCGCGTGTGGGAATGGCATCGGTGTTGTCCTCATACCCTTCGAACCCCGAATACGAAGGCGAATACTGCCCTTTCTTGAAATGGTGCCCGACATGCAAGGCCGCGATGGCGGGATGCAATTCGGCGTTCGGCGTGCCGGCCTTGCCGTGCACCGGCCATGTATCGACGAAATCAGGGTGGGCGGACCAATGCGAGCCGGGCTCGATGTGCCAATCCTGCGTCGTGGCGATATACGCATACTCGTCGCCATGCGCGCTCACATATTTCGCGATGCGATCGGCGACGGCGTTGCCGCCCTGCACGCCGAGTTCGCCGCCCTCGCAGAACGTCGGTTGCACATCCACGATGATCAAGGCCTTTTCCATATCCGCTCCTTGCCGGTATTGCCGTTTACCGGCAAGTCTAACTTCCCGCGAATACGTTTCCGTTCCGACGTGCCGCATCATTGCGAATCGGAGCGGTTGCGGGTGTTCGGTATGATGTTCGATTGGCGTTTGACCAGAAAACGAATACGAACCGCATGACAGGCGGCATAGTGATTTTGAGGAAAGAACAGAGGTATTGAGGCATGGCGATTGAGGCGCAGGGGCTTGAGATTCAGATTGGCGCGCGCACGTTGCTGCATCCCACCAACTTCCATGTCGCCAAAGGCGACAAAATCGGTCTCGTCGGCCGCAATGGCGCCGGCAAGACCACGTTGACCCGCGTGATCACCGGCGACATGCTGCCGACGGCCGGCAAAGTGCGCGTCTCGGGCAAGCTTGGTTACCTCCCGCAGGACACGCATGCGGCGGATCCCGAGCAGACCGCGCTCGACCGTATGATGAGCGCTCGAGACATCGCCTCCATCATCAAGCGCATACGCAAGGCCGAAAAGGACATGACCGACCCGGATCCGGACATCATGACCAAGGCCATGAACCGTTACGACAAGGCCATGCAGGATTTCGAAAAGGCCGGAGGCTACGCGGCGCAGTCCGAAGCGACCGCCATGGCGGCAAGCCTCGGACTGCCGCAAGAGGTGATGGGCCAGCAGCTGGGCACGCTCTCCGGAGGACAGCGTCGACGGATCGAATTGGCAAGGATTTTGTTCTCCGACGCCGACACGTTGATCCTCGACGAGCCGACCAACCATTTGGACGCCGATTCCATCGAATGGCTCCGTGGCTATCTGAAGAAATACGAAGGCGGATTCCTGGTCATCTCCCACTCGACGGAGCTGCTTGACGAAGTGGTGAACAAGGTATGGCATCTGGATGCGCAGCTCGGCCAGATCGACATGTACTCGCTCGGATGGAAAGCCTACCTGCATCAACGTGTGGTGGATGAGGAACGTCGCCGGCGCGAACGCGAGGTGGCCGAAAAGAAGGCGGAACGCCTGATGCAGCAGGGCATTCGCCTGCACGCGAAGGCGACCAAGGCCGTTGCCGCGCAGAACATGATGCGCCGCGCGGAAAAGCTGCTGGAAAACACCTCGGAGGCGCAGAAGAAGGAGAAGGTGGCGGATATCCGCTTCCCGGAACCGGCCCCCTGCGGACGCACGCCAATCATGGCGAAGGACATTTCCAAGGCATACGGTTCGAACATTGTTTTCGCAGGCGTGAATCTGGCCATCGACAAGGGTTCCCGTGTGGTGATCCTTGGCTACAACGGCGCGGGAAAGACCACGACCCTGCGTCTGCTCGCCCATCTCGAGGATCCGGATACCGGTTCCGTGGAATACGGCCATGGCTGCAAGATCGGATATTTCGCCCAGGAGCACGACACATTGGACCTGGACGCGACCGTATTGCAGAATCTGATCCATGTCGCGCCGGAGCTCGACGACACCCAGGCGCGTTCGATTCTGGGTTCGTTCCTGTTCTCCGGCGATGACGCGCTCAAGCCGGCACGCGTGCTCTCCGGCGGCGAGAAGACGCGACTGGCCCTGGCCACGCTGGTGACCAGCCGTGCGAACGTGCTGCTGCTTGATGAGCCGACCAACAACCTCGACCCGGCCTCACGCGACGAGATTCTGAAGGCCATCTCGAAATACGAGGGCGCGATCGTGCTGGTCACCCACGACGAGGGCGCCGTCGAGGCGCTGAACCCAGAACGCGTGCTGTTGATGCCCGACGGCGACGAGGATCTGTGGAACGACTCCTATCTGGATCTGGTCGCCGAAGAATAATCAGTCGTCTGCCAATGACGCCGATGGCTCGGGGCGCTGGAAGGAACGATGCTCCTTCCAGCGCCCCGAGCCATTAATCGTCACAGCGGCGTTCTCTCCCATGCCGACTGTGCGAACGGTACCTATGCGCGAATCAGGCGTGCACGTGCTTGGCGTTGTAGATGTCCGGCTCAACGTAGATCTCGAAGTTGTACCATGGCAACGCGCCTCGTACGGACTTCTCGATCTTGTCGACGGTCTGCACATCGTAATCACGGTCGAATTTGCTGGTCTCCACCTTGACGCACAGCAGAATATCATCCTCGGACATATGCACGGTCTGCATGTTGAGCAGCCGTTCCACACCGGCCGTGGAGGTCACGGCCTCGACGATCTTCTTACGAGTGTCAGGATCGACGGCCTCCCCGACCAGCAACGAACCCGACTTGAATGCCAGCAGCAGGGAGCCGGCGATCAGCACCAAGCCGACCATCAGACCGCCAAGCGCATCGAAAATCTCATTGTCCAGCAAAATCGCCAGTCCAATGCCAACGCCCGCGAAGAACAAACCTATCAGCGCCAGCGTGTCCTCCATGATCACCGACGCCAGCTCCGCGGATTTGGTGCGGCGCCAGAACCGGTACACACCCATATGCGGCGTATTGGTGCGGATCATGCGTTCATTGGCCTCTTTGAC
>DKCF01000036.1:0-5712 GCA_002451435.1 Bifidobacterium sp. UBA6881 | reverse complement strand
CTTCTTCAATGCCTCCGACGTGGAGAAGAAACCGCCGACGAAGAACAGCAAGGTGGCCACGACAAACGAGGCGAGATACTTCGTGCGATACAATCCGAACGGATGGTCGCCGTCCGTCTTGTGCTTGGAGAAACGCCCGCCGATCATCAGCACAATCTCATTGGAGCAATCAGCGACCGAGTGCACGGACTCGGACAGCATAGCCGAGGAGCCGGTGAAGAACGCGGCGCACAGTTTGGCGACGGCCACGCCGATGTTCGCGGCCAGCGCGGCCTTGACCGCCGCCCCTTGATGTTCTACTTCCCCTTTCCCGTCCGTTGTGGCTGTGTGGATGGCAGTCTCCGCAGATTCACTCATGTTCGCACTCCTTGAAAATCCGATTCACAACGTCTCACGTTACTCATTCGGATGCAGATATCAACCGATGGCACAATGGATGGCTGCCACATCGAAATTTGCCGGGGACCATGAGCGCCCGACGCATTTTTTCAGGCTCGCCGGGTATCCTTCTTTGAGGCAATCCCAACGTTTGAAAGGTGCATCATGCCATATTCCCATAACGCCCCGTTCCGCGCCGACGTGGTCGGATCCTACCTACGCCCGGCCGAATTGAAGGCCGCCCGCGAGGAGTTCGCCGCGGGAAAGATCGACGCGGCCACGCTCAAGGCCGTGGAAGACAAGTCCATCACGGAACTGATCGCCAAGCAGAAGGCCGCCGGCCTGCATGTGATCACGGATGGCGAGTTCCGCCGCGGCTGGTGGCATCTGGACTGCATGTGGGGCTTTGACGGCGTACAAAAGGTCTCCATGGACAAAGGATACATGTTCCACGATGAGGAGACACGTGCGGAATCGGCACGTCTGAACGGCAAAATCGCATTCAATCCTCAGCATCCGTTCATCGGACATTTCAGGTTCGTCAAGCAATTCGAAGACGATCAAGTCGTGGCCCGTCAAACGATTCCGGCCCCGGCGCAATTGTATGCGGAACTGTTCCGACCGGAAAACCTCGAATCCGTGCATGAGTTCTACGGCGACACTCCAGCCGCCTACAACGCGCTCGCGGACGACACGGCGACGGCATTCCATGAATTGATTCTGGCGTTGTACGATGCCGGATGCCGTAATGTGCAACTCGATGACTGCACTTGGGGCATGTTCTGCGACCCTCATTTCAACAGCCACTATTCCGCCGAGGAATTCGCCGATCTGCAGAAACTGTACGCCCACATGAACAACGCCGCCATCAAGAACCTTCCCGAGGATCTTGTGGTCACCACGCATGATTGCCGCGGCAACTACCACTCCACTTGGGCCTCCGCGGGCGGATACTCCACTGTGGCGGATGTGCTGTTCGGCGAGGAAAACGTCGGTGCCTACTACTTGGAATTCGACGACGACCGTTCCGGCGACTTCGCCCCGCTCGCCAAGGTTTCCGGCGACAAGAAGGTCGTGCTTGGCCTGATCACCTCCAAGAAGCCGGAACTTGAGGATCCGGAGACCATCAAGGCGCGCATCGAGGAAGCGGCCAAGTATGTTCCGCTGGACCGTCTGTGCCTGTCCACCCAGTGCGGTTTCGCGTCGACCGAGGAAGGCAACAAGCTCACCGAAGAACAGCAGTGGGCCAAGATCGCGCTCGTGCGGTCCATCGCCAAGGATGTTTGGGGAGAATAATCGTACCTCGCTTTGGTTCCGATACGGAATCACGGCAAGCAATGGCAGGGAGGGCATCCGTTCCATTCGGCGGATGCCCTCCCTGCGTCTACTCTGACCGATGTCACGTCCGATTGTCTTGGGCCGCATCATTGATGCAACGAATCGCGTTCAATGTGCGCGGGTACCCGATGTACGGCATGCATTGGGAGGCCACCGCGATTAGCAGCGCCTTCTCATTGCCGACGTTCAGATTCGCCTTGGCGTGCGCGGTCAGTTGAGGTTCGCAACCGCCCTGCGCGGCGAGGAAGCAGAATGTGACCATCTCACGTTCCCGGGTGCTCAACCCTCCGCGCGTGTAATAGTCGCCGAAGCAATTGTCGACCAGCCACGCGTTGATGTGCCGGGTTTCTTCCGGACCGGATTGCGCGAATCCATGCATGCGGTCACCGAAGATCTCCATCTGCTTGGATTCTCCCGCCTCCATCCGGGTCTCGGGCGTCGTGGTGGATTGCGCGGCAAGCGGCAAATGCACGTTCTCCGCTCCCAGAAAATCGTTGAGCTTCTTTAGGAACGGCAGCACCCTGCCGAATCCGCAATATGCGGTGGCCTGATACACCATCTCCTTGATGGCGGTGGACGCCAGTCCGGTCTCATACGCGACCGGCAGCATCATTTCGAACGCATCAAGCCCTTGGCATCCCACCAGCGCCGCGAGAATCGCCAACGAGCGCGTCTTGTCGTCCAGATCGGGATGGTTCGCCTTCGGCTCGTTCACCACCTCGCCATAGGCGAAGTCGGAAAAGAACCTGACGAATTCCGGATCGGTCTGCGCCAACGTCCTGTCATTGTTCCAGAAGGCGTTCATCTTTCGGTGCAGTTCCTCGAACATATCTTGCCTTTCATGCCTCTCGTGCCATAATGTTCATCGTCGCGCCGCCGGATCAGACCTCGCTGACCCGCAGCAACGACTTGACCGTGCGGCGCTCGTCCATCGCCGCGTAGGCCTCCTGGATGTCGTCAAGCGTGTATTCGGAGGTGTAGACGATGCCCGGATCGATGTTGCCGTCCAACACTTCCTTGAGCAAACGACGCGTATCGTAGGTGCGCACGGATGCGGGACCTCCGCGCAGACCGACATTACGATAGAACAATCCGGGAATATCCGCCTTCACGCCGTGGGGCAGACCAACACGCCCCACGATGGCTCCGGCACGCGCCACCTTCATTGCGGTGTCGTTGGACAATGCGGATCCCACGCATTCGAGCACGGCATCGGCGCCGTATCCGCCCGTCATCTCCATCACCTTGGCCACGGCCTCATCGCCGCGTTCCTCCACGAAATCGGTGGCTCCGAACTTTCGGGCGATCCGCTGGCGATCCGCATGACGGCTCATGGCGATGATGCGGTCGGCGCCCATAAGCTTGGCGGACAACACCGCGCACAGGCCGACCGCGCCATCGCCGAACACGACGGCGGTATCCCCCGGTTTGACCTCCGCGGACGCGGCGGCATGGTATCCGGTGGCCATCACATCGGAAAGCGTCAGCAATGAAGCCAACAGCCCATCGGAAAAGTCTTTGGCGTTGCCCGGAACGACGACCAATGTGCCGTCGGCCTCCGGGACACGCAGATACTCCGCTTGGCATCCCAAGCCATCCTCACCGCCGAAATATCCGCCATGGGGGCAACTCGATTCAAATCCGGCCTTGCACACCGGGCACCTGCCACAGCTATAGGGGAACGGCACGATGACGAAATCCCCGGGCTTGGCGATGGTCACGTCGCTGCCGGTGGATTCCACCACGCCGATCGCCTCATGACCCGCCTGGCTGTCAACGGGTTTGTCGCCATCCCGATAAAACCATAAATCCGAACCGCAGACGCAAGCGCGCACCACGCGGATGACCGCGTCACCATCATCGGTAATCGTCGGCTTTGGACGCTCTTCGCACGCCATACGCCCAACACCTTTGTATATCGCCGCCTTCATGATTGCTCCTTTGTTTCGGCTGCTGTATGTGATTCTGTGATTCGCAGATATGCGCTTTAATCAGTCGTTCCGACACCATTTCGCCTGCTTTGGCTATGCACGCTGTCGATAATATCCTGATTCTCGTTGAGGATTCGCCGAGCATCATCATCGCGTCCTTCGGACACGGCCTTCCAATACAACGTCTTCAGCGACACATACGCCTGTTGTATGCGGAGGGACTCCATTTTGGCCGCCAAACGCAATGATTGTGCGTCCAATAATTCCATCTGCCTGCGTGCACCATCCTCGCCGTCAAAACGGTTCCTCAGATATTCGCGCATATCCGTCAGCGGCATGCCCGTCGCGGCAAGGCAGGAAATCGTGGACAGAGACTCTAGATCGGCATCCGAGTACATGCGATGGCCCGAACTCGGGTCGCGAGCGATCGCATCGATGATGCCTATCTGTTCGTAGTAACGCAACGTCGATTCAGGAAGCCCGGAAAACATCGAAGCCTCTCGAATCGTATGCCATGTTGTTGTGGTGCTCATATTCCGCACTCTAAAAACCTCAAGTGCTTTAAGTCCACGCACTTGGCGTGTCGCATCGATCGGCAAAGCGCCAGCGGCTGCTTATACCACGGCAAATGTGGTAGAGGGCCGAACGTATCGCACGATTCCATATGCAAGCGTCAAATTGCGAATCGTGTGAAATCCAAGAGACAACAATGCTCCCAAACCTACATTTTCATCTTGGAATCGGGGTGAAAAATTGGTTCGGGGGCATTGCTGTCGGCCAGTTCATCGCACAATTTCATTTTCTCCGCTCTTTTGTGAAATCATGCGACATAATTCACGGCTCTCAGGAAAGGAACATCCTCAGGCGGCGGTAATCAGTTCCGAGGAGTCCATATCGAAGTCAGCCATGGCGTAGGCACGAATGGCCGGATTCTCGTAGGTGTTCATGTAATAGGTGTTGGTTTTCGCGGAATATCCGCTGGTGAACAGCGTGCGTTCGAATTTGCCATTCGCCATCTTCGCCATGCCTTCGACCATTTGCACGGAACCAAGAGTGTGGAACAGGCGGGATACGTTGGACGTCTCGTCGCTCTGCTGCGGGTAATGCGTGTTCGTGTATGCGACACGCACAAAGCGCGATGGGGAACTCACGTCACCGGGAATGCCATGCATGCTCACGCCGGCGCCCCATGCCGTCAGTTCGGCCTTGCCCCATGTGTTCGGCTCGGCCATCTCATTGCCAACGCACATGTAGTTGCGCAGGTTCTCCATATGGAAATCGAAGGTCGGCTGGTTCGTGAGCACGTCCACGTCATCGTGATGGATGTGCATGCCATCGGCCATCTGCTCGACGACGATGCTGCGCTCCCCATCACCGATGAGCCAATGCAGCAGGGACTCCTGTTGTCCGGGAACGATCTGCGAGACAAGCGTCACGTCTTTCAGCGCTTTCTCGACTTCGTCAACGGTGTCGAAATTGCGCGCGACCCACAACGGGAATTCGAACGTGGCGACGTTCTCCGTCCCTTCGACAGGCTCATGTGCAAACGACGCATAGCCCGGGAAATTCAGTCCGGCAACCGCCAAGCCGTGTTCGTTGGCGCAGTCGAAATACATTGGGCGATCTGCCATGACCACGCCCACGCCCAATACCGCGTTCGGTTCATCCTTGCCCTTCGCGCCGAATGCGTAATCGTAGTGGTAGCCGCGCGGTGTGGCCAGGATGGTCTCTCCGTAGGAGAAGCTCCAATCAAGGTTGCGACCGAAATACATGTTGCCGTCATCGTCGGAGAAACGGACGCCAGTGCACATAATGAACTTCCTTCTATTCGCATGGAATTTGCCGTATGCCTCATGGTATCCGCCATCCATTGAGGAAAACGCCTATGTTTGCCAGCGGACGAAACGGATTTTCAATTTGAGAACAATATGCTCTCAGCAAAAACACACCATTTAGCCAAGAATAGAAGGGAAAGCCATCCAAAACACGACTTCCACCATGCCCTGAATATGAGAAAACCCTTACTCATGTAAGGGTTCCGCTCCAAGCTCCTGCGACTGGGCTT
>DKCF01000097.1:8341-8520 GCA_002451435.1 Bifidobacterium sp. UBA6881 | reverse complement strand
TTCACGCCATTGATCTTCTCGCCGACACCTAGCACCGTATCGCTGTCTTCCTCCCGCAGGTTCTCCGGCCACCGGGCCCTTTCGGAATAAAACCAACAGGCCGGGCAACACGGTTACCGACCCCATTGTACGCATCTTGGGTTCGCGTCCAGGATCCCACGGAATCCTGGACGCGAACC
>DKCF01000097.1:578-8290 GCA_002451435.1 Bifidobacterium sp. UBA6881 | reverse complement strand
CTTCCCGGCAAAACGATGGTCTGAGCCGACTCAATCGACGGGTTTCGTCTCATCCGCCTCATAATCGAAGAAATCGAAATCGGCGGTCTTCTCATGCAACACCGCATCAGTGACGACAATACCGACCATCGTGCCGGTGAACTCGCCGTACCTGCAGTATTCGTCAGAGAAGGTGGTGGTATCGAAATCAGGACCTATTTTGGTCCAGACATCGCCGTCATAGCTCCATGCAAACCACGTACGGCGGCCTTCGATGTTGAGACGAAAATACATCGGCCTGTCTTCCACCGCCACACGGGTCTCAAGCATTTCCGTCTTCTCGCCGTTTTCGAGGCGGATAATGGAGATCGCGGGACCGCTGAGCGTTTCGGAATAGTATTTGCGCAGGAAGATGTTGTTCATATTGTCGTAGTAGATGGTCAGACCTGCGGAATGCTGGTAGACCTCCGGGCGGAACTCCATCTTCGTGGTCACGGTGGCGTACACGCTGGTGAGTTTGCGCGCGACCAGGCTCGTTCGGTTGAGCGAGGCAAGCGATTCCTCGCCGCGCACGCGCAGCCAGCCGGGACGTTCCGTCACATTGGCGAACGTCGTCGGCATCTGCCGCGGCGAATAGTACCAATTGCCGATCTCGCCGTCATCGAAATCGTCATGGCCCGGAATCCGCGGCATCGGCACGTCCGGCAGATCCGGTTCCTCAACCTCGATCTTGGCCAGGTTGGAGCCGTCCGCCATGCGCAGCCAGCCGTCGTCCGTCCACGTCATCCTCTGGATGGCGGTCTCGCGGCCGAGCGTGCAGCGCAGTTCCGGCACGAACGGTCGGCTGGTCAGATGCACCAGGTAGGTTTCGCCGTTCGGCAGATCCACGTAGGAGCCGTGGCCGGACTTCTGCAGCACGGAATCCGGGTTGAAGTAGCGAGGCTTGAGATGGTCGGCATCGGCGCGCTCGTTGGATTCCTTGGGCTGGGAGGTGACCAGCGGGCCGTTGGGATCGGGCTCGTACGGCCCCCACACGTTGCGTGAGCGGCCCATGGTCACGGCATGGTTGTAGCCGGTGCCGCCTTCGGCGCACATGAGATAGTACCAACCGTCGCGCTTGGTCAGGTGCGGAGCTTCGATACAGCCACGGTCAGTGGCTCCGCGCCAGATGCGCTTCGGATATCCGACCACGTGCTTAGCCTGCGGATCGTATTCCACACAGCAGATCACGCCCGGTTTCTCATAGCCTTCACGCGTCTCCCATTCGAGGCTGACGATGTACTTTTTGCCGTCGTCGTCATGCAGGATGGACGCATCGAAGCCGGAGGAGGTGAGGTAGACCGGTTCGCTCCATGGTCCTTCAATGCTCTTCGACTTGATGAGATAGTTGTTCACGTCGAAGTAACGGGCGTTCATGGAGTTCATCACGCCGTAGATCACGTAGAACATGTCCTCGGATTCGCTGTACGTAAGGCACGGCGCCCAGATGCCCTTCGCGCTTGGCAGCTTGGTGAGGTTCGGATCGGTGTCGTCGGTGAGCACGTGGGTGAGCAGCTCCCAGTGCTTCATATCCTTGGAATGGTAGATCGGAATGCCCGGAAACCACTCGAAGGTGGAGACGGCCACGTAGTAATCGCCGCCTTTTCGACAGATGGCCGGATCGGGATTGAAGCCTTTGAAGATCGGATTATGCAGCATTGTCATTCCTTATGTCGCTTGATGTCGGACTACTTCTGAATGGGGAACCAGCCCTGGGCGATGCAGCGCCCGAGGTCCCACGCATCCCAGCCGATCCAACCGGGGGTATTGACGGTGTCGGTGAGCAGTTTGTAGTTCCAGTAGTAGAAACCGCTGCCCGTGCTCCATGCGGCGAGCTGGGATTCGGCCACGCCCCGGTACAATGAACGCTTCTGCTCGGCGTTGAGGGTTTCGGCCCGCGCGCCCTCCTCGCCGTTGAGCACGCTTTGACCGCCGTGGGTGTCCACACCGCAACCGACGGAGTTGAACAGGCACCACTCCCCCACGATCACCGGGAAGTATTCGCTCATCTCGGCGATCATCGGCGCATAGGTGTTCCTCACGAAATCGTCGTAGCCTTCCACGGTCTGCGGGCAACCCATCATTTCGGCGGTCATGAGGTACTGGTGGGTGTCGAGGATTACGTTGACGAATTCCGGAGCGAGCTTGCCGTCATCCCCGCGCATGAAGTCCTTCCACTGCTCGATGTCGAAACCGTCGTGGAACACCACAGCCTTGTCGACAGGCAACGCGCCTTTGTCGACGTCACGCAAACGGTGGTAGGCGGTGACGTAGAAGTTCTTGAGCCAGTCGAATTCGACCGGACCGGTGCCTTCGGCAAGTTCCGAATCGACCGCTTTGTAGCGTTCGGTCACATTCATCATCGGCCAGGAGGAGGTGGTGTTCGGCTCGTTGATGATCTCAATGCCCATCAGCGCCTGGCGATGGCCGTACCGCTTGGCGAGGCGTTCAAGCACGGACAGCACGAATTCGACCTCGTCGGGCAGCTGCGCCCATTTGCACACACCGGAGATGCCGCCGTTGTCGAAACCATTCTGGCTCATCGGCGCGGTATGCAGGTCGATGAGAATGGTCAGGCCGTATTTCTCGGCCCAGTTGAAGGCTTTGTCGAGTTCGTCGATGCAGCCGATGAACGGCGCGCGGTCACCGAAGATGAAGTATGGCACGGGGATGCGCACGGAGTTCAGACCCCACGATTTGATGGTGGCGAAATCGCGTTCATTGATGTATTCGGCACGGTGGGTCTTGATGCGCGCCTCGTAGACAGCCGGGTCGAGCTGTGTGGGCAGGTAGTATTCGTCGTCCGCGGTGGTACCGTCGAACAGCGCCGGGTTCATCCACTTCTCCAGCACCAGCCAGTTGCCGAGGTTCACACCTTTGATGTAGTCGAGATTCATATGCGCTCCTTTGTACGATGCGGTTTCCATTACTCAATAACTCCTTGATTCACTTCTCCGTCGCATGAAACCCGGTTGTCACCGGACAATGGCCCCTGTCGATATGGCAAAAGCCGCGTCGAGACGCTGCGCCCGACGACTCAAACGCAGCCGTCGGCATTTAGCGCGGCCATAGGGGAGAAGGGCACATCCGCGCCATGCAACGTAAACAAACCAACGACCCACGGCCCGTGTTCCGTCCGGCGCAAAGGCACCGAACGGAACACGGGGATAGGATTCGCCTTACTTGACTTTCTTGATGGCCATGATAAAGAAGCAACCGACGATGGCCAACGCGATGGCGACCGGGAAGGCGAAGCTGTATCCCAGGGCCACAACGATGCTCGACATGATGATCGGGCCGCACATCTGGCCGAGGGTGGTGGCCATGTTCAGGATGCCCAGATCCTTACCGGCCTCTTCCTTGCTTGGCAGCACGTCCACCAGCAGCGCCTGATCGACGGCGGAATAGACAGCGTAACCAAGACCGGCGATGCCGGCAAACAGGTACATGCCGAGCGAGGACGGAATCAGCCACGGCATCGCGATGCCAATCGCGAACAGCACAGAAGCCACGACGACCGGCACCTTGCGGCGGCCGATGAGATCGGAGACCGGACCGGAGATGAAGGACCCGACCAGCGTCATGACCATGGTGATCATGGACACGACGGACACTGTGACCGCGGACTCGTCGACGGACTGGCCGATATAGTTCTGGATGATGTACAGCTGGTAGACGGAAATCATCTGGTAGGAGATCAGCATGCAGAAGCGGCCGACGAACGCCTTGTAGAAATCATGGGCGGTGTCGAACTTCGGCGGCCTGAAGGAGACGAGAACATCCTTGAGGGAGCCTTCGTCCTTCGGCAGAAAATCAGCGGGCTGCTCCTTGGGGATGATGATCACGGCGACGACGCCGCCAAGGAGCATGAGCACACCGGCGACGGCGAAGCCGGGGGTCAGGTTCTTGATGAACAGAGCGCCAAGCATCGTGCCGATCGGAGATCCGATGGTGGAGCCGGCACCATAGAAGGCGGACATGGTGCCGCGGATCTTGGAAGGCACGCGATCGGACAGGATGGCCACTACCGGCGCGATCATGCAGTTCAGACCGAACATGCAGGCGCAGTAGAAGAAGGTCAGCAATACGGCGTTGTGCGTGGTGCCGGTCAGGAACAAGGTGACGCCGCCAAGCACGGCTCCGAAAATAATCCAGGGGGTGCGTCGACCAAAGCGGGAACGGGAGCGGTCGGAGAAGTTGCCGAACATCAGGTTGGCGACCAGGGACGCGACCGCGGTGAACGCATTGACGATGCCGACAAGGGCGTCGGCGCTGATGCCATCAATGCTCTTGTAATGCATGGGCAGCAACACCGCGGAAACGATGCCCAGACCGGACATCCATAGCACGCCAAAGGCCAGAAAACCAGCGCCAAAACGTACGGCGTTCGCCTTGGACAGCGGCCGGCCCGTTTCCGGAGACAGCATCGGATTCTTCTCCGCCGCCGCGATATTGGCGTTGTATGCGGCCAGCCGTTCTTCCCTGCTTGCTATTGCTTCACTCATGAAACTCTCCTTTGAATCATGCTCCAATAGTGAACTCGTGTCGTATGTGCGATTCCGCACCCTATCAATGTGCGTGCGATGGAGCCGCCTCGCCCCATCAATTAATTACCATCCGGTAATTAACATGGTTTAGCATATGGCATCTTTTGCGAAGACGCAAGTCAACGGTGTTCCACCGCCGTCGCGCCGCATCCGCAAGTCAGCCAAACGCTGTTCTGCACCTATTTCGCAATTACTGGTTTCATTACCTAGTAATCACTTAGTTAAATCATATTATAAATTTGATGTTCGGCGATAATCCCGCGTGTTCCAAAGGTTTTTATCATCCTCCTCTCCCCCTTCTTGTACCTTAGTAGGCACTAGATGAAGGAGAAGAACATGCGTCGCCGCACAGAGGGCAAATCCAAAAAACGAATGAACGCCAAGGAACGTAGAAGGGCGATTCTTGAAACCACCATCTCATTCATCTCACAATTCGGGTTCTGGGGATTCACTATCCGCGACGTGGCGCAAGCTCAGAACATCACCGAAGCCGGACTCCTTTACTACTTCAAATCCAAAGAACAGCTACTTGAGGAAACCCTCAAATACGCTGATCGAACCAATCAAATCGCCATAGCCGAGCATCTTGGCGTGCAGGGTGTGACCGGCGAAGTCCTCGATGACGGCATCGCATACCACTGCGAGCTGGGACTGAAGGCCATTTCCACGGGGACCGTGGAAACCAACGCCGACCGTCCGGAGATGGTCCGGTTCTACACCCTGCTGGAAAGCGAAGCGCTGAGCAAGGACCATCCCATGCACGAGTATTTCGAACAGCGCGAGATCAATCTGCTGAAGGAATACACGTTCGCGGCCAAGCGCGATGGAGTCACCGATCCGGAGCGCACCGCGCTGCAGGTCCTGTCCGCAATGGAGGGGCTACAACTGCGCTGGCTCAGCGGCTCGCACGACGTCGACTTCATCAGGGAATGGAAAGCCATCATCGACCTGCTCATCCCATAACGCAAGGCAGTAAGGTCAATCCTCTACCCCGCGATCACCACAAGATTCCACGGCCCGATCTCCAGCTCGTCGCCCACAGCCACCCGGGATCCGGCTTTGAGCGCAATATCGGCATTCGCCGTTTCGTCAAGCTCACCGTCCCCACCGACTACCTCCGGAGCGACCACCACGTCGCCCGCCACTGGGCTGGCGACGGTGACCTCGTCTGCGGAGTAGTTGAGCAGGTACGTCACCCGCTCGCCGCGGGCGTTCGTTCCGCGACGCACCGTCACTTGGCCAGCGAGCGCAGCACCGGCATCGACGACGCCCGCATGTTCCACGGCCTCGCGCAGCACCGCGCGGATGGTGTCGGCATCGAGCAAGGTGGCGATCCATTCGGCATCGCCTTTGCCAAAGGCATGGCGTGTGATGGCCGCATAGTCCTTCCACGCGTAATGTTCATACGAGGCCAGCACCTGCGCGCCTTCGTCGGCATCGACCAACTCGATTAGCGCCTGCGCCTCAGTCGGTCGCACGCCGGCGAGCGGACCGGTGAACTCCACCGGCACGTTCTTCGGACGGGTGAACCGGTTGTAGGTCATGCCGAACACGTCGGTGAGGTTATGCGGCGCGCGATCATGCCATACAGTGACCTCATCGTCGGCCACAAAGGAACGCATGGTGGCGATCAGGTGACCACCGTCCGCGACGAATTCGCGTAGTCTGTCGATCGTTCCCTGCGGAGTGCAGTATAGCGCCGGGGCCACAATCATCTCGTATTGGGCCATGCGTTCGCTTGGCGCGTCGGCGGGGATGAAATCGCATTCCACGTTGAGCTCGAACAGCGCGTCATAGACATTGCGTACCACGTCATTGTATTTGAGGGTGCCGCCGAACGGGAAGCCGGCCTCTATGAGAAACCAATCAAGCGCGGTCAACGCTTCGTTGCTGACCATGATGGCCACCTTGTTGCGCTTCTTCAGGTGGACGAGCCGCTCTCCCACTTCCGGTCTGGCGATCTCGCGGCCGAACACGCCCGCCTCGCGGTAGGTGGGGTTCGGTTCGAGGTCGTGGCTCAGCAGGCCCTTCCAGTAGGTCTCGAAGGAGTTGTGGATGGAGTGCCAGTGCCAGTATTCCACCATGTCGGCGCCGGAGGCGAGGTGGGAGTAGGCCTGCAGGCGCAGTTGGCCCGGGAACGGCACCCAGCCGTGCTGGCCCTGTGCCTCCGTTTCGAGCACCAGATAGTTCCGGCCGTTCTTGGTGGAGCGGGTCATGTCGCCGCCGAAGGCGATCTCCTTGCCGGTCAGGTCGTCCTCGGTCGGGTGGTAGATGTCCACGCCGGTGATGTCCACGGCGGTGGCGGCCTTGAAGTGGTCGACGGCCGGCTGCACGCCGTAGGAGTATCCGCGCCATTCGAAATCGAAGTTGTGGGTGATGAACTGGTCGTCATGCGCGTATTCGCGCACGATGTCGGCCTGCCACTGCAGGAAGGCGCGCACCTGGTCGCGGCGGAACTTGTCGAATTCGCCGCCGAGGGACTCGTTGACGGTGGCGGTCACGTCCGGGAAGTCCTCCCAGGAGTCGATGCGGTTGGACCAATAGTCGAGGCCGAAGTGGCGGTTGAGCTCGTCCAGATCGCCGTGGAACTTCTCGCGCAGGTACTTGACGAACAGGCGCTGCATGTCCTCGGAGACGGAATCGTAGTATTTCGTCTCGTTGTCCACCTGGTAGCCGATGACGGCCGGATGGTCGGCGACGTGGGAGGTGAGCTTGCGGATCACGCGTTCGCCGTAGAAACGGTAGGTGGCGTTGACGATGTCCATGATCTGGCGCGCGCCGTATTTGCCCTGCCCGTTCGGGGTGACGGCGATGACGCTCGGATCGAGTTTGACGAGCCAGCTGGGCACCGCGTAGGTCGGCGTACCGACGATGACGTCGATGCCGGCGCGGTGGGCGGCGTCGAGCGCACGGTCCACATGGGAGAAGTCGAACACACCCGGCTGCGGCTCGCAGGTGCTCCATGTGGATTCGGCGATGCGGATGACGTTCAGTCCCGCGTCCTTCATCATCGCCATGTCCTCATCGATGCGGTCAATGCCCTTCATCATGAGATATTCGTCGTAGTATGCGGCGCCGAACAGAATGTGGTCTGCCTCGTAACGGCCCATGAATCCTCCATCGTCCTCGTTGACTTTTATATCTAAT
>DKCF01000097.1:0-557 GCA_002451435.1 Bifidobacterium sp. UBA6881 | reverse complement strand
GTTATTAGATATAAGAACTATATAACTTCCTGCTCAGAACGTCAAATACCGCAGTATTTGAGGCGTTTCTTAACTAACGTTTATTAGATATGCGTCACGAGACGGCTTAGCGATATCCGTCCCACACCGGCGAGGGGAAGATCATCCGTTCGAACACCAACCACTCGTCGTACAGATCGATCGGCGGCCTGCGCATCCACCGCAGCTGGACGCCGTCCATCGCCTCGATGCATTGCCGCACGATCGGCCGCATATGGTCCCATCCGCCGATCTGCGGCGGCAGGCTCCACGCGAATCGCGAATAGTGCTCCCATGTTAGATCCGGTCGGTCTTCGAAATAGTCGTGCAGCGGATGATCGGCGCTGAACGATTCGGTCTCCAGCACCATGTACAGCTGCACCAGACTGCGGCGTTGCGCGTTATAACGGACCAGGAACCGCAGATAGGCGGGGAACAGCATGCCGTCCTGATCGCTGCCGGGCAATCCCGACTTGGCGAAGTCGGCGGGCGTGCCCTGCTGGTCGTAATCATCGGTAACCAGCAGCGACAACAGCCGT
>DKCF01000076.1:59034-67384 GCA_002451435.1 Bifidobacterium sp. UBA6881 | reverse complement strand
CGCTCGGCGTTCGCGTCCGGACGGAACAGCCAAGTGGAACCGTCCGCGTGACGGTATGCCTTCAGGCCCTCGAAGCATTCCTGCGCATAATGCAGCACGGATGCGCCCGGATCCATCTTCAGCGGCGCATAAGGCTCGACACGGCGGTCGGACCAGCCTTCGCCCTTGGTCCAGGTCATGTGGGCCATGTTGTCGGAGAAGACCTGACCGAATGCCGGCTTGTCGATGAGTTCGGCACGCTTGGCGTCGGATGCCGGGTTTTCGTTCGGGAGCACGGTGAACTTTTCGGTGAGCTTGTCGAGCCCTGCCGGATCGTGATGATTCTGTTCAGTCATTCTTAACTTCTTCTTGTTGCATCGGCCGCCCTCAGGCGGCATGCGGTTGTTTGGATTCCAGCGCTTGTGGCACCGGTTCTGGTTAGTACTCTCTCACACCATAAACGGAATCGATAACGAGCGTTCGCGATATGAGATGACCGGGAAATCCATTGGAAAAGCAAGGGCCCGCATACATCGAAACGTATGCGGGCCCTTCATCATGCGAGCGGAGCAATCCGCCCGATCACGCTAGTTCGCGTGGATTCACTCGGCGTCGGCGGCCGGAGCGGCATCGGCGTCGGCGGCCGGAGCGGCGGCTTCCTCAGCCGGAGCGGCGTCTTCCGGAATCTCGACGGTGACGACGGACTCTTCCGGATCCTCGACATCGAGCTCGGCGCCCTCAGGCAGGACGACGTCCTTGGCGAAGACCTTGGAGCCATCGGTGAGACCGTCGACGTTGACGACGATCCTCTCCGGCAGGTTGGCGACATCGGCGCGGACCTTGAGCTCCTGGATGTCGACGAATGCGACGGCGGCGCCCTTCGGGGTGCCTTCGACGAACACCGGCACCTCGACGTCGATCTTCTCGCCGGCCTTGACCTCGTAGAAGTCGACGTGCTCGACGATGCGCTTCACCGGGTTGCGCTGGACGTCCTTGACGACGGCCATCTTGGTCTCGTCACCGAACTTGATGGTGAACAAAGCGTTGGTGTGACGCAGAGCCAGAGTGGTCTCCTTCTGCGGCAGCTGCACGAAGGCCGGCTTCTCACCGCCAGCGTACACGGTTGCCGGAATGAGGTGCGCGACGCGCATGCGGCGGGCGGCGCCCTTGCCGAACTCGGTACGGGCAGCGCCTTCAAGGGTGATGGTGGTAGCCATAGCTATATCTCCTTAAGTGTTTCGTTCTTTTTTGTTTCGGCGCATCAACGAGCCGTGAGGAAACCCTCGAGGAGTTTGCAGATCACACGCCGAGTCGATTACGGAAGCGCACGCTTCCCTCGCCAAGACAACGGAAATCAATTATAGACGCGCCCCGGACAAAGCGGCCCGCGCGAAGACACGGCACGAATCTACGGAAAGCCACGCCAGCCGTCGGCGGAATCCTGATCAGGCAAGTACAATCATGGCAACGGCCACGCGTGGCAGGCAAACGACAATAATCGGGGAAATCGAGACAGCAATGACGCAACGCAACTCAGCAATCGTCCGCAACATCTGCCTGACGGCCGCGGCCGCCACCACGGTGGGCCTCGCCGCCCTATCCGCGTCGGCAAATCTCCTGTTCCGCTTCGCCATCGACACGCAATGGAAACATTCGATTTTCCATCAGGCGGCCATCGCGCCGGAGCGCGATGAGAAAATGCGCGCGGGCGAGGCCGGCGGAGCGATGGAATGGTTCGATCAGGCCAAGCAGCCCATCGCCATCACCAGCGGCGACGGGCTGCGTCTGCGCGGCTGGATCTTCGACCCTGATTGCGTCGACCCGGAGCCGCACATCTATGCGATCTGCATGCATGGCTACACGGGAGCGCCCGAGGAAATGGCGAAATGGGCGCATCGGCTGGCCCGGATGGGATTCACCGTGCTCGTGCCGTCGCAGCGCGCGCAGGCCTCGAGCGAGGGACGGTACGTCGGCATGGGTTGGCTGGAGCGCAACGACCTGCTCGGCTGGATCCACGCGATCGTCGCCGGCGACGAACAGGCGCGGATATTGCTGTACGGAGGCTCCATGGGAGCGTCCACGGTGATGATGGCGGCGGGCGATCCGCGCCTTCCCCGCAATGTGGTCGCCGCGGTAGCGGAAAGCGGCTACGCATCGGCCCGTTCGGAGTTCATCGACGCCGCCCGCGGCATGTTCCATCTGCCGAGGTTTCTTGCCGCGATATGCGTGGACGCCGCGGGTCTCGTCTGCAAATACCGGGCCGGCTACGATTTCGCCGACGCCTCGTGCGTACGCTCGCTGAGGCACACGGTCATTCCGATGCTGTTCATCCACGGAGGAGACGACCGCATGGTCAGTCCGCGCTCCCTTGATGCCAATTACGCCGCATGCTCGAGCCTTGACAGAACGAGGCTGCTGGTGCCCGGAGCCGGCCATATGGAAAGCTCGGCGACGGATCCGAAGACCTACTGGCGCACATACGAGGGTTTCGTCAAACGCGTCTTTGGATTATGAACGACGAAAATCGTTGCGAATCTCACATGAGAGATTCCTCATGGTTATCCCCAAAACGAACATCAATGATGTTCATTTCGCCAGAAATTCAGTATTCGCAACACTTTCACGTTTGACGCAGTCCTCCGACACGCAGGCATCCCCCATCGCCGTCCTCGCTATCTTGTTGCTTGTTCGCCGCAAGGCGGACGAGGAAACAATGGTCTGGCGTTGAGCGCATGGGCGTTCGCCGGCCTGTCGGGCAACCAGCTGGCGTCCTTCGTCGTGTCGCATGCGGCGAACGCCGCGCATCGGTACAGCGCGCTGATTCCGATCATCACCGTCCTGTATGCGGTGGCCCTCGTGTCGATGATCGCGGTCATCCTCGGCACCCGAGGCAAGCGTGCCGCCGTGCAGACGCACTGACGGATATCACAAACATTCAACAGCAAGGGGTGTCGCCCATCCGTGGACGGGCGACACCCCTTGCCATGTTTCTCGAACGTCGCGCGGTCAGAGCCGCATACATTCCATGCGCCAGCCGATTTCCAGACGGCACCGGCCGACCTCAAGGCATGGCTTCGCCGTGCTCAGCGCTTCTCGCCGGGATTGCAGATCTGCATGGCGACGCCGTCCTCCATGATATGGAATCCGTGCATCTGGTAGAACGTGGCGTTCTTGCTCTCCTCCGGCATGACCTCGATGTACAGGTAGTCGCGGTACTTCTCCTTGACCATGCCCACCAAGTGGCCGGCGATGCCATGGCCCTGGTATTCGGGATCCACCAGCACATAGTGCATGTAGGCGGTCATCTCGGTGTCGTCAAGCACGCGCACCAGACCGACGAGGCGGTCGCCGTCCCATGCGCTGAACACCGTCGATGATCCCATCAGCGCCTTGTGCAGGCGCTCGGGGTATTCGCCGGAGACCCAGCCGACGGAAAGGAACAGCTTCTGGGTCTGCTCCTTGGTGAACTTCTTTTCATCGGTGTACGTGATGTTCATACCCATTTCCTCTTTCTGTTTTCTGTTTTTCGTATTTTCCCACCGCGCGTCCCTTCGCGCGGCTTTCGTCTTACGCACGGCGCCATGGGCGGCGCCGATGCCGCTCAATGCAGCATCGCCCAGGCGCATTCCAGCAAAGACAATCCCAACACGATGTTGATGACACGGTAATGGCTGCGATAGAAGCGCTGCAGCAGCACTCCGAGCACGATCCACGTGGTCGTGGCGATCACGCCCATCATGACGATGAACGCGCCGAAGCCCGAAAGGGCCGCCGGCGACATCGTGTAATCGGTGATGAAGCCGGTCAGTGCGGTGATGCTGAAGAAATAAATCTTCACATTCACCAACTGGGGAAGGAACCCCATGGAGAAGGACGCCCTCCTGCCCTGCGTCCGTTCCACGGAATCGAGCTTGCTGCAGGCGATATGCAGGGCGAGCCACAGAATATACACCGCGCCGACGTATTTCAGATAATGCAGCACGTTGGGCAGCACCGAACCCAATCCAAGCACGAAGCAGATCGCGAGCGCCTGGATGAGCAGGTATCCGGTGAAGATGCCGAGGTACAGCGGACGTCCTTTGCGCCAGCCGTAGTTGGTGGCGGTGTTAAGCGCGAGGATGTTTCCGGGGCCTGGGGTGAACGTGTTGAGCAGCACGTATATGAGAAAGTTGCCTAATGCGTATCCGGGCACGTTGTTCCTCCTTGTATCGGCTTGTGCAAGCCTAGGAGTGTCGTGCCATGCGTGCTTTTGGATTCTTACCATAGAGAATTCTTATTTTTTATGCTTTTGAATAGTTTGATTCTATGGTTTGCCGCTGCGGTCATCGTGTTTCTTCATTCGTGCCGTATTGTCTGAGTTTGTCGACGTATGCCGATGCGAGTTCGGAAAGCGTCTGTCCTGTGTTGGTGATGTATCCGATGCGCATGCGTTCGTCCGCGTCGAGCGGCAGGGAGACGATGTCGTCCCCGTGCAGTCGGTTCGGCAGGATTCCCGTGGCTATGGTGTATCCGTCCAGCCCGATCATCAGGTTTTCGATGGCTGCGCGGTCGCTGACGCGGATGGTTCGGTCCGCTTCGATGTCGTTGAAAGGATCTTCCGCGTAGCTTGTGGATTCGTATCGTCCCTGCACGAAGCCGAGTTTCGGGTATGGGCGCAGGTCCTCCAGGGTGATGCTGCCCAATGCCGTCAACGGATGTCCGCGGCGGAGGAACACATGGGGGGACACTGCGAACAGTTGGTGAAATGCCACGTCGTTGCGTGTGAATTCGGCCGACAACACGCGTTCGTTCGCATGGCTGAGATAGAGGACGCCCAAATCGCTGAATCGGCTTCGCACGTCCTCGATGACCTGGTGCGTCTGCGTCTCGTTGAGCATGAGATCGTATTTCTCGTGCCCGTGTTCCTTCACGAGTTCGACGAAGGCGTTGGCGGTGAAGGTGTAGTGCTGCGTGGAGACGCAGAACCGTTGCTTGGTGTCCTGCGAATCGCCGTATTTCGATTCGAGCGCGTCCATCTGCTGTACGACACGTCGCGCGTAGCCGAGGAATTCCATGCCTTTGGCGGTTAGGGTGACGCCCGCGCGGCCGCGGTTGAATATGCGGAACCCGATGTTCCGTTCGACCTCTTTGATGGCGTTGGACAGGCTTGGTTGGGAGATGAACAGCGATTTCGCGGCTTCGGTCATCGATCCTTTTTCCACCACCGCGATCAGGTATCGCAATTGTTGCAGCGTCACGATGAATCGCCCCTTCGCCCATGTGTTTTCCGTTACATCAGTACTGTAGCAAGTATGGAACGATCATCTGGTGCTTTTCTGCCGTCCTGTATCGAGGTGCGCGGCGCGCGCGTGCATAATCTCAAGAACGTCGATATCGACATTCCGTTGAATCGCCTGGTCGGCATCGCCGGCGTGTCCGGTTCGGGGAAGAGTTCACTTGCGTTGGGCGTGCTGTATGCGGAGGGTTCGAGGCGTTATCTGGAGGCGTTGTCGACGTATACCAGGCGTCGTCTCACCCAGGCGGGCCGCGCGCAGGTGGATGTCATACGGCATGTGCCTGCGGCGCTCGCCTTGCACCAACGGCCTTCGGTGCCCGGCGTGCGCTCCACGTTCGGCACGATGACGGAATTGCTCAACAGTCTGCGCCTGTTGTTCTCCCGCTGCGCCTCGCATATCTGCGAGCGTTGCGGCTCCCGTAACGCTCCCACGATGAACGTCGCCGCCGAGCTGCCCATTCGATGCGCGTCCTGTGGCGGGCTTATGCATCCGCCGTCGGCCGAGCAGTTGGCGTTCAATTCCGCCGGCGCGTGCCCGACCTGCTCGGGAACGGGCATTGTGCGCACGGTCGACCGGGCGTCCTTGGTGCCGAACGAGACGAAAAGCATCGACGACGGCGCGGTATTGCCCTGGGGCTCGTTGATGTGGGACCTGATGAAGCAGGTATGCGGCGCGATGGGCGTGCGCACGAACGTCCCGTTCAACCAGTTGACCGACGTCGAACGGGACATCGTGTTCAATGGTCCGGCCGTCAAGAAGCACATTCTGTACAAGCCGAAGAAGGGCAATGAGCTCGCCGAGCTCGATTTCACCTACTACAACGCCGTGTACACCGTGGAGAACGCGCTCGCCAAGGCGAAGGACGAGAAGGGCCTCAAACGCGTGTCACGGTTCCTCAGCGAGGGGCCGTGCCCCGACTGTTCCGGCACGAGGCTTTCGCGTCAGGCCCGCCAGCCCCGGATTCTCGGCATCGATCTGGCGCAGGCCACTGCGATGACGCTCGACGAGGCGGTGCGCTGGGTGCGTTCGGTGCCGGCCTCGCTGCCGCGGGAGATGCGGCAGATGGCTTCGGCCATCTGCGAATCGTTCGAGGGCACGGCCAGACGGCTCATGGAACTCGGACTGGGATACCTGTCGCTCGACCGCGCCGGCGCGACATTGTCCACCGGTGAGCGCCAGCGTGTGCAGTTGGCCCGTTCGGTGCGCAACCGCACCACGGGTGTGCTGTATGTGTTGGACGAGCCGTCGATCGGCTTGCATCCGGCGAATGTTGATGGTCTGTTGGGCGTGATGCGCGATCTGGTGGCCGATGGCAATTCGGTGGTCGTGGTCGACCATGACACGCGCGTGCTCGCTTCGGTGGACCATTTGGTGGAGATGGGTCCGGTGGCCGGCGCGGGGGGCGGCCATGTGGTCGCGCAGGGTTCGGTGGCGGATGTCGTGGCGGCGTCCGGTTCCCGGATCGCGCCTTTTCTGCGTGATGGCGGCGCCGTGCATGAGCGGGTGCGGCCCCGGGTCGAAGCGGACGCGATGTTCGCCGATGGCCGGATTCATTTGGAGTCGAACGCCGTGCATACGGTGCGTCCTCTGTCGGTGGATGTTCCGCGAGGGCGGCTCACCGTAGTCACCGGCGTGTCCGGTTCCGGGAAGACGACGATGGTGTCGGAGACGCTGGTTCCCGCGTTGCGCTCGGTCATTGGCGGCGCCGCGTTACCCGCTTCGGCCCGTTCGATCGATGCGGATGGCGTGTCGAAGGCGGAGCTGATCGATGCCACGCCCATTGGTTCGAACATACGTTCGACCGTGGCCACGTATTGCGGCATCCACGATGATTTGCGCCGCGCGTTCGCGAAGACCCCTGGTGCCCGCGAGCGCGGCCTCAAGCCCGGCGCGTTCTCGTACAATACGGGTGCTTTGCGTTGCGCCACCTGTGATGGCACCGGCTCGATCTCGTTGGACGTGCAGTTTCTTCCCGATGTCGATGTCGAATGTCCCGACTGTCATGGGACGCGTTATGCGGATGCGGCCGATGGCATCCGATTGGAGTGCGCGGATGGCGTCGCGCGTTCGCTGCCGGAGCTGTTGGCGATGAACGTCGATGAGGTGGCGCCGTTGCTGGATTCGCTGCGGCCCGTGCGGTCGAAGCTGGCCACGTTGCACAGGCTGGGTTTGGGGTATCTGACGCTTGGCGAACCCACGCCGGCGTTGTCCGGTGGCGAGGCGCAACGGTTGAAGCTGGCCAGTGAGATGGGCCGTGGGCAATCCGGTTCGGTGTTCGTGTTCGACGAGCCGACGATCGGTCTGCATCCTTTGGATGTGCGGGTGCTGCTGCGGGTGTTCGACTCGTTGGTGGGTTCCGGCGCGACGGTGGTGGTGATCGAGCATGACCTCGATGTGATCGCGAACGCGGATTATGTGATCGACATGGGTCCGGGCGGCGGCGAGGCCGGCGGCCGCGTCGTGTGCGAGGGGACGCCGGATCGGGTCGCCGCATGCCCGGAAAGCGTCACCGGCAGATATTTGCGCGGCTGACCGCCGACCGCTCCGGATCCGCGAATCGTTCAGAAGTCCCAGTCGTCGTCATCGGTCTCGACCGATTTGCCCATGACGTACGAGCTTCCCGAACCGGAGAAGAAATCGTGGTTCTCGTCGGCGTTCGGACTCAGCGCGGCGAGGATGGACGGGTTCACGTCGCAGATCTCCTGCGGGAAGAGCGCGGGATATCCGAGGTTCATCAGCGCCTTGTTGCCGTTGTAGCGCAGGAACTTCTCGACGTCCTCCGTCAAACCGACCGGATCGTAGAGGCTGCGCGTGTAGTCCACCTCGTTGTCGTATAGCTCGTTGAGCAGGTCGTAGGTGTAGTCGCGCAGCTCGCCTCGTTTGCTTTCACCGACCCGTTCGAGCCCTTTCTGGTATTTGTATCCGATGTAGTAGCCATGCACGGCCTCATCGCGGATGATCAGACGGATCACGTCGGCGGTGTTGGTGAGTTTGGCGTGCGCGGAGAAGTACATCGGCAGGTAGAAGCCCGAATAGAACAGGAACGATTCGAGCAGGGTGGAGGCCACCTTGCGTTTGAGTGGGCTGTCGCCTTC
>DKCF01000076.1:54628-58927 GCA_002451435.1 Bifidobacterium sp. UBA6881 | reverse complement strand
CGACGAATAGCTTTTGGCATGGACCGATTCCATGAACGCGATATTCGTGTAGACGGCCTCTTCATGCGGGGTGAGCGCGTCGGGGATGAGGCTGACCGCGCCGACGGTCCCCTGAATGGTGTCGAGCAGGGTGAGGCCGGTGAACACGCGCATGGTCAGCGTGCGCTCCGCCTCCCCCATGCTCCGCCAGACCGGCAGGTCGTTGGATACCGGCACTTTCTCCGGCAGCCAGAAGTTGCCGGTCAGCCTATCCCATACCTCGAGGTCCTTGTCGTCTTCGAGTTTGTTCCAATTGATGGCGCTCACGCGGTCGATGAGCCTAAGCCGCTTGCGCGGTACGGATATCGGTGCCATGCCGGCCGTCCTTTCTGGTCGTCCTGTTGTTTCCGATTGGTTTTCCGCCGCGTCCGTACAGGCGTCGGTATTCGTCCGGTGCCGTCAGTCGCAGCACCGCGCGGTAGACCATGGGTGACATGGTCGGCTCCTTTCCTTGGGTTTGCCGAATTCAGAGCATGCAGCTGACGCAGCCCCGCACTTCGGTCCCGGACAGCGCCTGCTGGCGTATCCGGATGTAGTACAGTGTTTTGATGCCCTTGCGCCACGCGTAGATCTGCGCCTTGTTCAGATCTCTGGTGGTCGCCGTGTCGGGGAAGAACAGGGTCAGGGACAATCCCTGGTCGACGTGTCGCGTGGCCTCGGCGTAGGTGTCGACGATGGCCTTCCATCCGATCTCGTACGCGTCCGCGTAATAGTCGAGGTTCCCGTTGGTCATGTACGGCGCCGGATAGTAGATGCGGCCGATTTTGCCTTCCTTGCGTATCTCGATCTTCGACGCGATCGGATGGATGGAACTCGTGGAATGGTTGATGTACGAGATCGATCCCGTGGGCGGCACGGCCTGCAGGTACTGGTTGAAGATGCCGTCGCGGATGATGTCGTCCTGCAGGCGTTTCCAATCCTCCGCATCGGGGATCCGGATGCCGCGGCTCGCGAACAGCGCCGCGACCTTTTCCGTCTTCGGCGCCAGCGAGCGAGCGCCGTCCGTGTATTTGTCGAAGTAGTTGCCTTCGCCCGCCGGTTTCGCGTAGTCGGACCGTTCGAAGCCGGCGAAACGCGTGCCGTGTTCGATGGCGAGCGCGTGCGAGGCACGGTAGGCGTGATAGGCGACGGTCATGAAATACATGTCGGTGAAGTCGAGGGCTTCGGGCGAACCGTACATGATGGCTTCCCTGGCCAGGAATCCGTGCAGGTTCATCTGTCCCAGGCCGATGGCGTGGCCTTCGTCGTTGGCTCGTTTGATGGATGGCACGCAGGTGATGTCCGTGTGTTCGGACACCGAGGTGAGCGCGCGGATCGCCCGTTCCACCGTTTGGGCGAGTCCGCCGTCCATGGCTTTGGCGATGTTGAGGGATCCGAGGTTGCAGGAGACGTCGCGCCCCACATGCGCGTACGAGAGGTCCTCGTGGTAGGCGCTGGGCTCCTGCACCTGGAGGATTTCCGAGCACAGGTTGCTCATGGTGATTCTGCCGTCTATCGGGTTGGCGCGGTTCACGGTGTCTTCGAACACCATGTACGGGTATCCGGATTCGAATTGCAGTTCGGCGAGGGTCATGAAGAACTCTCGCGCGTCGATGTAGGTTTTGCCGATGCGGTCGTCGCCCACCATGGCCTGGTAGTTTTCGCTGATGGGAACGTCGGCGAACGGTTTGCCCATGACGCGTTCGACGTCGTACGGACTGAACAGGGCCATGCGTTCGTGGCGTTTGGCCAGCTCGAAGGTGATGTCGGGGATCACCACGCCGAGCGCGAGGGATTTGATGCGGATCTTCTCGTCGGCGTTTTCGCGTTTCGTGTCGAGGAATCGCATGATGTCGGGATGGTGGGCGCTGAGGTACACCGCGCCGGCGCCCTGCCTGGCGCCCAGCTGGTTGGCGTAGCTGAAGGAGTCCTCCAGGAGCTTCATCACGGGGACGACGCCGCTGGATTGGTGTTTGATGCGTTTGATGGGGGCGCCGGCCTCGCGCAGGTTGCTGAGCAGCAGCGCGACGCCGCCTCCGCGTTTGCTCAGTTGCAGCGCGGCGTTGATGCCGCGTGAGATCGATTCCATGTTGTCTTCGATGCGGACGAGGAAGCAGCTGACGGCCTCTCCCCTTTGCGCTTTGCCGAGGTTGAGGAAGGTGGGCGTCGCCGGCTGGAAGCGCCCGGATGCGATTTCCGCGAAGTATGCCTTGGCCTGGATCTGGTCGCCGTCCGCGAGCGCGAGGGCAACGGCTGCGGCGCGCTGGGGGAAGTTCTCCAGGTATCGTTCGCCGTCGAAGGTCTTCAGCGCGTAGGACCGGTAGAATTTGAACGCGCCGAGGAAGGTGTCGAATTCGAAGCCGCAATGGTCCACGTCGTCATAGAAGTCGTCGAGGAAGTCCGCGTCGTAGCGTGCGAATACGGATCCGTCGTAGTAGCCGTTCGCGATGAGGTAGTCGAGTCGGTCGCGGGTGGAGTCGAAGCGGACGGTGTTGGGCAGCACGTGCCTTTCGACGTATTCGCGTTCGGCCTGCCGGTCCTTGTCGAATTGGATTCGGCCTTGGTCGTCGTAGAGGTTCAGCATCGCGTTGAGCGCGTGCCAGTCGTGGGCGCGGTCGTAGGTCGCGCCGTCGGCGGTCGTGGTGTTCGTCGTTGGATTGTCTGTCATGGTTATCGTTGTTCCCGTTGTGTGCGTTCGTCGAAGAATGTCCGCAGTCCCTCGCGGACCGTCGCGGCGTCTTCCTGTGTGCCCATCAGTTCGAACCGGTAGAGCAGGGGCACGTGGCATTTGGCTGCGATGATGTCACCGGCGATGCCGTACGCCTCGCCGAAGTTGGTGTTGCCGGACGCGATGACCCCGATGATGTGGCTGCGGTTGCGTTCGTCGTTGAGGAATCGTTTGACCTGTATGGGCACGGCTTTGCGTATCGTTCCGCCGCCGTATGTCGGCGTCAGCAGGACGTAGGGTTCGTCCACCTGGAGTTCCGGCTCGTTCGGCAGCAGCGGGAGGCGCAGCGTGCGGATACCGAGTTCATCCAGCCGGCAGGCATCGACGAATCGCGCCGTGTTGCCGGACGCCGAGGAGAAGTACACCAGGGCGCTCATTGGTCCGGTGCCTCCAGACCACGGATTTTGTCGGGCCGGTATCCGGACCAGGATTCGTCGCCTGCGAGGACCACGGGCATCTGCCTCCAGCCTTCGTTCCGCAGTCTGTCGGAGATGCGAGCGTCGGCCGTGACGTCGATGGCCGTGTATGCGAGTCCGCGCCTGTCGAACTGACGTTTCGTCGCCGAGCATTGCGGGCAGTTCGGTTTGGTGTATATCGTGATGTTCATGTCTCGCGTCCTTCCACGACCGTGCGTCGTTGATACGTTGCGAAACCTTATCCGAACGAAAATAAAAATCAAGACCACAACATGCAGTGTCTCGATGTGTCCAAGAACACTACATACGGTGTGTCTTCAATGTTGGCAACCGTTTTGGGGACCCTTCCGGAGCCTTCGTGGAATTTTGTGGGCTTTTTCACACCGTATGCCGCAGCCCGTATGCCCCCGGCCCCATGGAAACGCCCGAAACCGCCGGGATGCGGACAATCCATGAGATTGGCTCACACGCCGCGGCCGGTTTTCCCGTGAGCGTAAACCCCTTGCGCCGCTCACACCTTCTGCAATCATTGCCCATAACCCCTCGGGGGGTATCCGTATCCGTATCACGCCAAGGAGATGCATATGCCGCAGCCGCGCATTCTTTTCGTCATCGGCTCCCTCCGCAAGGGATCCTTCAACCAGCGTCTCGCCGATGTGGCCGCGAAACATCTGGATGGCCGCGCCGAGATTTCGACTTTGGACTACCGCGACCTTCCGCAGTTCGACCAAGGCGAGGAGTTCCCCGCGCCGCCATCCATCGCCGACGCGCGCGAACAGGTCTCCCAGGCGGACGCCGTGTGGATATTCACGCCCGAATACAACTACAGCTATCCGGGAACGCTGAAGAACCTGCTGGATTGGCTGTCCCGCCCGCTGGACCCGACGTTCCAGGATAAAACCACCGTGCTCACCGGCAAGAAGGTGGCGCTCACCTCCGCCGCCGGCAAATCCGCGGGCGCCGGCGTGCGCGGCAAGCTCACCGAGATCCTCGACTTCCTCAAGTCCGACCTTCTCGGACGCCAGGTCGGCATCGTGCTGCCGGGCGAGGCGTTCGTCACCGGCGAATACGAGCCTTCCGCCGACGACGTGAAAGCGGTCGAACTGCAGGCCGACGAGCTGCTCGACTCCATCGGCA
>DKCF01000076.1:45265-54544 GCA_002451435.1 Bifidobacterium sp. UBA6881 | reverse complement strand
TATCCGATGGCCTTTCGGCACGTCATGAACGCGGCGCCCTGCCCAGCAGACGGTCCGCCAGAACACCCATGTAGCCGAGCCCGACGAACACGACGAGCAACACCGCCACGGTCAGCAGGACATGCCCCACGCCGTATCGGTCGACATCGATGAAATCATACGGCCAGCGGCTTTCCCGACGGACCCGCACGCCGAATCCGTAGATCAACAGCGCCACATATCCGAAATACGCCAATGGGAACAACGGCCATATCAATGGCTCGCGAAACCCCATGGTGCCTTTGCGGTCGAACAGCAGCCAGTCCAGGACCATGCCGATCGGCACGATGTAATGCACGACGAGCTTCGCCCAGTGGAATTCGCCGCCCGTGAACACCATGCCATGGTCGAGCAGGAAATGGGCGACCAGAAAGGTGACGGTGATGCCGAGCGTCAGCATGTGCTTGCACAGCGGGGCCGACGGCATCGCCCAATCCGACGGGCGGCGGCATTGCGCCGACGCCGCGAACAGCAGATACAGCACGACCGCGATATTGCTGATGTTCGTGAAATAGAGGCACGCATCCGGATGGAGCCGGCCCTGGCCGACGCCGAACTCATGCAGCAATGCCGCCGCGCCGACGGCGGCCACGCACAGCTTGTAGGCGATCGACATGAAACGCGAATGAACATACATGGAACATGCCCCTCTCATTTACGATGACCAGCCCATGCCGTGCCGTTCCAGCGGAACGCCGCGGGAACGGCACGACGGCGGCGAATCGTCATGCCGCCAGATAACCGCAGGCGACGGCGGCGACCGGCGCGATGACGGATGCCACGAGGTATCCGGCGAAGCAGGCGAACCTGCCTTTGCGCAGCAAACCGACCGTCTCGTTCATCATGGTCGAGAACGTGGAGAAGCCGCCGAGGAACCCCGTGGCCAACAGCAACCGCGTCCCGTCGGGGACCATGGACTTCGCGAAGAGACCGGCCACCAGACCGGCAAGGAAACCCGCGACCACGTTGATGACGAACGTCGACATGGGAAACGCCTTATGCCAGAACGCCTTGATATAGGAATCGCAGATATAGCGCATGGCGGCGCCGACGCCGCCGCACAGGCACACCAGTACGGGAGTCATATCCATCATGCCAGCTCCCTTCCGCGGGCCGCCAGACGCGCGCCGAAGACGGCTCCGGCATAGGCGAGCGCGAGGCCGAGCAGGAACGTCGCCGCGCAATAGGCCGCAGCGCCGGAAACCGCGCCGCCATGCAGCAGGGTGAATTCCTCCAAGGCGAGCGTGGACATCGTGGACAATCCTCCGCACATACCCATGCCGAACCCGCGGTTCACGTATTCCTTGGCGCGACCCTTGAACGGCGCGCCGGACAGCCATGCGGACAGCGCGGCGTACACGAAGCAGGCGACCATGTTCGCCACGAATGTGCCGATATGGAAGGTTCCCCAATCGGCGATGAACGAGCTTGCGTACCGCAATCCCGTGCCGACGCATCCGCCGACGAACACCACGCCTATCACATCACAACGAATGATATGCCGTTGCATCACAACATCCTCTTCCATCGTGGAAGCGCTGTGGCATACGCGAACGGCGCAACGCATGTTCCGCCGTCGCATGGGACGCAGCCTCCCATGTCGTTTCCAGGAACCATCAGCGGAAATGCGGTTCGAAATCATACAATCTCAGGCGGGTCCCATCGCCGGGAACCAAGTATACCGCCGGCGTACGGCGACCTTTCGCGGCGTTCACCATGCGAGACCGAAAAGGGCATGACCACGCGCGCTATGCCGCGGACGGGCCGAATCGCCGCATGCCATCCGTTCCCGTCCGAATCGTCGTGCCCGAGGACGGCGTCACCGACGTCCTTCGTCAAGGAGGCCACCACGCTTGAGCCATGCGTAGAAGCCGAGACAGATCAGCACGGAAAGCAGCGAACCCGCCGGGGCCGCCATGCCCATGGGGAACAGCGTGTCCGGGAACAGCTTCGACGCGAGATAGGCGCCCGGCACGCGCACCAGCGAGATGGCGATGATGTTGTGGATGAAGCCGATGTACGAGCGTCCGTATGCCGCGAAGAAGCCGGTGAAGCAGAAATGGACGCCGGCGAAGACCGCGTCGACGATGTAGCTGCGGATGTATTGCGTTCCCGACGCCACCACCGCCGCGTCGGTGGTGAACAGGCCGACGATGCCGCTTGCCGCGCATTCCACGACGATGGAGACGACGATGCCGTACATGATGGTGATGAGGGTCGCGTACCGCAGTGTGAGCGCCGCGCGTTCGGGCTTGCCGGCTCCGATGTTCTGCGCGGAGACCGCCGAAACCGTCGCCAGCATGGACGACGGCACCAGGAAGAGCGCGCTGATCACTTTTTCGACGACCCCCACGGCGGCCGCGTCGGTCAGTCCGCGATGGTTGGCGATGACGGTGATGATGATGAACGCGACCTGGATGCAGCCGTCCTGCACGGCGGTGGGCACGCCTATCTTGAGAATGCCGCCCGTCATGTCCCGCCGCGGCCTGAAGTCGACGGGGCGCAGCCGGATTCCCGTCCGTTTGCGCCGGATGGCCACGAGCGCCACAAGCACGCTGATGGTCTGCGCCAGCGTGGTGCCGAGCGCGGCGCCGGCGGGCCCCAACCGGAAGCATCCCATGAACAGGTAGTCGAACGCGATGTTGCATACGCAGGCCACGGCGATGAACCACATCGGGCTTTTCGAATCGCCCATTCCCCGGAATATCGAACTGATGATGTTGTAGGCGACGATGAACGGGATGCCGACGAAACAGATGGACAGGTACTGGGTGGTGCCTTCCACCGCCTCCGCCGGCGTGCCGATCAGCGTGACGATGCCATGTACGCCGAGCAGAAGCGTCACGGTGAGCAACGCCGCCACCGCCACGAACAGGGTGATGGTGTTTCCCACGGCCTCGGCCGCGCGGTCGAGTCGGTTCGCGCCGACCGCGCGGCCGATGGTGACGGTGGATCCCATGGCGAGACCCACGATCACCACGGTGAGCATGTACAGCACCTGGCTTCCGTTGGCGACCGCGGTGATGCCGTCCACGCCGATGAACTGCCCCGCGATGAACAGATCCGCCATGCCGTACAGCGTCTGCAGGAAGTACGAAAGCAGATACGGCAATGCGAAGACGACGATGGTCCTCGGCACGCTTCCCGTGGTCAGGTTCTTTTCCATGCGGCTCCTCCAGGCTTTCCGCGGACTCTTCTGCAGATTGTTTCCAAAAGGCATCCTAGAATAGGCGTCGGTCATGGTCCGGACCACCGAACCGTGGTGGCGGCCGGTGACGGTCGAAGACGCCGGGCAAAGCCGGAAAGCACATCGGTCATTCCATCACAGGCACCGATTCCCCCATCGTGTCCTCCGGCCCGGAGGTCTTGTCCATGAAGCATCCCATATGCCTCGAATACGCATCCGTCTCGCGCATAAGCAGCGCGCGGACGGCACGCAGCGATCTCCGGTCCCTCGGCAGACGGTACAATGCGATGGTCGCGGCCGTCTCGCACGGATCTCCGCACCGTTCCAGCATCCTTCCGCGGTCTTCGCGCGGCGCGGGCGGCATGTCCATGCGGTCTCCGTACGCGGCTGGAGCGATGCGCGCGGCAAGGGCTGACAATAATCCCGATCGCCCCACCTCGCGCATCCGCCGCTCGAGTTCCCCGACTCCCCTGTCGAACAAATCGCGGTCGCGCGTGCGGAAGCCCTCGTCGAGAACGCATGCGCCATCCTGCCCCATCAGCGAGATGGACAGGTCATGCAGGTACAGCGGATCCTTCCAGACGTCCGGAACCCGGTACGGCCCGCTTTCCTCGATCCGTTCCAGTACCCGCGCCGCAGGTTCCGTACGTCCCTTCCACAGCGACCGGTACGCCGCGATCAGCTTACGCGCGTCGTAAAGATATCTGGCATCCATGCATTCCGGATATTCCAAGGCCCGACCGGCATCGAGGTCTATGTCGCAGGCGTAATCCAGGTCCGCTTTGATCCACATGTCGCGCAGATGCCCGCACACGTTCCGATACCGGAAGTCCGGTTCGCAACCCAGCTTCACCACGTTCGGATCATCGCGCAGCATGGTCATGCCCAATCCGCCATAGGCGAGCATCATCTGCGCGATGTCGGCGGCACGCGGATCGGCGCCGCCCCATCGCAGCAGACTGTACGCGGCCAAACGGTAGATCTGTCGAAGGTATTCGGCCATGCACGCGCGGCGCGTTTTCTCGTCCGCCACATATTTCCCACCCGTGCGCATGTCCCTCCGGAATGTTTCGCGGGTGTCGAACGGGCCGAGACAAAATGGCATTCTACTGCTTGGCCGATTCAACGCCACGGCGATGGAAGCGTCGTTGACCATGTCGTACAGCCATACGCCCATGCCGTATCTGCGCACCACGTTGCGGCATCCGATGAGGAATTCCGCATCGTATCCGATCCGCCGCTCTTCGAAGGCGAACATATCCGCGTCGAGATTCGCGGGCCATGAGGTTCCCCCGAACAGTTCGACGGCAAGACGATGGATCTCGTCGTCGAACAAGAAGCAAGGCACCTTCAGCCCATATTCGCGGCGCGGCATCCCGATGGTTTCGGAGCATCGGTCCGAATCAGATCCGCCGAATCGTCCGATCAGCTCGTCGAGCATGGTCAGAAAACCCTGTTCGTCCATATCGAGTGGCGGTGTGGTGGCATTCATCATTGCGTGGACTCCTTCGTCGCGCCGTGTTCCTTGCGGGTGTGGTTCCAATGTCGCATACGGCGACATGGTCGCGCCACCCGCTCCGAAGAATCTGTGGATAAGTGGATAAAATCCGACTATCCACCGCAAAAAGCCGATTGTGGATAAGAACGATTGCGAACAGGGCATGGATCCGCTGCCTTCCCATGTGGCGAGGCCACCGTCCCATACGGTTCCGAGCAGCCCGGCATCGTCTTCACGACAACCGCCTCGAAACGCAGAGGGGACCCTTCCCGAAGGAAGGGTCCCCTCTGCGCCGGCATGCGGTCGTTCCGCGACCTTGTTCGCGGAACGACCGCATGGCCGTTATCGCACCATCAGCCGATGAGCTCCTTGACCGCCGCGATGACGGCCTGCAGGCTGGACTTGGCGTCGCCGAACAGCATCTGCGTGTTGTCTTCGAAGTACAACTCGTTCTGGATGCCGGCGTAGCCGGTGCCGCGGCCACGCTTCATGACCACGACGTTCTGCGCCTTGTCGACATCGAGGATCGGCATGCCGGAGACCGGGGTGCCCGGCCTGCGCGCGGCCGGGTTGGTCACGTCGTTCGCGCCGACCACGAGGGCCACATTGGCCTGTGGGAACTGCGGATTGATGTCGTCCAGATCGACGAGCTCCTCGTACGGCACGTTCGCCTCGGCGAGAAGCACGTTCATGTGGCCCGGCATACGTCCAGCCACCGGATGGATGGCGTAGGAGACCTCGACGCCATGGTCCTTGAGCAGCGTGCCCAGATCGGCCAGTTCCCGCTGGGCCTGAGCCTGGGCCAGGCCGAAGCCCGGCACGAAAATGACCTTTTCGGCATAGACGAGCTGCACGGCCAAATCATCGGCGGAGGTCTCCTTCATGGTGCCCTCCGGCCCCTCGCCGGCGCCCGCGGCCGCATTGGCCCCGCCGAATCCGCCGGACAGCACGGAAAGCAGCGGACGGTTCATGGCCTTCGACATGGCGATGGACAGCGTCACGCCCGCGGCGCCGACCAGCGCGCCGGCGACGATCAGGGCGATGTTGTTGATGGCCAGACCGGACATGGCCACCGCGGTACCGGTGCATGCGTTCAGCACGGAAATGACCACCGGCATGTCCGCGCCGCCGATCGGGATGACGAACACCAGGCCGTAGCACAGCGCGAACACGGTGGTGAGAATCGACCACAACAGGCGCTGCTGCGGCTGCACGCACAGCATGACGAAGGAAAGGACCGTGAGCACGACGAACACGATGTTCAGCGCGCTCTTGCCCGGCAGCGCCAGCTTCTTGACCCACTTGATGCCCTGCAGCTTGCCTGCGGCGATCAGCGATCCGGAGAAGGTGACGGAACCGATCATGATGCCCAGACCCGCGGTGATCAGCACCACGAGGCCCGGAGTCTCGGCGGAGGTCAGGATGTCGTTCAACGCGACAAGCGCCGCCGCGCCGCCGCCCACGGTGTTGAACACCGAAACGAGCTGCGGCATGTCGGTCATTTTGACCTTCTTGGCGGAGACCACGCCGGCGACCGCGCCGATGGCGATGCCGGCAATCAGCACGACGACCGCGACGCCATGCTTGAATCCATTGGAGATCTCACCGGCGAACAGCACGATGAACGCCATGGCCACGGCCAGGACCATGCCGATGGCGGAGACCGCGTTGCCCTTGCGGGCGGTTTTCGGCGAATTCATCAGATGCAGGCCGATGACGAACATCACGGCGGCCAGCAGGTAGACGAACCATTCGATGACGCCGAGCGGCGTGCTCAGCATTTCGGCCAGGGTACCCATTTACTTGGCCTCCTTTTCCTTCTTCTTGCCCTTGTCGGACTTGAACATCTCCAGCATGCGGTCGGTGACGACATAGCCACCGACGACGTTCATGGTTCCCAGCACCGCCGCGAGGAAGATGAACACCCAGGCGAGCGGGCTGGTGGCATGCGCTGCCACGATGACCACACCGGCGATGACGATGCCGTGAATGGAGTTCGCGCCGGACATCAGCGGGGTGTGCAAGGTGGCCGGCACCTTGCCGATGACCTCGACGCCGATGAGCAGCGCGAGGACGAACAGGGTGATCGCAACGACGATATCCATGGTCTACTCCTCTTCCTTCTTGGCTTCCCCGCCACGGCCTGCGACGACCATGGCCTGATCGAGTTCCTCACTCAGGTCGATGGAGAGCCTGCCTTCACGTACGAAATGGGCCAGCACATCGGCCACGTTGCGGCTCAGCAGGTTGGACGCGGTGGTGGCCACGCCGCTGGCCAGATACGGTGCGCCGATGATGGTCACGCCGTTGCCGGTCACCTGGGTGCCGACAGCGGATCCCTCGACGTTGCCGCCCAGATCGCTGGCCGCGCAATCGACGACCACGGCCCCGCGATGGAGCCCGGCGACGCCGGCCTTCGTCAGCAGCACCGGCGGCTTGCGTCCCGGAACCTTGGCCGTGGTGATGACGATGTCGAAGCCCGCCGCCTTCTGGTCGACCGCGGCCTGCTGCTGGGCCTGCTCCTCGGCGCTCAGGGCACGGGCGTAGCCGCCCTCGCCCTGTCCCTTGGAGAAATCGAGCCCAAGATCAAGGAATTTCGCGCCCAGAGATTCGACCTCTCCCCTGGAGGCCGGACGCACATCGTATGCGGTGACGACGGCGCCAAGGCGCTTGGCGGTTCCGATGGCCTGCAGACCCGCGATGCCGGCACCGAGAATCAGCACCTTGGCCGGGCGGATGGTGCCTGCCGCGGTGGTCATCATCGGCAGGAACGACCCATAGGCGTCGGCGGCCGTGATGGCGGCCTTGTACCCCATCACGGAGTTCTGCGACGTCATCTCGTCCATCGACTGCGCGGAGCTCAACTGACGCGGCAGCTTCTCCATGGCCACGCCGACCAGTCCCGCCTTCTCCAAGGTCGCGACATAATCGGCGTCGGCGAAGGATCCGAGCATACCGATGATCCAGGTTCCGCGCCTGGCCTTCGCGAGCAATCCGGCATCCGGACGGTCCACGAAACCGAGCGCGTCGGCGCGCGCGATCACGTCATCGGCGGAAACGACCTGGGCTCCGGCCTTGACGTAGTCCTCATCGACATAATGCGATGCGACGCCGGCACCGGACTCGACCAGGCATGCGACGCCCGACTTGCGCAATCTCGTTACGATGTCCGGTGTCAGAGCAACGCGGGATTCGTGTTCGGAAGTCTCGTTAAAAACTCCGAAAACCACGGTGGCCTCAGCTTTTTCAGCCATAGGTCCCCTTTCTTCCTCATTAAAGAAATCTCGACGAATAGATACAGTGCCTTAGTGTAACGTAAATCGCATATATGCATGCCACAGCCTCTCACCTGTCGGGTAAAGGCATCTTTCCCATCCGATCGTCGGGGGCTGCCACGGCGCCTATTCCCTACGCTACCGTAAGGTGACGTGTCGCATCGAAGGGACTATCATTCCTACAGATACTTGGTTATATGCATGTAGGAGAATTTCGTGTCCGTCATCACCTCTTTGAACAAGCGAGCCGCCAATCTTGCGCAGAAGGCGCTGAGACTGGGAGGCGACTTCGTGCACCCCGTCAGCGATGACTCGGGCAACACCCCGGACTACAACGACCCCGACAACATCCTCTCCCCCGATGGCCATATCGACCTTCCGCACACCGCGGAATGGGGTCCGGGTTTCCCATCCACGACGTTCCTTGATCCGCAGACCGGCTTGCTGACCACCAAGACGGCGGGAAAGCCGCCGCTGGACGATGGCATCACCATCTACGACATCTACGCCGACCGCGCCGAACGCATGGGTGACGAGCCGCTCTACACCTACAAGGAGAACGGCGAATGGGCCACCAAGACCGGCAACGAGGTGCTGGCCGACATCCGCCAGACCGCCAAGGGCCTGTTGCACTATGGTCTGAAAAAGGGAGACGGCGTGGCGTTCATGTGTCGCACCTCCTACGCGTGGGACGTGTTCGACGCGGCGGTCATGGCATGCGGCGGCGTGCTCGCCACCATCTACGACACCGACTCCGCCGAACAGATCCGCAACATCGTGAACAATTCCGACGCGCGCCTGCTGGTCGTCGAAACCACGGACATGCGCGACAAGGCGGACGGCGCGGAAGAGGAATGCCCGACGCTGGAACACATCGTCTGCTTCGAGAACGGCGGACTCGACGAGATCCAGGCATACGGCTCCGGCATCAGCGACGAGCAGCTTGACGAACGCATCGCGTCCGTCAAGAAAACCGATCTGTGCTCCATCGTGTACACCTCCGGCTCCACCGCAGCGCCAAAAGGCGTGGAGATGACGCACGAGCACTACTGCACCACCGCGTTGAACCTGCCGGACTACATGCCCGACCTGCTGCACCAGAAGGATCACAACGTGCTGCTGTTCCTGCCGCAGGCGCATTCCTTCGCGCGAGCCATCAATTACATCTGCGTGGCGAGCCGGATGCACATCTACATCGCCCAAGGCATCAAAACGCTGATCGCCGACCTGCAGGTGGCCAAACCATCCGTCATGATCGTCGTGCCCCGCGTGCTGGAGAA
>DKCF01000076.1:43952-45241 GCA_002451435.1 Bifidobacterium sp. UBA6881 | reverse complement strand
GTGTACAACGCCGCCTCGCAGAAGGCCGGCCATGGCGCGAAGGGCGTGGCGTTCGCCGCGGCCGTGGTCGCCGCGCAGAACTACATGAAGGAGGTCAGCGCCAAGGGCAAGGCCGGCGCGTTGGCGAGGGCCCGACGCGCGGCCTTCGATCCGCTGGTGTACGCCTCCCTGCGCGAGGTGCTCGGCGGACGCGCCGAATGGATCGTGGCCGGAGGCGCGCCGCTCGATCCGGAACTCCTGGCGTTCTTCCGCGGTGCCGGAGTGCCCGTCTACGAGGGCTATGGATTGACCGAGACGACGGCGCCGTGCGCGTTCAATCCGCTTGGCGTGCCCTACCATCAGGGCTCCGTCGGCATCGCGTTCCCGGGATTCGAGCTGCGCATCGCCGAAGACGAGGAGATTCAGGTCAAGGGCACCGCGGTGTTCCCCCGCTATCACAAGAACGAGGAGGCATCCGAGGATTCCTTCACCGAGGATGGCTGGTACCGCACCGGTGATCTCGGCCGCATCGATGATGACGGCTTCCTGTACATCATCGGGCGCAAGAAGGATCTGATCATCACCGCAGGCGGCAAGAACGTCTCCCCCGGCCCCATCGAAGAGGTCATCAAGCGCTGCGAATTCGTGTCCCAGGCGCTGGTCCTCGGCGACAAACGCCCGTTCATCTCCGCGCTGATCACTCTTGACGAGGATGCGTTGCGCCCTTGGCTGGAGAGCAAGGGACTCAATCGCGACATGCCTCTTGAGGAGGCCGCTTCCAATGCCGCGGTGCGCGCGGAAGTGCAGAAGTGGGTCGATCAGGCGAACGAAGGCGTCTCCCGCGCCGAATCCGTGCGCAAGTTCATCATTCTGCCGGAGGAATTCACCCAGGAGAACGGCCTGATGACCGCTTCCATGAAGGTGATCCGCCCCAAGGTCATCAAGCGTTACGCCACGTTGCTGAACACGCAGATGTACATCAAAAAGAAGTGACGACGGAAAGGTTGGGGGTGCTTCGGTTCGCTCGATGAACAACCCGATACACCCAACCTTCAAAATCTTGCAGAAGCCGTATAAAACGTCGCTCCGCGGTGGACAATGTGAAGGGTCCCGCGCGTAGCGACGTTTTTTCATCTCAGAATGTCGCCGCGCGCGGAAGTGTCCTGCTTTCATCCTCGTAGCGACATTTTCAGAATATGGAATGGCCTGCTGCCGAGATTCCTCTTGGCAACAGGCCATTCCATATCATCTGCGGCACATTCGCCGCATTGGCGAACTCCCGCCCGCCATGGACGTTCCCGCATCACCTG
>DKCF01000076.1:35728-43924 GCA_002451435.1 Bifidobacterium sp. UBA6881 | reverse complement strand
GCATCACCTGTCAGAAGCCCAAGCGTTCCAATTGCTTCGGATCCGACTGCCAGCCCTTGGCCACCTTGACGTGCAAATCAAGCCTCGCCTTCTGGCCGACGATACGGTTGACCGGGGTACGCAACTTCTTCTTGACGCGTACCAGATGCTCGGCATGTCGGCCGATGATGATTGGCTTCTGCGAATCGCGTTCCACGTAGATGGATACGATCACCTGCGCCTTGCCGTCGTAGGTTTCGCCGCTGTCGTTGTCCTGCGGATATTCGATGGAATCGACGACGACCGCGAGGGAATGCGGCAACTCGTCATCCAGCTCTTCCAGGAAGGCGCCGCGAATCAGTTCGGCTATGGTGTCTTCCGGCCGTTCCTCGGTGATCTGCTCCTCCGGGTACATCTGCGGACCTTCGGGCATGTTCTCGACCAGCACGTTCTTGACTTCGGCGAGATTGTCGTGTTCGAGAGCGCTTACCGGCACGATGTCGGTGAAATCGGCGAATTCGTTGATTTCAATGAGCTTGTTGATCAGCTCGCCGCGGTTCAGCTCGTCGATTTTGGTGACGATGGCAATCAGCGGCACCTTCCATTTGAATCCGCCGTCGTCGCGTTTCACCGCGAAATCGGAGCGCAGACGGCTGAGGATACGGCGGTCACCGGGGCCGATTTCCTGATCGGCGGGCAGCAGGAACGCGATGGCGTCCACGTCGGACAGCGACTCCTCCACAACATCATTGAGTCTTTGGCCGAGCAACGTGCGCGGACGGTGGATGCCCGGGGTGTCCACCAAAACCAACTGGGCGTGGTCCGTGGTCAGAATGCCGCGAATGGCCTTTCGAGTGGTTTCCGGACGCGATGACGCGATGGCGATCTGCGATCCGATAAGCGCGTTGATCAACGTGGATTTGCCGACATTCGGACGTCCCACGACCGCCACGAATCCGGAACGGTATGGAATGGGGGCTGCGGAATCGGCATGTTCGGCCGTTGTCACGATGTTGTCTTCAGTCATGCTTGTTTTTGGAATCCTTGTCGTTGTTCGATGCCTTGCCGGCATTGTCGGAATGATCTTCGTGCCGCGTTCCAGTTTCGTCCACGCCATCGACGTGGGCGGGCTCCACCACAATCGTCGAGACCTTCTTGCGACGGCCCGCGGAATCGACCGCAGTAAGCCGCAGGCCACGTGTGACCGCCGATGAGCCGACGATCGGAACCCGGCCGAGAAGCTTGGTCAGCAATCCATACACGGTGTCAACGTCATCCTCGTCGATGTCGATTTCGAAAATCTCCTCCAAATCGGCGATAGGCGTGCGCGCCGGCATGCTCCACTGGTGGTCGCCGATACGTTCCGGATTGGCATGCTGGGTGCGGTCGTGCTCGTCCTCCAATTCGCCGACGATCTGCTCGATGGCGTCTTCGATGGTTACCATGCCGGCGATGCCGCCGTATTCGTCGACGACGATGGCCACATGCTGGCGGGTGCGCTGCATCTGATGGAACAGGTCGTCGACCGGTTTGGATTCCGGCACGAGCATCGGATCGCGCACGATGGACTCGACATCGCGGGTCACCGCGGCGCGGTTGAACGCCGTGGCGCGCACGGCGTCCTTCAGGTAGGCGACACCCACCAGATCGTCGACATCGTCGCCGATGACCGGAATGCGGGAGAAGCCGGAACGCGAGCAGAGCTTCAGCATGCTTTCCAGATTCTCGCCGCGCTCGATGCAGATCATGTCGGTGCGCGGCACCATGATCTCGCGGGTCAGCGTTTCGGAAAGCGTAAGCACGTTGCGCAGCATTTCGGAGACTTCCGGATCGAAATCGTTCGCCTCCACCAGACGGTCAATGGTGGCACGCCCCTGCTCGAGCTGGAGCTTCTCCAGTTCCTCGTCGTCGGACAAATCATCGCCATGCCTTTTGGACAAATCCTTCTGCCCTCCGATTTTGGCGAACGGCGTCAGCGCAGCCGCCACCGAAACGGCGTTGGCGTGCTGCAGCATGATGTCGACCGGCTTGGAGGCGCCTGCGCTGCGTGGACGCACCAGCAGCGACACCACGGCCACAATCAGCGCAAACACGAATCCCGCAAGCAGCTGCGCCCACAGAGGAACCCTGCCCAGCATCGCGACGACCGCGACCAGCACGCCGTCGATGACGTTGCAGGCGATGCGGAAGAACGCGCACGATCCGGCGGTGGCGTACCGATCCGAAATCAGATGCTGCACCTTGGAGATGCGCCGAATCTTCTTGTCGCGAATGAACGGGGAAAGCTCCGAATCGGTCTGCACCTCGAGGATGCGGTTGTTCAGGCTCGCGCGCGTCACCCTTCCCACCGCGCCTTCGGCCGCCGCCATCGCGAACGACAGCCAGACCAACAGCATTGCGACAACAACCAACACGGCCATTATTGCGATGGTCGTCGTTTCCATCTTCACTCCCCCATTCGTTCCCGCGTCCAAGCCAGTTCGCCGCTACTTCGCCACTTGCCGGCCGGAACCGTGCTCGCGGTCCCATTCGGCCAACGCGTCAGGCGTGCCGGCGGGAAGCGAGGCCCTGTCCTCGAAACCTTGGCGCAATGCGAAAAACGTGAGCAGCAGCTGGCGCTGGAGCCCGAACATCTGCCGTTCCTGCTCTTTGCTCGCATGATCGTATCCGAGCAGGTGCAGGATGCCATGGATGGTCAGCAGCATCATTTCCTCCATGGTGCTGTGTCCGGCGGCAAGGGCCTGCTGAGCCGCGACCCATGGGCAGATCACGATGTCGCCGAGCACACCTTCCATCACCGTCTGGCCATCGCCGGGACGAAGCTCGTCCATGGGGAAGCTCATCACATCCGTGGGCCCTTCAAGGTTCATCCAGCGCAGATGGAGCTGCGCGATGGGATCGGGGTCGACAAACATGATGGTCAGGTCGGACTGCGTGCTCACCCGCATCTGGTCCATCACCCAGACGCCCAGATCGGAGAACACCTTGCCGTCGATCTGCCATGCGGTCTCGTTCGTCACATCAACGCTCATTCGGCGTTCCTTTCGATTTCGTCGCCATCATCCGTCCGTTTCTCCACATGACAGTGCCGTTTTCTGCTGTGGTCGCCCGCTATGGCCGCGTGGCGGTCATAGGCCGCCACGATCTTCCCGACCAGTGCGTGCCGCACCACGTCCTCCGCGTTCAGATGCGCGAAGGCGATGCCGTCGATGCCGTCGAGAATCCGTTCGATGGTGGCGAGCCCGGACTTCGGTACCGTGAGATCCACCTGCGTCACATCACCGGTGATGACCATTTTGGTGTTGAAGCCAAGACGCGTCAGAAACATCTTCATCTGCTGCTCGGTGGTATTCTGCGCCTCATCGAGGATCACATAGGCGTCGTTCAAGGTGCGTCCACGCATGTATGCCAAGGGAGCCACCTCGATGACGCCGTCATCCATATAGCGTTTGAGCTGGTCGGCGCCGAGCATATCCGACAGGGCATCATAGAGCGGACGAAGATAGGGATCGACCTTCTCGTTCAGCGTTCCCGGCAGGAAGCCGAGGTTCTCTCCGGCCTCCACCGCGGGACGGGTCAAGATGATGCGTCGCACCTGACGGTCCTGGAAGGCGCGCACGGCCTTGGCCACCGCCAGATACGTCTTTCCCGTTCCCGCGGGTCCGATGGCGAAGGTGATGGTATGCGATTCGATGGCATTGACGTAGGCGATCTGGCCTGCGGTCTTGGCTCGGACCGGTTTGCCCGCGGCGAAGGTGATGACGCCCGGCACATGCGGCTTGCGTCGGTCGGCGAGTTCCTCCCTCTCGTTGGAACGGGACTGCTGTACGTCGGTCAAACGCAGTTCCTCGACAATGCGTCCGTGCCCGGGATGTTTCGCACGCACGTCGTTCTTCAATACGTTCTGGTCGAGCATGCGGCGGACGGTGTCCGCGTCCATGGGCGCCGTATACGCCGCCTGGATGATGTCGGCGATCACCTGTTCGGCCTGCGATGCCTGCGGTTCGGATTTGCTGGAACGGGACATGATCGCGATGCGGTTCCCGCGCACGATGATGGTCAGATCGGGGAACGCCCGTTCCACTTCCCGAAGCACCTCGTCCACCGGGCCAAGGACGGACACCGGATCAAGCTGCCGAGGAATCGCGATGGTACGTGTAGTAGTGGCCACAAAACCTCTTCCGATATATTTCGTTGTATTACCGAATTCGATGAATCAATCTCTCCGCGCGGCAGCGTGCCTGCGCGACCGCCGCGCGGACGCCGCATGCCGCGGCCACGGCATGCCGACTACTCGTCGAGTTTTTCACCGGTAAGCACATGGGCGTGCACGTGGAACACGGTCTGCCCGGCATCGAGACCGGTGTTGAAAATCAATCGGAAGGCACCATGGAACTCCTTGTCGGCGATCTTCTGGGCAACTTGGGCCATATGCGCAAGCTGCTGCGGATCCGCCGCCGCGAGCTCGGCCACATTCGCGTAATGCCTGCGCGGAACGACGAGCACGTGCACCTTGGCCTTCGGATTGATGTCCTTGAACGCATATGTGGTGTCGTCCTCATACACCTTCTCACTCGGAATCTCCCCGGCGATGATCTTGCAGAACAGGCAATCCTTGTCGCTCATGATGCTCCTTTTGGTCTTGGCAATCTTCGCTACCATGCTATTGCGCAACCGGGATAATCCCCGCATCCGCATCCGCGCGCCGTCAGGAGAAACGCCCCAATGCGCGGGCCAGCAGCGACAACGCCACCGGGCCCGCCGTCGAAGCACGCAGAATGTTGCCGCCCAGCACGCACGCCTCCGCCCCCGCGTCGGTGAAAGACCCGACTTCGGCGTCGCTGATGCCGCCTTCGGGCCCCACCACCACGTATACGGTGCGCTGACGGCCGTCGTTCAGGCACCTGTCGGCAAGACCCGCGACCGCATCCTCCAATTGATCCCAGGTCTTCGTCGCATCCTGATGCAGCACGACCACCATGTCGCCGTGCACGCACGCGCGTCTGCAGATGGCCACCACCTGCTTGCTGGTCACGCAATCGTCCAATTCCGGCTTCCACGCGCGGCGCGATTGCTCCGTGGCCGCGTCAAGCACCTGCCGCCACTTGCGGTCGGTGCGTCCCGGCTTCCATTTGGCGATCGAACGGTCCGCCTGCCAGGGCACGACCTCGTCCACGCCGATCTGCGTCGCGGTGTCGATGGCCTGTTCGTCATGGCCGGTTTTCGCCAACGCCTGGACCAGCGCGAGCCGAACCATCGGTTCGGGTTCCCTGCCGAACCTCAGCACCTCGGCGATGCCCTGCTGGGCATCGCGCAGCACCGCGTGGATCCGTAGTCCCCTGCCATCCGACAATTGCAGCTCGTCACCGTCCTTCAACCGCATGGCCTGGACCGCATGCCGCCTCACCGAAGACGGCAGCGTCAATTTCCATCCGGCGATGAACGCATCACTGTTCACCGGCACGTCATCATGTTCCGTATCAAGCAGAAAAAGGGCATCAGTCATAGCTCCCGAGCCTACAACAGGCCACATATCGGCATTGGAACCAAACGCGACACGCCGAGATTTGCACATCGGAAATCGTCTGCTATAGTTTTCTTTCGTTGCCGCTGAGCAACGCACCTGTCCGGGTGGCGGAATGGTAGACGCGCTAGCTTGAGGTGCTAGTGCCTATTTTATACAGGCGTGCGGGTTCAAGTCCCGCTCCGGACACCGGAAAGACCCCTTGGAAACAAGGGGTTTTCTTGTATCTGACGAATTGTGTCTAGCGAAAGATGTGCCATGCAGTTCATTCATCTTGATTCCGTCGACGACGAACGCGTGGCCGCGTACACCAATCTCACGGAAATCCAATTACGCAACAGGCTTGAGCCCAGCAAGGGCCTGTTCATCGCCGAGTCCCCCAAGGTGATCGACCGCGCCTTGGCCGCGAATCGCGAACCGATCTCCTTGCTGGTCGAGGAACCGTGGATCGAAGGCATGGCCGACACCTTCGATTTCATCGACGCACACTGGGGAGAGCGCATTCCCGTATATGTCGCCTCCCCCGAGCAGCTTCATAGACTCACCGGCTATCGTCTGCACCGCGGCGCGCTGGCGGCCATGCGACGCTGGCCGTTGCCCAGCGTCGCCGAGGTATGCCAGGGTGCGAAGCGCATCGCGGTCATGGAGAACATCGTCGACCATACGAACGTCGGCGCTCTGATGCGATCGGCCGCCGCGCTTGACGTGGATGCCGTCCTTGTCACGCCTTCCTGCGGCGATCCACTGTACCGTCGCGCCGCACGCGTGTCGATGGGCACGGTGTTCCAGGTCCCATGGACGCGCATCGGCGGGGATGACAAGCATTACTGGCCGTTCACCGGCATGCGGGAACTGCACGACCTCGGATTCACCACCGTGGCGATGGCGCTGGAGGACGACTCCATCTCATTGGACGAACTGGTGCGCCGTCTGAACAATGCGCGGACCGAGGCCGACCACATCGACAGGCTCGCGCTGATTTTCGGCACCGAAGGAGACGGACTGTCCCATCACACCATCTCGCGTGCGGATCTCACCGTGAAGATTCCCATGAGCCATGGCGTCGACAGCCTCAATGTCGCCGCATCGAGCGCGGTGGCGTTCTACGCCACCGCCAGACGTTGAAACGGAACCGAACATTCGTCTCAACGGAGGCGAAACAACGGACGAATTTTCAAGACTCGCGACGGAAATCCCTTGCATGTCGTGAAAAATATGCGATTATTAAGTGCGTAAGCGGTTTTGCGAGGAAGCCGACCGGACGAACGATGTGTATATAGTGTCGAGACGACGCTCACGGAGAGGAGTTCCCATGGCAAAGAATCCGAAAATTCTTTCCATTGTGCTTGCAGGAGGCGAAGGCACGCGGCTCATGCCTTTGACCAGAGACAGAGCCAAGCCGGCGGTTCCCTTCGGGGGCGTTTTCCGTCTTATCGACTTTCCGCTAAGCAATCTGGTCAACTCCGGATACATGCAGACCGTCGTGCTCACCCAGTACAAGTCCCATTCCCTCGACCGCCATATCTCGACGGTATGGCGTTTCTCCCCGTTGCTGGGCAACTATGTCTCCCCTGTTCCCGCGCAGCAGCGTCTCGGCAAGCATTGGTACCTCGGTTCCGCCGATGCCATCTACCAGACCATCAACATCATCGAGGATGTGCAGCCGGACATCGTGGTGATCGTCGGCGCCGACCACGTGTATCGCATGGATTTCGAACAGATGGTGCGCCAGCACATCGAATCGGGGGCCGAATTCACCGTCGCCGGCATCCGCCAGCCCATCAGCCAGTCCGACCAGTTCGGTGTGATCGAGGTCGATCCGGACCATCCGAACATGATCAAGTCGTTCCATGAAAAGCCGAAGACCACCCAAGGACTGCCCGACGATCCGAACACCATTCTCGCCTCGATGGGCAACTACGTGGCGAACACCGATGCGTTGTTCGCCGCGCTCGCCCTTGATGAGAAGGCCGAAGAGACCAAGCACGATATGGGCGGTGACATCGCACCGTACTTCGCGGCGCGTCACGAGGCCGGCGTCTACGACTTCAACTCCAACGAGATTCCGGGATCCACGCCTACCGACCATGCGTACTGGCGCGATGTGGGTACGTTGAAGCAGTTCTACGACGCGCATATGGATTTGATTTCCTACGTGCCGGAGTTCAACCTGTACAACACGGAATGGCCGATCTACACGTTGTCCGGCAACCTTCCGCCGGCGAAGTTCGTGCATGCGGGACGCGATCGTCTGGGGCATGCCACCGATTCCATCGTCTCCCCCGGCGTCATCGTTTCGGGTGGCGAGGTGCATCATTCCGTGCTGTCTCCGAACGTGCGTATCCATTCGTGGTCGCAGGTCGTCGACTCGATTCTGTTCGATGGCGTCGTCATCAACCGTCGCGCACGCGTATACAAGGCGATTCTCGACAAGAACGTCGTGCTGATGGAGAACTCCACCGTCGGCATCGACACCGAGCACGACTTGGCACGTGGATTCACCGTCACGCCGGACGGCATCACCGTCGTTCCAAAGGGCACGGTCGTGGACGACTGACCATTCCGATAACTGAAAAAGGCTCTTCCGCTTTGTGATATGAAGCGGAAGAGCCTTTTTCATCGCATTACGCGGCCTCGTCATCTGGAAGCCATGGACGCGAAATGGGCCATGTGATTTCGCACGGCCCATCGTG
>DKCF01000076.1:17823-35642 GCA_002451435.1 Bifidobacterium sp. UBA6881 | reverse complement strand
AGTGATCTTGTCCATCGTCCAACGTGGCTGCCAGGTCCAGTCGATGCGGAATTCCTCGACCAAGCCCGCCAAAGTGCTGGCGCACTCGTCTTCGATAAGATCGGTCAACGGACATGCCGGCGTGGTCAACGTCATGGTGATGATCGCACGGCCGAGCTCGTCGATTTCAATGCCGTACACCAATCCCAAATCGATCACGTCGATGCCGAGCTCGGGATCGATGACCTGATGCAAGGCCTCCTTGACGTCTTCCGCCGTGGCGCGGCCGATATCATCGACCGCCTTCAGCGGAATGCCGTCCTCTTGCTCATCGGCGCAACCGCAGTTGTCCTCATCGTTGCCGCAACCGCAGGCATCATGCTGCGCATCGTCGTTCTGTTCGGTGTCCACCGGCTTGCCATCTTTGAATCCTTTGGCCAGATTGGGATTGAGCATGACGCGGCGAGCCGCGGACTCATCGTTGCCCAATGCTTTGGCCACGGAATCGAAAATCGAAGCCTGAGGCTCGGGTACCAAGGTATCGCTCATTATCGCTCCATATAACGTTTCGTTGTCATACTGTCGGTAGGTTATCGCGTCATGCGAGGTTTGTCACCGGTGTTTCGTCCATCGGGGAACGACGGTCGAAACACCAGTGGCGATTTCATGCCTTCGCGGCCAACGCCTTGGCCACGGAATCCTTCATGCCCTCCCATCCGAGCAACGCGCACTTGATGCGCATCGGATATTGGGAGACGCCTTGGAAAACGATGCCGTCCTCCAAGGACTCCTCGGCGGCCTCGTCATTCAGGCCCTTGCCGCGTGATTCCATCAGCTTGTGGAAGGTGCCGGCCAGTTTCATGGCCTCGTCAACGGTCTTTCCTTCCACAAGATCCACCATCACCGAGAGACTGGCCTGCGAGATGGAGCATCCGTGACCGTCCCACATCACATGTTCGATGGTGTGGGGCTCGCTGTCGGAAACCTCCACATGCACGGTCGCCTCATCGCCGCATGTCGGATTGAATTGGTGGGATTCGCCGGGCGTGCAATACTCATGGGTCGCGCGGACCGTTGCATCCACGTTCTTCAGCGCACCCTCTTGAGCCAGGTCGGCAGCGAAATGCTCCTTGCCGTGCGGGTGCTTCGCGGCCTCGAGGATGACCTCCTGATACATCTCCTCAAGGTCGCTGCCGGACATTCCGAAATCACTCATACCTATTACTCAACCTCAAAGAACGGACGGACCTTTTTCAACGCCTCGATAAGCGCCTGGGCGTCTTCGACGGAATTGTAGATGCCGCTCGACGCGCGGTTCGACGCGTACACGCCGAAGTGGCGGTGCACCGGCTGCGCGCAATGGTGGCCGACGCGAATGGCGATGCCCTGCGCGTCGATGAACTGGCCGACATCGTGCGGATGCACGCCTTCGACCTCGAACGCCACGGTACCGATGCGATTCACGTTGTCGCGCGGGCCAAGGATGCGGATGCCGTCGATGTCGCCCATCTTCAGCAGTTCCGCGGCGATGGTCTTCTCATGCGCCTCAAGATTCTCCATGCCGATGTTCATCAGCCATTCCGCGGCGACACCAGCGGCGACCACCTGGGCGACCGGCTGCGTGCCCGCTTCGAAACGTGCCGGAGGCTCCATGTACTGCGCCTCCTGGTCCATCCATGCGAGCTCGACCATGGAACCGCCGAAGTTCGCCGGGGGGAGCGCCTCAAGCATCTCACGCTTGCCGTACAGGAATCCGACGCCGGTCGGACCGTACATCTTGTGTGCGCTCCATGCGGCGAAGTCAACGTCCAATGCATGGAAATCGATTTTCAGATGCGGCACGGACTGGCAGGCATCGAGCACGAACACCGCGCCGACCTCATGGGCCCTGCGGATGATGGGCGCGATGTCGGTGATCGCGCCGGTGGTGTTGCCGACATGGGTAATCGCGACAATCTTCGTGCGCTCGGTGATCACCTCATCCGCGGTGTCCGAGCGAATGCGTCCCTCATCATCCAGATCGAACCATTTCAATGTGGCACCGGTGCGCATGGCGAGTTCCTGGAAAGGCAGCAGCACCGAATGGTGCTCGGCCTTGGAGACGACGATCTCGTCGCCCGGCTTCAGCGCGAAGCGCTTGGCTGCGGCACCGCCACGACCGAGTGAGGCGTTGCCGAACGCGGTGGCCAACAGGTTCAGTCCCGCCGTGGCGCCGCCGGTGACGACGATCTCCTCTTCGCCTTCTGCGGAGTTGGCTCCAACGAGCTTCGCCACCTTGGCACGGGCCTCCTCGAAGGCCATGGTGCTTCGTGCGGCAAGCTCATGGGCGCCACGGTGCACGCCGGCGTTGATCGTCCTGTAGAAATCGCTTTCCGCATCAATCACGCACTGCGGCTTCTGAGAGGTCGCCGCGGAATCGAGGTAGACCAGCGGATGACCGTGGATCTGCTGGTCGAGAATCGGGAACTGGCTTCGAATAGCAGCGAAATCTGTCATGCCAACGCGCTTTCTGAATCAGAGCCTTCCGGCAGGTATGCGTCGTAACCGGTCTCTTCGAGCTCATCCGCCAATTCCGGACCACCGGTCTTGACGAAATGGCCGTCCGCGAACACGTGCACGATGTCCGGTTTGATGTAGCGCAGGATGCGCGTGTAATGGGTGACCATGAGGATGCCGAACTGGCTGGCCTCCTTGGCCCTGTTCACACCTTCGGACACGATGCGCAGCGCATCGACGTCGAGACCGGAATCGGTTTCGTCGAGAATGGCGAACTTCGGCTTCAGAAGCTCCAGCTGCAGCACTTCGGCGCGCTTCTTCTCACCGCCGGAGAATCCCTCGTTCACGGAACGCGTGGCGAATTTCGGATCCATCTTGAGACGCTTCATGGCCTCGGACAGCTCCTTGGCCCATGTGCGGATGGCCGGAGCCTTCCCGTCCACTTCGGTTTTGGCGGTACGCAGGAAGTTGGTCATCGACACGCCCGGCACCTCGACCGGATACTGCATGGCGAGGAACAACCCCGCCTTCGCGCGCTCGTCCGGAGTCATCTTGAGGATGTCCCGTCCATCCAGCAGGGCCTCGCCGGAATCGACGACGTACTTCGGATGACCCGCCAACGTATAGGCCAAGGTGGACTTGCCCGATCCGTTGGGTCCCATGATCGCATGGGTCTCGCCGGAGTGCACCGTGAGGTTCACTCCCTTGAGAATCGGCTTGATGCCGTCTTTGGTCTCCACATGCACGTGGAGGTCTTTGATTTCAAGTGTTGACATGTTCCGCTCCTAAAGGTTATTTCTCTTCCAGTACCTGTGCCACCGCATCGCTTTCGCCGCGGGCCAGACGTTTGTCGATCGCATCCATGAGATGCTCGGAAATCGCCGGAATGCCGATCTCCTCGACAAGCTCGCCGAAGAAGCCGCGTACCACCAACTTCTGCGCCTCCGTCTCCGGAATGCCACGGGACTGCAGATAGAACAGCTCCTCATCATCAAAACGTCCGACCGAGGATGCATGGCCCGCACCGATGATGTCGCCGTTCTCGATTTCCAGATTCGGCTCGGAATCGGCGATGGCGCCTGGGGTGAGCACCAGATTGCGGTTGAGCTCATAGGAATCCGTGCCCGGCGCGGTGGGCTGGATCAACGCATTGCCCACCCATGTGGAATGCGCGCCCTTGCCTTCCAGCGCGCCCTTGTAGACCACGCGGCTCTTGCAGTCGGGATGGTTATGCACGACCATCGTACGGTGCTCGATGTGTTCCTCGGGATCCACGAAGTAGATGCCCAGCATGTTGAGGTCGCCCTGTTCCCCGCCAAAATCCTGGTCCATACGCAGACGAACCACTTCGCCTCCGAGCGTGATCACGGAATGGCGCAGCGACGCCCCCTCACCGACGTGGATGCGCTGGTTGCCGACATGCTTGGAATTCTTGCTCCACTCCTGGATGAAGGTGGTGGAGACGTGCGAATCCTTGCCGGTGGAGATTTCCACGCCCTCGGCGAAACGCGCGTCGCCATCGTGCTCCACCACCACATCGGCATGGGCGCGGTCCGCGGCGACGATCACCAGATGGAAAGCGTCCAGATCGGTGCCGACGCCATGGATCCTGACCAGTACGGGCTGGTCGATCTCACCATCGATGGAAAGGATTCCGGCACGTTGCGCGGAATTCCATTCCACGGCCGCGGCGCGGTCGGACGGCTTGGATACGATGCCGGTGTTCGCGTCGCCCGGACGCGCTTCGGCGTAGGCCACACCGGAAGCCAATGCGGAGCCGTCGATCATGGAAACCGTGATCCGGGTTTCGTTCGATGGCGTGAACGTGTCGAAAAACTCCTCGATGCGTTCCACGGGGGTATATCGCCAATCGTCCTGCTTGCGGTTCGGCTCGGCGAACGCCTCCACCTCGAATGAGCGCGGCGCGCGGTCCGCCGATGACGGCATGGCCGCCGGGTTCGCGTACGGATCGGACGGATCCGCGACGGGAATGTTGATTTCCTGAGTTTGTGCCATGGTGATCAGCCCACCGATCCTTCCATCTGCAGTTCCACCAGTCGGTTCAGTTCAAGCGCGTATTCCATCGGCAGCTCACGGCTGATCGGTTCGACGAAGCCGCGCACGATCATGCCCATCGCCTCCTCTTCGGAAAGCCCTCGGCTCATCAGATAGAAGAGCTGGTCCTCGGATACCTTGGAGACCGTCGCCTCATGCGCCATGGAGACGTCATCCTCGCGCACATCCACATGCGGATAGGTGTCTGAACGGCTGAATTCATCGACCAGCAGGGCGTCGCACACCGTCGAGTTCGAGGAGCCTTCGGCGCCCTTGACGATTTTGACCAGACCACGGTAGGCGGAGCGTCCGCCTCCGCGGGAAATCGATTTGGCGACGATGGTCGAGCTGGTGTGCGGAGCGAGATGGATCATCTTCGCGCCGGTGTCCTGGTATTGTCCCTTGCCTGCGAAACCGAGCGACATGGTGCTCGCCTTCGCATACGGTTCCGCGAGGATGCACGCCGGGTACTTCATGGTCGCCTTGGAACCGATGTTGCCGTCCACCCATTCCATGGTGCCGCCTTCGCGCACGTACGCACGCTGCGTCACCAGGTTGTACACGTTGTTCGACCAGTTCTGAACGGTGGTGTAGCGCACGCGCGCGTGCGGCTCGACGAAAATCTCCACGACGCCGGAATGCAGCGAGTCCGTGGAATAGATCGGCGCGGTGCAGCCTTCCACGTAATGCACGTAGGAGCCTTCATCGGCGATGATGAGCGTACGTTCGAACTGTCCCATGTTCGGGGTGTTGATGCGGAAGTACGCCTGCAGCGGGATGTCCACATGCACGCCCTTCGGCACATAGACGAAGGAGCCGCCCGACCATGCCGCGGTGTTCAGCGCCGAGAACTTGTTGTCGTTGCTCGGAATGCATTTGCCGAAGTACTTTTTGACCAGATCCGGGTACTTCTGCACCGCGGTGTCCGTATCCACGAAGATGACGCCCTGCTTCTTCAGGTCTTCTTGGATGGAATTGTAGATGACCTCGGATTCGTACTGCGCGGCGACGCCGGAGACCAACCTGCCCTTTTCTGCCTCGGGGATGCCGAGCTTGTCGTAGGTGGTGCGGATCTCGTCGGGCAGATCCTCCCATGTGGTCGCCTGCTTGTCGAGAGGCTTGACGTAGTACTTGAAATCATCGGCGTCGAAATCCTTCAGATCAACGCCCCATTGCGGCATCGGACGATTGATGAAGTCGCGATACCCCTCCAGACGCTTCTGCAGCATCCATTCCGGTTCGTGCTTGTCGGCCGAAATGGCGCGCACGACGTTTTCGTCAATGCCTTTCTTGGCCGCCTCACCGGCAAAATCCGTATCGTGCCACCCATAGCTGTAGTCGCCGAATTGCTGGATGATCTCATCATCCTGCTTGATCTTGTCTTCGTTCACACGCGTGCGATCAGCCACATACTGGCTCATCTCAACGTCAGCCGCGGCGTTGGGCGCTTGGTTCTCTGCCACCGTACGCTGCCTCCATTCACTCATTGGTACCTATGACAACCTAACAGACTGCGTCAAGAAACACCAGACCACACTCAAAATTCGACGGCCGATCCGGTGTGACGTTCGCTACATAGCAAAGGCGGGAAGCCCATACGCTTCCCGCCTTTACGCTTTACGCGATATCGTCTCAGCGTGCCTGCTGATGATCGAGCGCGGCCTTGACCAATCCCGCGAACAGCGGGTGCGGCTTGGTCGGACGGGACTTGAACTCAGGATGCGCCTGGGTGGCCACGAAGAACGGGTGCACCTCGCGCGGCAGCTCGACGAACTCGGTGAGCTCTCCATCCGGGCTTTGGCCGGAGATGCGCAGTCCGCCCTCACGCAGACGGTCCTTGTATGCCACGTTCACCTCATAACGGTGACGATGGCGCTCGGTGACATGCGTGGTGCCGTACAGCTCGGCGACGATGGAGCCTTCCTCCAGTTCCGCCGGGTACGAACCGAGTCGCATGGTGTGGCCCATGTCACCCTTGCCAGCAACGATGTCCTTCTGCTCCTCCATGGTGGCGATGACCGGGTTGGCGCAGTTCGGGTCGAATTCGGAGGAATTCGCGTCCTCGATGCCCAGCACGTCGCGTGCGTATTCGATGACCATGGACTGCAGGCCGAGGCACAGACCCAACGCCGGGAGCTTGTTCTCGCGGGCGTAGCGCAACGCGCCGATCTTGCCGTCGATGCCTCGGATGCCGAAACCACCGGGAATCACGATGCCGTCGACCTGATCGAGGGCCGCCGCTGCGCCTTCCTCGGTGGCGCACTTGTCGGCCGCCACCCACTTGACGTTGACCTTGGCCCAGTTGGCGAAACCGCCGGCCTTGATGGCTTCGGTGACGGAGAGGTACGCGTCGGGCAGATCGATGTACTTGCCGACGATCGCCACATTGACCTCATGCTTCGGATGATGCACGCGCTCCAGCAGGTCCTCCCATTCGTCCCAGTCGACGTCATGGAACGGCAGGCCGAGCTCACGGACCACGTAGGCGTCCAGCCCCTCGTTGAAGAGGATCTTCGGCACGTCGTAGATGCTCGGGGCATCCACGCAGTTGACGACGCCTTCGGAGTCGACGTCGCACATCAGGGAGATCTTGTCCTTGATGGCCTGGTTAAGCGGACGGTCGGAGCGCAGCACCAGTGCGTCCGGGGAGATGCCCAGCTGGCGCAGCATCATGACGGAGTGCTGGGTCGGCTTGGTCTTGAGCTCATGGGCGGCCGCGATGTACGGCACCAGGGAGACATGCACGAACATGCAGTTCTCGGCGCCGAGGTCGCGACGCACCTCGCGCGCGGCCTCGAGGAACGGCTGGGATTCGATGTCGCCGACCGTGCCGCCGATTTCGGTGATGATCACATCGACGTCATCGGACGCCTGGGCGCGCATACGGGCCTTGATCTCGTTGGTGATGTGCGGAATGACCTGCACGCACTGGCCAAGATATTCGCCGGCGCGTTCCTTGCGCAGCACCTCCTGGTAGATCTGTCCGGTGGTGACGTTGGCCTTCTGGCTCAGGTAGACGTCCAGGAAGCGCTCGTAGTGGCCGATGTCGAGATCGGTTTCGGCGCCGTCCTCGGTGACGTAGACCTCACCGTGCTGGAACGGGTTCATCGTGCCCGGATCCACGTTGATGTACGGATCGAGCTTCTGCTGCAAAACCTTGATGCCGCGGCTACGAAGCAAGCGGCCGAGGGAAGAGGCTGTCAGGCCTTTGCCGAGGGAGGAAACGACGCCGCCGGTGACGAAAATATGCTTGGTGACGTGTTCTTGAGAATTGCCATGTTGTCTTCTAACCATGGAACTTCAGTCTATCAGTGGCATAAGACGCGGCGTGTTTCCTCGAGACGGCCGGAAGACAGGCGCGGGGACGTCAAATATCTGACGTCCCCGCGCACGATCGTGATGCCACCGGCGTCCGCCGCAGGGGTCGGCCATCCGATGACCTGGCGGATGCCCTAATGCTTTTCGACCAGATGCGCCACGGCGTCCAACGCCAATTTGTACCCGTAGAAGCCCATGCCGGTGATGGTTCCCGTGGCGACCGGGGAGATGACCGAGCGTTTGCGGAATTCATCGCGCGCCGATGGATTGGAGATATGCACCTCCATCAGCGGCAATCCCTCGTCGATGACCATATGGGCAGCGTCGGCAAGGCCATAGGAATAATGGGTGAACGCCGCCGGATTCATGACGACCGGCGTCTTCTCATCGGCCGCCTGATGCATCCAATGAATCATCTCCGCCTCGTCATCGCTTTGGCGCACCTCGACGTCCAGTCCGAGATCCGCGCCCCATTGCGTGCACAACGCGCGCAATGTCGCAAGATCCTGCTTGCCGTAGACATCGGGCTGACGCACACCAAGGCGCCCGAGGTTCGGCCCGTTGACAACCACTACTTTGGTCATGGTATGACTCCCCCTGATAATTTCCGATTGCCGGAATTTCCGATTGCTGACCGCTGCTTCGCTATTTCCTGATGCGCCGGAACGCCTCTTCGACCGCGTCCGCCGGCGGATCCTCCAAATGGATGGGATGGCCGACGCCGTCAAGCACCACGAAGCGGAGCTTGTTGCCCCGAGCCTTCTTGTCCCGGTGCATCAGGGCGAGCACCTCGTCCCATGTGCCGTTGCTCCATGAGGTGGGCAGTCCCAAGGAGCCCAGAAGCGAGCGGTGGTAGTCCACGAGGTCCTGGTCGATGTATCCGAGCAGGTGCGCGAGCTCAGCGGCATACACGCATCCGACGGCCACGGCATTGCCATGACGCCAGCGGAAATGCTCCAGCTTCTCAATGGCATGGGCGAGCGTGTGCCCGTAATTGAGGAACTCACGCAGGCCGGCTTCCTTGAGATCGGCGGACACATGGTAGGCCTTGACCCTCACAGTGCGCTCGATGAGCTCCGCGACCACGTCCCTCACGTCGGAGTTCAGGAACGTGGAACCATCGAAACCGCGCAATTCGTCGGCATGCGTCTCCAGAATGCGCAGAATCTCCGGATCCTTGATGAAACCGGATTTCGCGACCTCACCCAATCCTTCGATGAAAATATCGTTCGGCAACGAAGACAACGTCTTCATGTCGGCGAGCACGCCGGCGGGCGTGTAGAACGAGCCGACGAGGTTCTTGCCCTGAGGAGTATTGATTCCCGTTTTGCCGCCTGTGGAGGCGTCGACCATGGCCAGCAGCGACGTCGGGCAATTCACATAGCGGATGCCACGCATCCACGTGGCCGCCACGAAACCGGCCAGGTCGGTCGCCGCGCCGCCGCCTAGTCCGACGATGGCATCGGAGCGGGTGAAGCCCTCTTCGCCCAGGCGCTGCCAGATGCCATTGGCGACCTCGATGGTCTTGCCAGCTTCGGCATCGGGGATCACGATGTCGTGCACATCGTAACCGCCTTGGCGCAGCAAGGTGCGGGCATGATCGGAATGCCGCTGCACCGGCTGGGTGTGGATGAGCGCGACCTTGGCGGGCCTGTCCCCCAGCACTTGGGCCAACTGGTTCATCACGCCCTCGCCGATGCATACGTCATACGGCTCGATGCCGGAGCCTGTGACATGCACGATTCGTTGATTGATCATTTCCATCAGCTTTCTTGCCGCCGCCTGCGGCGTCTGACCATGGGTGCGCACATGTACGTTCGCAACCTGCTTGAACACGGGATCGCGCTCCCGATACAGCTTTTTCCAACGCGCGTCGGCGTCGCCGTCCAGCATGGGTCGACCGCCGCCACGGTTGGCGCGTTCCATGGCCTCACGCGGGTCGGCCATGAGATAAACGACCTTGCCGCCATCCTCGATATACTCCGAAAGCCCCTGCTGGATGGAAGGCGTCATCGGCGCGCCTCCGCCGAGGGAGAAGATGCCGTCGAAATCCTCCAGCATATCAAGCACGACATCGCTTTCCAGCTTGCGGAACTCGGCCTCGCCATACCTGCTGAAGAACTCGGGAATCCTCATTCCCGCGTCATGTTCGATTTCATTGTCGGCATCGGCGAATGGCAGCCGCATCATCTGCGCGACCTCTTTGCCGACGCGCGTTTTGCCGGCTCCCATCATACCGATGATCACCGCGACCGGTCTGCGCATCCTGCTCATGGCAATCACCTCATGTGCTCGGGCCAGGAGGCCACGTAGCTTTCGGCGTTCCGCTTGGTTTCAGCGATATTGTCACCGCCGAATTTCTCCAGCGCGTACCGCGCGATGGTGAGTCTGACCATGGCTTCCGCGACGACAGCCGCCGCCGGCACGGCGGTGCTGTCGGAACGCTGGTTGATGGCCTGGGCGGCTTCGCCGGTAGTCACGTCAACGGTACGCAACGCCTTGGGAATGGACGGAATCGGCTTCATCGCGGCGCGCACCACAATCGGCTGGCCGTTCGACATGCCGCCTTCGATGCCACCGGCACGGTTGCTGAGCCTTTCGATATGGCCGTCACTACCCATCACCATCTCGTCGTGAGCCTGGGAGCCGGGACGCATCGCCTCGAGGAAGCCATCGCCGATCTCCACGCCCTTGATGGCCTGGATGCCCATCACCGCACCGGCCAAGGCCGCATCGAGACGACGATCGGATTCCACATAGGTTCCGATTCCGGCGGGCACGCCGTACACGACGACCTCGATCACGCCGCCCAATGTGTCGGCGTCCTTTTTCGCCTCGTCGATGCGCGCGATCATCTGTGTCTCGGCGGTTTTGTCGAGCGTGCGGACCGGCGAGGCATCCAACGCCTCAAGATCATCGGGCTTCGGCAACATGGCCTTCTGCGGATCGGTCACGCCGGCGCCTCCGATGGAAAGCACATGGGAAACGGTGCGGATGCCGAACGCCTGTTCCAGGAAACGCGCGGCCACTTCGCCCAGCGCCACACGGGAAGCGGTCTCGCGCGCGCTTGAGCGTTCCAGCACCGGACGCGCGTCGTCGAAACCGTATTTGCGCATGCCTGTCAGATCGGCATGGCCGGGACGGGGACGTGACAACGGCGCGTTGCGTCCCTCGCGTGGGATGTCGTGGTCAAGCGGATCCGCGCTCATCACTTCCGTCCACTTCGGCCATTCGGTGTTGGCGATCTCGATGGCCACAGGGGATCCGATGGTCCGGCCGAAACGCACGCCGGTGAGCATGCGGACCTTGTCCTGTTCGAACTTCATGCGGGCGCCACGGCCGTATCCGAGCCGGCGGCGGGCCAACGCCCCGACGATGTCCTCCGTGGACACCTGGACGCCCGCGGGCAACCCCTCGATCATGGCGACCAGCGCCTCGCCGTGCGATTCCCCTGCTGTCTGCCAGCGCAACATGCCAACTCCTTTTCTGCCAAATGCAACTAGTGGACTATCTTAACGGTATGTGGTACATGATCTGTCTGCCGAGTCTGCTTTGTGGACTGCTCGTCAGTGCTGAGGACGTTCGTTCCAGACGCGTTCCCCGCGTGTGGATAGGCGTCGGCTGCCTGTTGCAGATCCTGGCGAATCTCATATACGCGTTGTCGGCCAATTCCCTGTTTCTGGTATTGCAATCATTGCTGTTCGCCTTCTTGGCGGCCGCATTGCAGTGCGGCCTCGCCTTGGCCAAGCCGGGGAATCTGGGATTCGGCGATGTCACCGCCACATTGCTTGTCGGTCTTGCCGTCGGCATGTTCGGCCTACGGGCGATGGTCGGCTGGTGGATCGCGATGTCGTTGATCGGCTTCGTCTGGATCAAGGCATGGCTGCGTTTCGATCCGCAACGCGATACCCGTTTCGCCGGCAGAACGCCGTTCGCCCCGGCCATTGTGGCGGCCGGGGCGATCAGCGTCGTCATCTGCGCGTTCTGTTGAATCAGTTCGCGTCTTTGTTGTTGTTCTTGTATTCGTCGCGGATCTTCCAGAATTCGGCTTCGGTTTCGACGAATTTCGTCTCCCCCGTCTGCAAATTGGTGGTGACGAAATACATCCACTTGCCTTCCGGTGGATTCATGGACGCGAGAATCGCATTGTCCCCTGGATTGCTGATCGGGGTCGGCGGCAATCCCTTATGGATTCTGGTGTTGTACTCGTTGCCGGAATCGTTCAGCTGCGCATCCGTGAGCTGGCTGGCCGAGATGCCCAGACCGTAGGCGACGGTGGTGTCCATGCCCAGAGGCATGCCGTCGGCGATGCGGTTGAGGATCACCCTTGCCACCTGACCATAGTATTGCTCGTTGCCCACTTCGGATTCCGCAATCGAGGCGATGTTCAGAATGCGTTCGCGCTCGTCCCCTGTGGGGACGCCCAAGGAATCGAGCTTGGCGATGCGCGCGTCGACCATCTTCTTGAGGATCTCCTTCGCGGACTTGCCCTGCACATCGTAGCTTCCCGGTTCCAACCATCCTTCGAACTTGCCGCCGGCCTCGGACGGGAGGATTCCGTCGCCTCCGCCGTCGATGATGGTTTTGAATTCGGAAACGTCAAGTTTGGCAGCCTTGGCCGCGGCCTCGATCACGTCCGAGACCCGTTCGCCGGCTTTGACTTCGGCGAAGCCTCCGGCCTTGCTCGGGTCGGAGAGTATTTTGACGACGTCGGCGGATTTCATATGCGTGCGCAACTGGTACGAGCCGGGATACAACGTGGCGTCGGCCGCACTGACCGCGCTGGCGAAGGTGCCGGCCGATTTGACGATGCGCGCCTTGACGAGATTGTTCGCGATTTGGTCGACTCCCTGGCCGGATTCGATGGTGAAGGTCTTCTTTTTCCCTTCAGGACCGGTGAAATCGATGACCTGGGATTGGTTGTCGTTCTCGTTCATGGCGCGCAGCTGCTTCAGTCCACGGAAACAGAAGACGCCACCGACCGCTATCAGGGCGACCGCCACAACCGATGCGATGATGATGATACCATGGCGGCGCTGCTTCGCCTTGCGGCGGCGGCGCATGTCGCGACGGGATTTCGGCGGCTGCGGCGGCTCGGAAGGATCAGGAGCCGGAGCGCCCGAGGAGTCGACCCACTTCGCGTTGTCCGAGAAAAAATCGTTAAGATCGTCGGTCACAGGCTTCTCTTCTCTTCCTTTCTGGCTTGGTCGAGCGCAGTCTGCAGAATCACCACCGCCGATTGCTGATCGACCATCGGACGGTGGCCTCGTCCATTGATTCTCGCGTCAAAAAGCTGATGGTGCGCGGTCACCGTCGTCAGACGTTCGTCAATCAATTCGACGGTCGGCGCGCATGCCAATTCGAATGTCTCATCCTCCACCGCGGCATGCAGCCTCTTTTCGAGATTGCGTGCCCAACGGCGGGCCTTCTTCGCGCTTTTGCCTTCTTCTCCGCTGAGCAGCAGCGGCAATCCGACGACCACATGGTCCACCGATTCATCTTCGATGACGTCAAGGACCTCATCCAATGCGCGAAAGGAATCCCCGTAGACCTGAACGTTTCCTGCGGGGTGGGCGAAGGTGAGCTCAGGGTCGGACAACGCAAGTCCGACCCTGGCATCACCTAAATCGATTCCAAGCCAAACCATGCTTGGAGGTTCAGCCCTTCAGGGCCTGTCCGGCCAACGCCTTCAGGGCTTCGTCGATCTTGGAGGCGTCGACGCCGCCGCCCTGGGCGAAGTCGGGCTTGCCGCCGCCACCGCCGCCGAGCATCTTGGAGGCGCCACGGGCCAGATCCCCGGCCTTGATGCCCTGCTTGCGGGCGGCCTCGTTGGTCGCGACGGCGACCATGGCCTTGCCATCCTCGTTCACGCCGGCGAGTGCGACCACCGCCGGAGACTCGTCGCCGAGCTGTCCGCGCACATCGAGCACGGTCTTGCGCAACGCGTCGAAGGAGCCGAAATGCTCGACGTTCTTCACGGCGACCTTGACCGGTGCCTGGGAAGCCTTGGCCTCCGACACCAAAGCCGGCACCGCGGCCGCCAACTGGGATTCGTACATGGCGGCCAGACGGCGATCGGATTCCTTGAGCTTGGCCAGCAACGTGTTCACGCGGTCGGCGAGCTCATCCGGACGTGCGTTCACCATGTCGGAAAGCTGGGAGACAAGTGCGTGCTCGCGCGCGTTGAACTCGTATGCGCTCTGTCCCACCACGGCATCGACGCGTCGCACACCGGAGCCGATGGAGGCCTCCGACATGATGTTAATCGCACCGATCTTGCCGACGTGGTCGATGTGGGTGCCGCCGCACAGTTCGCGGCTCCAGCCGTCCTCACCGATGGAGACCACACGTACGATGTCGCCGTATTTCTCACCGAACAGGTGCATCGCGCCAAGGGCGATGGCATCGTCGAACTTCATTTCCTGCGTGGTGACCGCAAGGTTCTCGCGCAGTTTCTCGTTGACGCGGGCTTCGACTGCGTTCATGGCGTTCTTGCTCGGAGCGCTGGACCACTGGAAGTCGAAACGCAGACGGTTCGGCGCGTCCTCGGAGCCACGCTGGGTGGCCTGCGGGCCGAGTTCCTCGCGCAGCGCCTTGTGCACCATGTGGGTCGCGGTGTGCGAACGGGCGATGGCGCCACGACGCGCAAGATCGATGTTGGCGTTGACTTCGGCGCCCACGACCAGCGTACCTTCGGTCAAACGGCACTGGTGGACGATGAGATCCTTAATCGGCTTCTGCACGTCATCGACCTCGAGCACGGCACCGTCGTCGGACAGGATCTCGCCCTGATCGGCGAGCTGTCCGCCTGCCTGCGCGTAGAACGGCGTGCGGTCGAGGATGACCTCGATATTCGCCGGACCGGTGACCGCGGGCACGGAGCCCTTGCCTTCCTGCATGATGCCCAGAACTTTGGCGCGGGCGGACATGTCGGTGTATCCGAGGAAGTCGATCGGCTTGGCGAGCGTCTTCTTGAAGTCGTCGTAGACCGACAGATCCACATTGTGGCGCTTCTTCAGAGCGTCCGCGCGCGCACGGCTCTTCTGTTCGGCCATCAGCTCGCGGAACTTGGCCTCGTCGACCTTCACTCCCTGGTCGGCGGCCATCTCAAGCGTGATCTCGATGGGGAAGCCATAGGTGTCGTGCAGTTTGAACGCGTCCTCGCCGGAGACCAGGCCGGAACCGGCCTTCTTCGCCTTGGCGACCGCGACGTCGAAGATCTCAGTGCCGGATTCCAGCGTGCGGCGGAAGGCGTCCTCTTCGCCGTACGCGGCTTCGGACACGTCATGGAACGTGTCGTTGAGCTCCGGATAGCTCGCCTCCATGGCGTTCTTGGAGGTGGGCAACAGGGTCGGCATGACCGGTTCGGTCACGCCGAGCTCGCGCATGGCCTTCACGGTGCGGCGCAACAGGCGGCGCAACACATAGCCGCGTCCATTGTTGGACGGGCGTACGCCGTCCGACATGATCATCAGCGCGGAACGCACGTGGTCGGCCACGATGCGGAAACGCACATCCATGGCCTCGTCGTCGCCATAGGTGCGACCGGAAAGCTTCTGGGCCGCCTCGATGACCGGGAAGACCTCGTCGGTCTCGTAGATGTTCTGCTTGCCCTGCATCAGATACGCGAGACGTTCCAGACCGGCGCCGGTATCGATGTTCTTGTTCTCAAGCTCACCGACGATGTGCAGGTCCGTCTTGGACTTGACGTTGTCGACCTCGTAGTTCTCGAACACGAGGTCCCAGATCTCGATATAACGGTTCTCGTCGGCGATGGGTCCGCCCTCGACGCCGAATTCGGGACCACGGTCAACGTAGATTTCGGAGCACGGGCCACCGGGACCGGGGCCACCGGTCGTCCAGAAGTTGTCTTCCATGCCCATGATCTGGATGTGCTCAGGGTCGACGCCCTCGTTCTTCCACATCGAACGGGCCTGTTCGTCATCGGTGTACGTGGTCATCCACAGTTTCTCCGGATCGAAACCGTAGCCGCCCTTGTCCTGCGGGGTGGTCAGCAGCTCGTATGCGAAATGGATGGCCTCTTCCTTGAAATAGTCACCGAAGGAGAAGTTGCCCAGCATCTGGAAGAAGGTGCCGTGACGGGTGGTCTTGCCGACCTCGTCGATGTCGAGGGTGCGCACGCACTTCTGGTTGGATGCCATGCGGTGCCTCGGCGGCGTCTGCTCGCCCATGAGGTACGGAATGAACGGAACCATGCCCGCGATGGTGAACAGCGTGGTGGGGTTCGGCGAAATCAGGGATGCGGAAGGCACGATCAGATGACCGTGTTTTTCGAAATAATCCAGATAGCGCTTCGCGATTTCAGAAGTGCGCATGTGAGATTGAACTCCTTTATTGTTGAAAGGCCCGATGCCTTCCAAACGTTATTGATATTGTTGCCGGAACGGTTCCATGAACCGTCAGTTACCGATCTTGTTCGCGTATTTGGCGTTGAGCTCGGCCTCACGGGCCTGGCGCACGGTGTTGAATTCGTGGAACAATCCTTCAAGCGTGCGCATGGTCACATGATCCTGATCGGGGCCGAGCAGGAATTGACGGGCCTTGTCCGGAGTGTTGGCCTTGACGTAGGCCTGGGCCTTGGTGACCGCCATCACGCCGATGCCAACGCCTATCGACACCCAGAGAAAACGCTTGAACATCAGTTCTCCTTGCCGTGTGAGGCGCCGCCGTCCCGCTTGTTCAGGAACGATTGCGCGGTGGACTTCAAGGCATATGCGGCAGAGGCCACTTTGATGACCGGCTTGCCCAGGAACGCTCCGTACAGATCGGTCAACGCGCCGACGTTGTTGGCCGTGGTGGAGGCCGCAGCGGAAATCTTGTTGACGTCCTCCAACGATTTGTTGACCTGCTGGACGGTGGTCACGCCCTCGTCAAGCGCGGGAATCGCATGGTCGCCGGTGTCCTTGACCGTCTGGGCGATCTGGTCGAACAGTTTGCCCAGACGAATCAATGGGTAGATCATGAATCCGGCGAGAATCGCAAAGGCGATCGCCGCGATCAGACCGGCGATTTCTCCAACACCCATCTTGTACCTCTTTTCCGTCCCGCGGTTTCCCGCGAACACAATACCCGCCTAACAGTAGTAAAAAGCCCCGACTGACCACGTTTCGTCATTGGTTGTACGAAATGACCGTCACCGCATCGTCGATCGGTTTGGCGGTGTCGAAATCCAGGCATGTCACCGAACCGTTGGCGGGACGCTCGCTCAGGTCGTATCCTTCCGGGGCGAAACGATGCATCAGGCTCAGCAATGTGTTGCCATGAGAGATCTGGAGCACATCATCACCGTCATGCAGGTCCGTGTTGGCGGCGATCAACGCGAATCCCTCTTCCACACGGTTCCAGTATTCGGCGTCGGATTCCGCGTCATGGAAGGGATCGGCCTCTTTGAGGAAATCGCGCGTCGCGCCAAGTCCGTACTTCGCGACGATGTCATTGTAGTTCTTCGCGCCGTGGGGTCCGCCGGCCGCGGTCCATGCGACGCCCATGTCCTGGCCTTCGAAATAGCCATAGAACTGTTCGCGGAAATGCATATCGCTGATGAGCCGTGGGCGAGCATGCCCTGCCTGTTCGTTCATGTCGAGGATCCGCATGGCGGTCGTCTGGGCGCGCGTGGTATCGGAGCAATAGGCCGCGGCGAAATCACAATCCTTCAATTTGCCGGCTGCTTTGTCGGCGTCCGCGATTCCGGATTCGGTCAACGGGGAATTCGACCATCCCTGAAGCCTGTTGTAGCGGTTGAAGAAGGTCTGCCCGTGCCGGACGAGATGTAAATGAAGCAACATGGTTCCATGGTACCCGTGGCGTCCGCCAAATAGCAAAGAGCCCCGCGGCCGCAACGGCTGCGAGGCTCTTTGCTGTATGTCCTTATACCGTATGTATTTACAGTATGTAGATCCAGATCAGCGGGCGTAGAATTCGACCACGTACTGGATGTTCACCTGCACCGG
>DKCF01000076.1:0-17772 GCA_002451435.1 Bifidobacterium sp. UBA6881 | reverse complement strand
GTGGCCTTCAGGGAAGGCAGGTTGACGTCCAGGTAGCCCGGGACCGCCGGCAGCACGTCGCGGTGCACGCCTTCGGCAGCGGCCTGGAACGGAACCATGGTCTGGCTCTTGGCCTTGACCTGGATGGTCTGGCCGGGCTTGACGCGGTAGGACGGACGGTCGACGATGTTGCCGTCGACGAGGATGTGGCGGTGGACCACGAACTGACGGGCCTGAGCGGTGGTGCGGGCGAAGCCGGCACGCAGGACCAGAGCGTCAAGACGGGTCTCAAGGTCGGTCAGCATGGCGTTGCCGGTCTGACCGGCGGTGTGGGTGCCCTTCTCGTAAGCGGCGCGGAGCTGCTTCTCGGAGATGCCATACTGGGCGCGAAGACGCTGCTTCTCGCGCAGACGCACCGCGTAATCGGATTCGGTGCGGCGGCGGGTACGACCGTGCTCACCCGGAGCATACGGACGCTTTTCGAAAATGCGCTGAGCCTTAGGGGTCAGAGCGATGCCGAGGGCGCGGGAAAGGCGCACCTGGCGGCGAGAACGCTGAACGTTCGTCATTGGTTTATTCCTTTGTTTGTTCTGTCGTTGTCTGAACGGAACATGCCTCGATTGCTCGACGCATGCTGAGCCAGCCTCTCCAGTGCTTTTCGCGCGAAGCGCGAACGGCTTGAACCTTCGATGCTCGCATCGAAGATCGGCCGCCGACCCACTGATGGGCCAAGACTCCAGACGGCATGCACCATGTGAGCGCACACCAAAAGCTAATAATACACATGAGGGCGGGACGAGACCACGCCTCCGTCCTCCCACGGCATGTCATGGCATCATATTTCGCCCAGTCTGCCTCCATCCATGCGGTATGCACGCGTGGCGTAAGCGAGGGCGTCGGGATCGTGTGTGGCCATCAGCACGGCCACGCCATGTCGCGTCGCCCGATGAAGCTCCCGCATGACGATGGCGGTGCTTTCGGCATCCAGATCTCCGGTCGGCTCGTCGGCGATCAGCAGTCTGGGATCGTTCATCAGCGCGCGTGCGATGGAAATCCTGCGCATCTCGCCGCCGGAAAGCTCCTTCGGATAGCATGATGCCAGATCATCGACTCCGAATCCGCGGAGCAATTCATGCGCCCGCAGTGCCAAATGGCTCCGTCTCGGCGAACCGACGTTCCGTATCGCGGAATCGGCCGCGATGACATCGGGAAGTCCGTCATCCACGGCATCAGGCACGCGTGTCCCGTCCGTCTCGTCATGCGGCACGCGCGGCTTCCCGGTTTTCGCGACTTCGATTTCATGCCGTCGCAACACGGCGGGAAGCATCACGTTGTCGATGGCGGTGAGGTTCGGCAGCAGCGTATGCGACTGGGTGACGAATCCGATGGACGTGTTGCGCAGTTCGGACATGGCGTTGTCCGTCATCGCGACGATGTCCTCGCCGTCGACGCGTATCGACCCGGAAGTGGGACGGAGCAATCCTGCGACGAGGTTGAGCAACGTGCTTTTGCCGTTGCCCGACCGTCCGACGATCGCGGCGAATTCCCCCTCCGCCAGAGAGAGGCTCACCCGGTCGACGGCAGGGAACGTCCTGCCCCGCCGTTTGAATTCACGCGTCACGTCGGTCATTTCGAGAATCATATGTTTCGGCATCATTCCCCTTCCCGCAAGGTCCGGTAGGTTTCCGGCGACGAGAGCCTCACCGCGGACGCCGCGGATGAGACCAGCCCGGTGAGCACCGCGAATGCGAGGCTTATGGCGATCAACGCAAGCGTCCTCGATATATTCGTCTGCAGATATGGCAGCTGCAACTGTCTGCCTATCAATGTGCTGAACGGAAGGATCGCCAACGATGCGGCCACGATGCCGATGACGCCGCCCGCCGCTCCGATCATCAGCGATTCACGCATGACGATGCCGGCCAAAACGGGTCTTGTCGCACCAAGGATACGGTATGTGGCGAACTCGCGTTTACGCTCGTTCATGGCCGAGGAGAACACCGCAAGGAGCACCACCAATCCCATGAGCCAGAAGACGATGACGAACAGCACGATGTATCGAACGATGACGGTCAGATTGCCCTTCGTGGTGGATGTGATGCCTCCGGGATATACGTACCCGAGGCCTTTGAGACCTGTTTGCTTGGCGATATTGGCCGCCACCTGTCTGGCCGAGTATCCTTCCTCGACTTTGATGAGGACGGAGGAAACCGCCTTGTCGGCGTACCGCTCGGGAATCGCCGTGTGTCCGGCCTGCGCGGAATAGGAGACGACATCGGGAACGGTTTCCATATTCACGAACACCGAATTGTCAAGGGACGTCCCGGTGCTGGCCAGTTGCGCGACCACGGGGAACTTGTGCCCGTACAGTCTGACGGTGCCGCTGGACGAGACGTTGACGCCCGCGCCGGCGATGGCCTGCCCACGTTTCAGCGTCCCCTCGAACTGGGACGCGATCCATGGGGTGATGACGAAATCGTTGTCTGGATTGAATCCGATGATCTGCACCTTCTCGTCGCAACAGGACGCGGCGAGCGACGATATGTACGTCTGCGCGGTGACCTGGGCGATGCCGTCGACCTTGGAAACCTGGTTTTCGATGCTGTTGGTGAAGTAGAACGTGCTTGTCGAACCATTGGTGAGCAGAGCCTCCGCCTCGCTTTTGCTGTTCTGCGGGGTGACCATCAAATCGGCCCCCATGCGCTCCTGCATGCTGTTCAGTCCCGCTTGCAGGTTCATGGACAGCATGGATCCGCCGTAGAAGGCGACGGTCAGCATCGTGACGACGGTGACAAGCGCCGCGGTGCGGAACGGCTTGCGCCTGAGGTTGATGAGTGGCAGATTGGCGAGCGTGACATGCGCCATCTCAGCCTCGTTCCGCGCGTGGGCGGTCGCGATAGGCCGCGACGGCCGCGAATACGGCGAGCAAGACGCCAAACACCGTCAATGTGGGCAAGGTGACCATATGGCAATGCATCATGGAGCCTTTGCACACGCCAATCAGCACCGTCGGCATGGCAATCGTCAGCAGCCCCAGCATGATATTGGCGATGTCCAGCCCCATGCGCACCGCATCGGCGACGAACAGGCCGATGACGGCGAGGGCCACGATGACGACACCGATGCCGAGCGCGGCCTGCGCCGTGTAATGGCATGCCATTGGAGTTCCCTTGACCGGGCATACGTGGGCGAAGGTCCGTGGCGCGACGGCGATCAAAACGCCCATGAGGGCCTGGGAAACCGCTGCGAAAATTTTCTTATTCAAGATACTTCCTCTCTTCATAACGACAATCATCGCCGATTATGGCAATAAATTTTCCAGAAAGAAAGACTTGTTTTTTCCGCTTTACTATGGTAAAGGCAACTGCCTGATGGCAGAACCATCAGGCAGAAAATCCGGTGAAACTCACCGTAGGCGAGGTGAGCGGCACCGCCGCGAAAGGCGCCCGAGAGAAGCTACAGCTTCTCGATGGGCGCCACGCGAAGCAGCAACCGCTTGACGCCATCGGTGCCGAAATCGACGGTGATCACCGAATTGGCGCCTTTGTCCTGCGTGTCGACGACGGTGCCCAGCCCATAACGGTCATGGGTGATTTTGTCTCCGATGCGGAAGTCCCCGATGCTGAGCCCGTTGCTGCCTCCCAACGAGTTTGCGGGCACGGATTTGGTGAGGTCTTTCGGCTTGGCCCGCCGTGTGGCGACCCTGCCCGACCTTCCTGATGCCTTTCCCGAACCGTACCCCGAGCGACCGGAACCGTACGAGCCGCGCGAACCATACGATGACGTTCCGCGACCAGTGCCATGTGAGGAATACGAACCATACGATCCGTATGACCCCCCATACGATGAGGTGCGGGATGAGCCGCCGCGCGACGATTCCCCGCCGCGTCCGTAGGCGCCGGATCCGCCATACGTGGATTTGCCATACATGCTTTTGCCGAACGACGCCGCTCCGAAATCGTCATCGTCGCCCCAACCGCCGTATTCATCGTCCGAATCGTCCTGCCAGCTGGCGCGCATGCGCTCCACGCCGGCCTCGCGCCGCTTCCAATCGATCAGCTCGTCGGGGATCTCGTCCAGAAACTGGCTTGGCATCATCTCGTTGGCCTGCCCCCACTGCGCGCGCACGGCCGCACGCGTCAGGTACAGCCGACGTTTCGCGCGTGTGATGCCCACGTAGGCGAGGCGCCGCTCCTCCGCCAGTTCGCCGGTGTTCTCCAACGCGCGCTGGTGCGGGAACGTGCCCTGTTCCATGCCGGTGAGGAACACGTAAGGATATTCCAATCCCTTGGCCGTGTGCAGGGTCATCATCGTCACCTTGCCGGAGTCCTCGCCCTCCCCCGGCAGTTGGTCGGAATCGGCGACCAGCGCCGTGGTCTCCAGGAATCCCGCCAACGTGGCATCAGGCGTGTTCTGCTCGAATTCGGCGGCCACGGACTGCAGCTGGGAGAGGTTGTCCACGCGGGAGGCGTCCTGTGGGTCCTGCGAGCGCTGTAGGTCTTCCAGCAGTCCGCTTTTGGAAAGCACTTCGGCCACGACCTCGGATGGTTTCGAATCGTGTTCCTTGGCGAAATCGGCGAGTTCGTGCACCAGATCGCGGAAGGCTCCGAGCGGTTTCGCGGTGCGTCCCGTTATGCCGTCGATCTGTTCGAGGTGCTCGATGCCGTCGAAGAAGGTGGTGCCGTGCGTGTCCGCGTATCGTGCGACCAGGCTTTCGGCCCGTGCGCCGAGACCGCGTTTCGGCACGTTGAGGATGCGGCGCACGTTCACGTTGTCCGCGGGGTTGACGATGGCCTGCAGGTATGCGAGCGCGTCCTTGACTTCCTTGCGTTCGTAGAATTTGGTGCCGCCGACCAGCTGGTATGGCAGGTTGGCGTTGATCATCGCCTCTTCCAAGGAGCGTGATTGCGCGTTGGCGCGGTACATGATGGCGATGTCCCGGTAGGCCACGCCCTCCTCGGTGTGGATCCTCGCGATTTCGTTCGCTATCCAACCGGCCTCCTGCTGCGCGTTGTCCGCCGCGTACCCGACGATTTTGTCGCCTGCGCCAAGTGCCGTCCACAGTTTCTTGGGTTTGCGGTTCTCGTTTTTCGCGATCACCGCGTTCGCCGCGTCGAGGATGGTCTGCGTCGAACGGTAGTTCTGTTCGAGCATGATGGTTTCGGCGTTCGGGAAGTCCTGTTCGAAGTCCTGGATGTTGCGGATGTCGGCTCCACGGAACGCGTAGATGGACTGGTCGGAGTCGCCCACGACGGTGATCCAGGATGGTCCGATGCGACCTGCGCCGCGCGCCTGCGCCTCGGGCTGCTCGCCGGAGTCGATGCCCGAGAGCTCCCTGACGAGCACGTACTGCGCGTGGTTGGTGTCTTGGTATTCGTCCACGAAGATGTAGCGGAACTTGTGCCGGTAGTATTCGCTGACCTGCGGGCGGGTCTGGAGCAGCTCGACGGTGCGCATGATCAGATCGTCGAAGTCGACCGCGTTGGCCATGGCCAGCCGGTGCTGGTATTCGGCGTACATGACGGCCACCAGTTCGTCGACGTCGCCGGAACCGACCTGATATCCGCGTTGTCCGGGCTGGTAGTCGCAATTGACCGCCTTGAGCTGGTCCTTCCATGTGGTCAGCGCGTTTTTGCAGTCGGAGATCTTGCCGAGCAGCATGCGCGGCGTGTACCGCTTCATGTCGACGTTGAGGTCAGCCCCGATGAGCTTGATCAGGCGTTCGCTGTCGGCGGTGTCGTAGATGGAGAAGCCGGATTTGAGTCCGATCTCCTTGCCGTCGCGCCGAAGGATGCGCACGCATGCGGAATGAAAGGTGGAGATCCACATGTGTTCGGCCTCGGGCCCGACGAGAGCCGCGAGACGTTCGCGCATTTCCGCCGCCGCCTTGTTGGTGAAGGTGATGGCGAGGATGCTGCTCGCCCAGAAGCCGTGCGCCAGAAGCCAGGCGATGCGGCGGGTGAGCACGCGTGTTTTACCGGATCCCGCCCCCGCGCCGATGAGCAGGGCCTGACCGTAGTACTTCACCGCTTTCATCTGCTGCTCATTGAGGTCCTTGATCAGATCCTGCGGGTCACATAAGACGGGTCCCATGCTGTGCTCCACTGCTTGCTCTTTCTTTTTCGTGAATGGTCGGGGTCGATTGCGAGATTCATGTCTACCACATGTGCCGGTCAGTCGGAACGGCCGTCGCGGTCAATTGAAGCGCGTATGCTGGGCTTTTATATGCGGCTCGCCGTATGCATTACCAAACGCCGTTTTCCACGGCCAACATCTAAGGGGATTCATGAAGGAGCTCGAAGAGCGCATCGCGAGGCAGGGTACCGTCAAACCAGGCAACGTGCTGAAAGTGGATGCTTTCCTCAACCATCAATGCGATGTCGAATTGTTCGACCATATGGGCGCCGCCTGGGCCGAGCATTTCCACGGAAAGACCATCAACAAGATCCTGACCATCGAGGCTTCCGGCATCGGCATCGCCTGCGTGGCGGCACGTCATTTCGGCAATGTCCCCGTGGTGTTCGCGAAGAAGGCGCAGTCCATCAACCTTGATGGCGACCAGTACACCACGACCGTGTACTCGTTCACCAAGCAGAAGGAATTCCCCGTCATCGTCTCCAAGCGGTATCTCAACGAGGGCGACCATGTGCTGCTCATCGATGACTTCCTCGCCAACGGCAAGGCGCTGTCCGGCCTGATCGAGCTGTGCCACAAGGCGGGCGCCGTCGTCGAGGGCATCGGCATCGCCGTCGAGAAGGGATTCCAAGGCGGCGGCGACAGATTGCGCGAGGCCGGCTTCGACGTCGATTCCCTGGCGATCGTCGAATCCATGGACCCGCAGAACGGCTCCATCGAATTCCGCCACTGATTCGCCCGGCTGAGAGAGGAACACCATGAGCGAAAAGAAGAAACAAGGCAAGGGCGTCTCCTTCGAGGCGCTGAGCACGTTGGACGCGCCGATCTCGTTCTGGAAGGGCGTCCCGTTCGGCTTGCAGCACGTTATGGCGATGTTCGTCGCGAATCTCGCGCCGATTTTCCTGGTCGCCTCGGCGGCCAAGATGAATTCGACGCAGTCCGCGGCCATCATCCAGGCAGGTCTGTTGGTGGCGGGTCTGGGTACATGCCTGCAGCTGTATGGCGTGTGGCTGATCGGCTCGCGCCTGCCGATGGTCACCGGCATCTCCTTCACCTATGTCGCGGCGGCCATGTCGATCGCGCAGCATCAGGGTTATGGCGCGGTCGCGGGCGCCGTTGTGCTCGGAGGCCTGCTGGAGGTCGCGTTGGGTCTGACGTCCAAGTACTGGCGTCGGTTCGTTCCGCCGATCGTCTCCGCCATCGTGGTCACATCGATCGGTTTCTCGCTGTTGTCCGTGGGTGCCACGAGTTTCGGCGGCGGTGATGGCGCCAAGGATTTCGGCAGCTGGCAGAACCTGACGCTCGGCTTGATCTCCTTGGTCGCCTGCCTCGCCTTCCAATTGTTGATGAAAGGCACCGCCAAGCAGCTTTCCGTGCTGTTCGGCCTGGTCGTCGGCTATGTGGCCGCCATCGCCATGGGCAAGGTCGATTTCTCCGGATTCTCGAATCTGCAGGTCGTCTCCGTGCCGCATTTCATGCCGTTCCAGCTTGAGTTCGATCCGGGCGCGATCGTTTCCTTCGCGCTGCTGTACGTGGTGTCCTCCGTCGAAGTGCTGGGCGACACCGCGGCGCTCGCCAAGGTCGGTCTCAACCGTCGACCCACCGATAGGGAGACGGCCGGCGCAATCGCCGGAGACGGTCTGATCTCCTCAGTGTCCGGATTGTTCGGCTGCCTGCCATTGACCTCGTTCGCGCAGAACATCGGCCTTGTGGCGATCACGAAAGTCGTCAACCGCAAGGTGATTCTCTCCGGAGGTCTGATTCTGGTGGTCGCCAGTTTCGTTCCCGCCGTCGCGGAGGTCTTCAACTCGCTGCCGCAGGCGGTGCTTGGCGGATGCACCATCATGATGTTCGGCAACATCATCCTTTCCGGTTTCCAGATGATCTCCGAAGCGGGCTACACGCAGCGCAACATCACCATCGCCGCGTTGAGCCTGACCATCGGCATCGGATTCACCCAGGTCGGCGATATCTTCGCCAATTTCCCGGCGCTGTTCCAATCGATTTTCGCTTCCAACTGCATCGCGGTGTCGTTCGTGGTCGCGGTGGTGCTCAATGCCGTGCTGCCGAGCGAGGAGCATTTCCTGTCCGTTCCGCAGCAGCAGAACAACGAAGACTGAGCCGGAATCTTCTGAAGGGGGCTGGCGTCCGACTCATCGTCGGATGCCAGCCCCCTTGGTTTATACGACGATTTCAGTGCCCTTGTTTGATCCAATTCGTTATGGTGTCCTTGACCAGCTGCGAGTACAAAGTGTTCTCCACACCGGGATGTATGCCGTCGCGGGCCAACTCGTCCGGATGCGCCGAAATCAGCGTATCCCAATCCACCAATACAACGTCGTTCGGATGCGCGCCGGCGAAGCGTTTCAAGGCGGCGTTCGTATCGGAGACCCACGATACCGGCGCATGCGCGTTGATCAGCACCAGCACATGATCGGATCCAATGGCGTCGAGCAGATCGCCGAGCTGGTCATCCGTCACCGCGGAATTCGTGGCAAGACCGACCAGCACCCATTGGCGGAGTCCTCCGGGCTGGGCTTTCAACTGGTTGACGAGTCCCACGGCCTTCGTCATGGAACGTGAGGTTTCGGCGTCGACGGTTATTCCCGGGAACGTCGATTGCAGCCCCTTGCTTGAGGCGAGCATCACGGAGTCGCCGATCGCCGTCATCTGCGTTCCATTCGGCATTTTATGCGCGGGCTTGCGCGGCGCGGGGGTCTTGTTCCGGTTCAGAACGGCATGGTTTTCCCGCCCTTGGGCCATCGCCATGCTCGCATCCATCAGATCGCGTTCCACACTGGTCCGCACAGGTGCATGCGCGACCGCGTATGCACCCATACCGCACGAACCGACCAGCAGAGCGACTGCGACGCAACACCGCATGACGTCCGCGGCTCCCGCCACCGTGGGACGCGCCAGCGCGAGGAATCCTCCACGCAACACGGGGCTTTCGAAAAGCCGCCATGACACGATCGACATGATCGCGGTGCAGACCGCCGTGATCGCCAAAAGACGGCCGGCGTGCACCACCGTCCATTGCGGAAGCATGGTCCGAACGAACAGGTACAACGGCCAATGCCACAGGTATATGCCGTATGAGTGCCGTCCGATCAAAACGAGCGGTTTGAATACCAGCAGGTCCTGCATCCAGGATCCGAATGGGATGGATCCGGCAATCATCACGACGGACAGCACAGACGCGACGAATATGCCGCCTTGAAAAGCCATGGCCCCCTGGTCGACGCGACGCATCATCCATATCAATGCCAGCAAGGCCACGAACGCCGCGACGGGACCCGCATTGCCCCATGCGCGGCGAATCCTGTCCATCGCATCGGGCATGATCCCCCGATCCCGATCGCGTTGCCAGATCATCAGTCCCCAAGCGAACGCCGCTCCGAGCCATAATCCGGCGGCATGCGTGTCGGAACCGAAATACACGCGGGTGGGATCGTCTCCGGGATGGTATTGCAATGCCATGGACAGCGCGCTGCATGCCGAGAGCCCCACAAGGATGAGAACGGGAATCCATCGGCGGATACTGTTGCGGAGCACGGTTATCAGCAATGGCGCCACCACATAGAACTGCATCAGCACCGCCATGAACCACAGATGCCGGCATAGATCGGGATTCGTCTGCGAGAAATAACTGCCGCCGCTACTGATGGCGTACCAGTTGTAGCATCCCAGCAACACCGTGATGATCTGGTCGCGGATTCCCACGAGCATGTCACGGTTGACGAACCAGGCCAAGGTCACGGTGATGGGGACCAACGCGAACAATGCCGGGTATATTCTGCGTAGGCGTTTCAGACAGTACTCCCCCAATCCCATGCCTTCGCCGGCGTCGATGCGCCTGAGCAGCGAGGAGAATATCAGGAATCCCGAAATGGTGAAGAAGACGTCGACGCCCAGGAATCCGCCATGGAGCACGCGCTGGTCGCAGTGGTACAGCACGATTGCTATCAACGCGATGCCTTTGAGACCGTCCAATCCGACAAAATGCCGTCTAGCCAAGAGTTCCAACCACTTTCTTCAATCCCTTATACGCCCGAAAGGCACAACATCTCCGTATCGTATACCGAGCTATCCTCATTGTTCCATGCGACGCATATCGCGGTGCCGCATGCGCGACGGCAATGTCCGGACGCGCCGCGCCGTCACGTCTCGTCCGTCAACGGACATGCCTGTGCCGGATCCATGGCGATACGTCGCACTGCCGATCGGCGAAAGCCATGACGGCGCCGACTATGCGAAAGGCCGCGCGCCAATCCGATTCGGCATTTCGAATCAAATCGGCGCGTGGCCCATCACATCAGCGTCCGGCGGCCTTATCGAAGGGGCCGGAATGCATCACTCACTTGGAGAAGACGTTGCCGTAGGTGTCCTGGCCTTCTTCCGCGATGGCGGCGGACTTGCGGGCGATGGCCAGCTCCTCGTTGGTCGGGATGACGCAGATGGTGACCGCGGAATCCGGCGTGGAGATGATACGCGGTTCCTTGGAACGGGTGGCGTTCTTCTCCTCGTCCAGCTTGACGCCGAACGGAGCGAGCTTGTCACACACCATCTTGCGCACCACGTCGTCGTTCTCACCGACGCCCGCGGTGAAGGTGATCACGTCGACGCCACCCATCTGGGCGGTGTAGTTGCCGATGTAGCCGACAATGCGGTGCACGTAGACGTCAAGGGCCAGCTTGGCGTCCTCGTTGCCTTCGGAGACCAGACGGTGCACTTCACGCAGGTCGCCGTAGCCGGTCATGCCGGTCATGCCGGAGCGCTTGTTGAACAGGGTGTCCAGCTCGTCCACGCTCATGTGCGCGTTGCGGATCAGGTGGAACACGACGGCCGGGTCGATGTCGCCGGTACGACCACCCATCATGAGGCCTTCCAGCGGGGTCAGACCCATGGAGGTCTCGACCGGCTTGCCGGAGATCTCGGCGGAAGCGGAAGCGCCGTTGCCGATGTGCAGAACGATCTGCTTGAGGCCTTCGGCCGGCTTGCCGATGACGGACGGGACCACGGAGGAGATGAACTCGTGGGAGGTGCCGTGGGCGCCGTAACGACGAATGTGGTACTGCTCGGCGACTTCCTTGTTCAGCGCGTAGGTGCTGGATGCCTTCGGCAGCTGGAAGAAGAAGGAGGAATCGAACACGAAGACCTGCGGAACGTCTGGCAGCAGCGCACGCATGACTTCGGCGCCCTTGGCTTCCGGTCCGTTGTGCAGCGGGGCGAGCACGGCGAGATCCTTGACCTGGTTGATGGTCTTGTCGGTGACCAGAGCCGGCTTCGGGAAGAGGGAGCCGCCCTGGACGACGCGGTGGCCGACCGCCACGATGCCGGCGTCGGCGAGCTTTGGACCGAATTCGTCGAAGAAGCCGAGCACACGCTTCAGACCCTGCTCGTGATCGTGAATCGGCTCCTCAAGCTCGTGCTTCTCACCATTGAACTCATGCTTGTAGTGGCCGTCAACCGGTTCGCCGATCTTCTCGACGAGGCCGGAAGCGATACCTTCACCGGTTTCGAGATCGACCAGCTGGTACTTGATAGAGCTGGAACCGGAATTGATGACAAGGACGGTTTTCGCCATTGTGGGCATCCTCCATGTATTGATCGATGTGCCGCATACGCGACTTTCCAAAAGTTAGATTACTCTTCGCTTGCTACAAAATGCCGTGGCATTCTGCCATTACTGGGCTTCTATGGCGGTCAGGGCGATGGTGTTGATGATGTCCTGCACGGTGGCGCCGCGACTGAGGTCGTTCACCGGCCGGTTCAGTCCCTGCAGCACCGGTCCGACGGCGACGGCGCCCGATGAGCGCTGCACCGCCTTGTAGCCGATGTTGCCCGCGCACAGATCGGGGAATACGAACACGTTGACATGACCGGCGACCGGGTCCCCCTTGGCTTTGGCCGCGGCGACGGTCGGTGACCATGCGGCGTCGAACTGCACGGAGCCGACCACGGCGAGGTCCGGAGCCTTGTCCCTGACGAGCGTGGTGGCCTGTTCGACCAATTCCACATCCGGCCCCTTGCCGGAGCCCAACGTGGAATACGACAACATGCCGACCTTGGGCTCGATGCCGAACGCCTTTGCGGTTTCGGCCGATTGGATCGCGATCTCAGCCAATTGCTCGGCAGTGGGATTGAGGTTGATGGCGCAGTCGGCGAATACCGCCACGTGGTCTTTGAAGCACATCAGGAACGCGCCTGACACCAAGGACGTGCCGGGCTTGGTCTTGATGACCTGCAACGCGGGACGCACGGTGTTCGCGGTGGAGTTGACCGCGCCCGAGACCAAGCCGTCCGCCTGGCCCATCACGACGAGCATCGTGCCGAAATAGCTGTCATCGGCCAATTGCCTACGGGCCTGTTCCTCGGTCATGCCTTTCTTGGCGCGCAGCTCGCAGAGCCTGGCAATCATCGGCACGAGTACCGTCTCGTCGTCTTTGGACTGGAATTTGGCCTTTTCCAAGGATTTCAGTCCCAGCTCCTCGCCGCGGGCGAGAATGGATTCCCTTTCGCCGACGATGATCACATCGACGATGTCACGCTCCAGCAGATAATCGGCGGCCATGATGATACGGTCTTCCGAGCCTTCCGGAAGAACAATGGTTTTCTTGTCGGCCTTGGCCTTGCCCAGCAAACCGTACTGGAACGCATACGGCGTGGTCGGAACCTCGAAAGGTGTTTCGATGGCCGCGATCAGATCGGAGGCGTCGACATTGTTCCGGAAAGCGGCGTCGGCCTGGGCGATCGCGTCGTCTTCTGAGAAATCGACCGCGGGAATAGTCCATACCTTGACCGGATAATCGGTGAATTCCGCCTTCAACGGTTCGATCTGGGCATCCGCGCAACCGGTGATGAACACACCCGCGACATGGCTGCCGGCATCTTCGACGATTTTGGAGGATGCCTCGACGGTGGCCCTGACCTGTTCCGGCGTACGGTTGATCGTGCATACCGCCAACAACACGACGGAACGGAGGTCTGCGGCCACATCCGCGTTGAAAGCGAACATCGCCGGATCATTGACCGCGGATTTGTCGCTGCCGACAATCACCATCGCATCGGGATCGGACGACTCGACGGCTTCGCTGTATGCGGCCACGATATCGGCTCTGGATCCGCTTTTGTCTTTACGCGCACGTTTAGGGCACACACCAACGCACTGTTCACGGGAAAGTCCTGCGTTGCTGGCCTCGAGCAGCACATCGGTGAATGTGTCCTTCCGGCAGACCGAGGGGCGGAATACCGCCGTTTTGCCGACGGATGCCAATGCCTTGGTAACGCCTAATGCAACGACATTGCGACCATTCGCCGCCTCTGGACTCATGATAGTGACGCTGGTAAGACTCACGGTGTCTCCTGTTCGTTATTCGGGGTGCGTGACTGCATTGTTCGCACCATCAGTAATTCTAATGCGTAAACAACGGCAAACACACTTCCGTGATTCGGGGGTGTTCTTTCATTGTATATGTATCAGGTAAACCAATTGGTCAACGTTGCGCTGTGGATATGAATCGAATCTGAATCCATACGAACAAACCCCAAGGAACATGCGTTCCTTGGGGTTTGCATCAAGCAATCAGGCCGTATGGCCTAACGTCACTCGTTATCGCCAGCGGTTGCGGCGGTAGCGGAGACGGCACCCTGCTTGGAGGTGTTGACACCGGAGTAGACCCAGTCGGTGTAATCCGGGTGATCGTAGCCGTTGTCGACCGCGAACTGGAAGGCTTCCTTGCGGAAGGCCTCAAGCTCGTTGATCTTGTCGGCGTACTTGTCGGCGTCGATCATGCGCAGGGCTTCGGCGACGAGCTCGTAGCGATCGATGTTGTTCACGCGAACCATGTCGTACGGGGTGGTGGTGGAACCCTGCTCCTCGTAGCCGTGGACGTTGAAGTTGTCGTGGTTCGGACGGTCGTAGACCAGACCACGCAGATCGCGAGCGTAGGAGTGGTACGCGAACAGAACCGGCTTGTCGGCGGTGAACAGGTCAGCGAACTCCTCATCGGAGAGGGCCTCGTTGTTCTCCTTGGCGGACTGCAGCTTGACCAGATCCACAACGTTGACGACCTTGAACTTGATGCCCATGGCGTCAAGCTTGTCGGCGGCGGCCATGATCTCCTGGGTCGGAACATCGCCGGCGCAGGCGAGCACGATCTGAGCCTCGTCGTTGTTCTTGGCGGTGGAGGCCCACTTCCACTCGGCGGCACCCTTCTCGAGCTCCGCACGAGCCTCGTCGAGGGTCAGCCAGGTGGCGGCCGGCTGCTTGCCGGCGATGATGGCGTTGATCTTGTTGGTGGACTTGTAGCACTTCTCAGCCACAGCGAGCAGCATGTTGGAATCCACCGGGAAGTAGATGCCGATCACGTGATCGTTGTTGAAGCACTTGTTCAGCAGGACGGAGGTGACACCCGGGTCCTGGTGGGAGAAGCCGTTGTGGTCCTGACGCCAGACGTGGGAGGAGACCAGCAGGTTCATGGAGGAGATCGGCTTGCGCCACGGAATCTCGCGGACGGTAGCCTCAAGCCACTTGGCGTGCTGGTTCAGCATGGAGTCGATCACGTGCACGAAGGACTCGTAGGAGCTCCAGATGCCGTGGCGGCCGGTCAGCAGGTAGCCCTCGAGGAAGCCTTCCATCTGGTGCTCGGAAAGCTGCTCGACGACCTGGCCGGTGACGGCCATGTGCTCGTCGACCTGAGCGGACAGGTAGCCGGCGTCCCACTGCTTGTCGGTGACGTCGTACGCGGCCTGCAGACGGTTGGAAGCGGTCTCGTCCGGTCCGAAGATGCGGAAGTTGTCCGGGTTGTTCTTGATGACGTCGCGGGTGTAGACGCCCAGACGACGGGTGGCCTCGAGCTGGCCCCAGCCGTGGCCGTACTCGGCGACTTCCTTGACCTCGTAGTCCTCCAGCTTCGGCAGCTTCAGCTCTTCGCGGATGCGGCCACCGTTGGCGTTCGGGTTCTCACCGATACGCAGCTCGCCCTTCGGCATGAAGGCGGTGACTTCCGGCTTCACGGCGCCGTTCTCGTCGAACAGCTCCTCCGGCTTGTAGGACTCGAGCCAGTTCTTGAGGACCTCGAAGTGGGCCTCGGTGTCGCGGGCGGAAGCCAGCGGCACCTGGTGGGAACGCCAAGAGCCTTCGGTCTTCTTGCCGTCGATGAACTTCGGGCAGGTCCAGCCCTTCGGAGTGCGGAAGATGATCATCGGGTAGAACGGACGAGTCATGTCGTCGGTCTGAGCGGCAGCCTTGATGTCGCAGATCTCGTCGAAGACGGTCTCGAACAGCTCGGCGAAACGACGGTGGATGGACAGGTGGTCCTCGTTGTCGAATCCGGCGACGAACTCGTACGGTTCATAGCCCATGCCGTGGAAGAACTCGTGGAGCTCTTCATCGGAGATGCGGGACAGGATGGTCGGGTTGGCGATCTTGTAGCCGTTGAGGTGCAGGATCGGCAGCACGATGCCGTCGGTACGCGGGTTGACGAGCTTGTTGGACTGCCAGCCGGTGGCCAGCGGGCCGGTCTCGGCCTCACCGTCGCCGACGATGGCCGGCACGAACAGGCTCGGGTTGTTCATCACGGCGCCGTAGGCGTGGGACAGGGCGTAACCCAGCTCGCCACCTTCGTGGATGGAGCCCGGGGTCTCCGGAGCGAAGTGGGACGGGATGCCGCCCGGGTAGGAGAACTGGCGGAAGAACTTCTGCAGGCCAGCCTCGTCCTTGGTGATGTTCGGGAAGTACTCGGTGTAGGTGCCGTCCAGGTAGGACTGTGCGGTACCGGCCGGGCCACCGTGGCCCGGTCCCATGATGATCACGGTGTTCTGCTGGTGGTCAGCGATAAGACGGTTGATGTGGCCGATAAGGAAGTTCAGGCCCGGGGTGGTGCCCCAGTGACCGACCAGACGATGCTTGACGTCTTCGCGGGTGAAGGGCTCCTTCATCAGCGGGTTGCTACGCAGATAAATCTGGCCGATGGAAAGGTAGTTGGCTGCACGCCAGTACTTGTCCACGCCTTCGATAGCTTCCTCGGAAACCGGAGCGTTCAGCTTCTTCCAAGGGGTGCCAATAACAGGACTCGTCATGTGTACTCCTGTACTCCTGCACAGTGTTGTGCGATTGTTTATTTCCATGTGGCTCCGAACCCCGCTAAACCTTGTGGTTCCGCGGTCGGTCCATCACCAATCACTTGAGCATAATACGAACAAGGTGCGACTTTTTGCTGTTTTTTTGCGACTGTGTGTGCAAATGTGCCGTTCATGTCATTATCTGAGAGCTTTTGACTGGCGTTTTGTGAACCCTGAACATGGTATCAAAAAAGTTGATAAACGGCTATATATCAACGAAAACAAGCTATCAACCGGTTTTATCCACGTTCGTTTTGCACAATTGTCGTGCGGCGTGTTGAAGTGAACATAGTAAGCAATTGTGAGGTTCGTTCACCTGCTGTTTACAGCGTTTCCAATGTCTGCTCGCACCGTCACAATGGATGCATTGGTTGTTATCAATTCTCTATATCTCTACAGGAAAAGGGAGAGTGTTATGGCTGCAGGTCCTGTGCTCGTTGTTGATTTCGGAGCCCAGTACGCCCAGTTAATCGCGCGCCGCGTGCGCGAGGCCAACGTTTATTCGGAACTCGTGCCGCATTCCATGCCGGTGGAGGAAATGCTTGCCAAGGATCCGCAGGCCATCATCCTTTCCGGCGGCCCGGCTTCCGTGTTCGAACCGGGTGCGCCGCGCATCGACAAGAAGCTGTTCGAGGCCGGCGTTCCGGTGCTCGGCATCTGCTACGGCTTCCAGGCCATGGCCTACGCGTTGGGAGCCGACGTCGACAAGGCGGCCTTGGGCGAATACGGAAAAACCGACACCGTCATCGACAAGGCATCGGGCCTGCTCGAAGGCTCCCCTGCCGATCAAAGCACGTGGATGAGCCACGGCGTAGCCGTCAAGACCGCTCCGGAAGGCTTCGAGGTCATCGCACACACCGAGGGCGCGCCGGTCGCCGCGATGCAGGACGAATCCCGCAAACTGTACGGCGTGCAATGGCATCCGGAGGTCAAGCACACCCCGTTGGGGCAGAAGCTCATCGAGACCTTCCTGCATAAGTGCGCTGGTCTGGGCAACAATTGGGACGCTTCCAGCATCATCGAGGACCAAGTCAAGAAAATCCGCGAAAAGGTCGGCGACGCGCAGGTGATCTGCGGCCTGTCAGGCGGCGTCGACTCCGCCGTGGCCGCCGCGCTGGTGCACAAGGCCATCGGCGAACAGCTCACCTGCGTGTTCGTGGACCATGGCCTGCTGCGCAAGGGCGAGGCCGAGCAGGTCAAGCATGATTTCGTCGAGGCCACCGGCATCAAGCTCATCGCGGTGGACGCTTCCGAGGACTTCCTCACTGCGCTCAAGGGCGTGAGCGAGCCGGAGAAGAAGCGCAAGATCATCGGCGAGAAGTTCATCCGCACGTTCGAAAAGGCGCAGCGCCAGGTCATCGAAGAGGCCGGCGCCTCCGGCAAGGAAGTCAAGTTCCTCGTTCAGGGCACCCTGTACCCGGATGTCGTGGAATCCGGTGGCGGAGACGGCGCGGCCAACATCAAGTCCCACCACAACGTGGGCGGTCTGCCGAAGGACATCAAGTTCCAGCTCATCGAGCCGCTGCGCACCCT
>DKCF01000028.1:5029-21039 GCA_002451435.1 Bifidobacterium sp. UBA6881 | reverse complement strand
AAGGTGTTCTTCCCGACCGGCGATTCCGTGAACGGCCGCGGATTGAGCCGCAAGCACATCTTCAACAACTGCGACCGTTCCCTGAAGAACCTCAACACCGACTACATCGACCTGTACTACTGCCATCGTTTCGACCCGACGACGCCGTTGGAGGAGACGCTGCAGGCGTTGAGCGACCTGGTGGACCAAGGCAAGATCCTGTATTACGGCGTGAGCGAGGAATGGAGCGCCGCGCGCATCGAACGTGCGGAGCGCATCATCTCTGAACGCCACCTGCATCCGTTGACGGTGGTGCAGCCGGAATACAACATGGTCGACCGCTATATCGAGCATGAGATCGTGGACACCTGCGATTACTACGGCATCGGCATCACGCCGTTCTCACCGCTGGCGCAGGGGCTGCTGACCGGCAAATACCGCAAAGGCCAGCCGATTCCGGCCGGCTCGCGCGCCACATGGCAGTCGGACCATCAGATCAACGACCTGCTGACCGACGAGAACCTCGACAAGGTCGAGCAATTGCTTGGCGTCGCCGATGAGCTGGGATTGAAGATGCCGACGCTGGCATTGGCCTGGATTCTACGCCTGCCAACCATCAGCTCGGTGATCGTGGGCGCTTCCAAGCCGTCGCAGTTGGATTCCAGCCTCGCCGCGTCGGGCGTCACGCTGCCGGCCGACGCATTGGCGGAAATCGACCATATTCTCGGTTTCAAGCGCTTCGAACGCCATATCGGCTAAATTCCACGCTGGGCTCCACGCCGGAGCGATCCGGCATTCCCGCGGCCCCGTCGATGCCGACCGACGAGGCCGCGCAGCCTGTCAGCAAACACCGTGATCCAGCTGACGGAACAGCTGGATCACGGATGGCGATGCACCTTACCTTGGCAGGCAAAGTCTGGCATAGCCGCCTATGGGCAATCGGCAGACGCGGTTTCAGCCGGAACGACGGGTTGCCCCACCATTGGCGGAACGTGTTTCGACAGCCGTTTCCTGACGTTTACATTTTTGCGCTTTTTCATGGCTAGCGTGTGTGCACGTTATATCGACAGCCACGAATGAAAGGCGGCAGTAAGCGAATGATCGCCAACCGAATTTCCGGCAATATTATTTCCGATTCGTTCTCCGACGGCAAGCTCAACGTCCCCATCGAGTTCGAGTGGTTCGAAACCGACAAAAAGCGTATGCGCAAAGTGGCCGAAGACGGCACCGAATTCGGCATCGCCGTCGGCAAGACCATCAAGGACGGCGATGTGCTTGCCGAAACCGATGACAAGCGGTATTTCGCGCGCATCCGCACCGCGCAGCTCATCGAGATTCCTGTCCATACGATGAAGGAGATGGGCCGTCTGTGCTTCGAACTGGGCAATCGCCATCTGAGCCTGAAAGTAGAGGATGACCGCGTTCTGGTGCCTTACGACCATCCGACGATGGAATACACCAAGAAGATCGGCTTCGAGCCGCACATCGTCGAGGGTGGTTTCGACGGATTCCTCATCGTCAAGGCGCACGCCGGTTCGGGCACCATCGTGCCGGGCACGAACAAAACCACCGGCGATCTGGCCGAGGAGCAGGAGGAAGCGGAACGGCACATCCCCCACTCCCACGAGGCTCCCGAAAACCACGAGCATCATCATGCACATGATGCCGGACACGATTCCGGGCACATGCACGATTCCGACGGCGTTTACGAAATGAACGGCGTGCTGCACCGCGCGGATGGCATGCACTCCCATGACGGCGGCCACACCTGGCACACGCACTGAACACGGCCCCGACCATGTCACACATCGCATGTTTCACGTGAAACATGCACGGAAAACATCGAGGAAGCCATGAACCATACGGATTATTCCGCCGACGAGCGCGAGATGCGCCGTCTGTCGGTGCTGCAGGTATGCGACAGCGTATTCCCCGTTGGCGCGTTCGCGCTGTCCAACGGCATGGAGACCTTCGTGCAGCGCGATTTTCTGCGGACTTCCGGCGATTTCGAACAGTATCTCAAGAACTATCTCGAGGTCGCCGCATACCGCGAAATCGGACAAATGGTGATCGCCGGCAAAATCGCCATGGACGGCAGGGTCTCCGACGCCGGTTTCGACCGGAAAATCGCCGACTTGGACGCGCTGTGCGCGGCATTGCAGTCCGCAAGGGAAATCCGCGATGGGCAGACGCGCATGTGCAAGCGCATGATCAAACTGGCCGATCAGATGGAAGAGCGGCCGCTGCAGCCCGCCGACGCACGAGATGCGCGGCACGTTCCGCCATCAAAAACCGGAAAGACGAACAAACCGAAGTCGATGACGCTCATGCGCGATACGGCAACGTCCAGCACAGCGTCGCCCGACACGGCACCGCACTGCGAAACGGCTTCCACCTCGTCGGCTCCCGGCGCAATGGCATCCGGCATAACGGCACGCAACCAGTCGCGGCGAATGCCACATTCCGCAAATGCCGCACCCCGCACAATCCCGCACCTCGACCGTTACAAGCGGCTCATCGACAATGGAACATGCCTCGGACTGCACAGCATCGCCATGGGTCTGTTCGCGGCGGATCGCGCGCCATCATTGCGCGAAGCTGCGGTGACGTACTGCTATTCGCTGCTGAGCGCATTGACCGTCTGCGCGGTGAAAGCCGTGCCGATCAGCCAGTTCGCCGGCCAGGTGGCGCTCAACCGCGCACGCTCCGAAATCGTCGCGGCGGTGGATCTCGCGTTCACGCTCAAACCCGACGACCTCGGCATCTCCGGAGCGTATATCGACATCGCCGCGATGCAGCACGAAACCTTGTACTCACGTCTGTACATGAGCTGATCAAGTATCAGCCAACCCAAATCGATTGGACGCATCCAGACCAACCACACAACCTTCAACGAAAGGAAACACCATGAGCTACGTACGTATCGGAATCGCCGGCCCGGTCGGATCCGGCAAAACCGCGCTGATCGAACGACTGACCCGCAAAATGGCCGACGATTACAGCATCTGCGTGGTCACCAACGACATCTACACCAAGGAGGACGCGGAGTTCCTGATCGCCAACTCGCGCCTGCCCGAGGACCGCATCGTCGGCGTCGAAACCGGCGGTTGCCCGCACACCGCCATCCGCGAGGACTGCTCGATGAATCTGGAAGCCTGCGAGGCCATGGCCGAATCCCATCCCGATGTGGACATCATCTTCGTGGAATCCGGCGGCGACAACCTGTCGGCGACGTTCAGCCCGGATCTCGCCGACGCGACCATCTATGTGATCGCCACCGACGAAGGCGACAAGATCCCGCGCAAGGGCGGCCCTGGCGTCACGCGCTCCGACCTGCTGGTCATCAACAAAACCGACATCGCCGACCTCGTGCACGCCGACCTCAACGTCATGGCCCGCGATTCGGAGAAGATGCGCAACGGCCGTCCGTACATCTTCACCGACCTGATGAACGACAAGGGCGTCGACGACGTCATCGACTGGATCAAGAAGTCGGTGCTGTTCGAAGACATGCAATGACCGCGCGCCGATGATCGCCGGCCGAACGCGCGTGTCCGAATCGTACAGAATCACACCGAATCACATACCACGCGTTCGACTGGCTTGCGACGCACCGCCGCATATACGGCAACGTTTTGCGGCACGGGCAATCATCTCATCGAACATCCCGCAAAACACGCAATCGCAACCGGGGAGGCACAATGCCGGAAAGCACATTCCGCATGACCACCGCGTTCCGCCATGGGCGCACCAAAGTGGACGACCTGTATTTCGAGGCGCCATTCAAATTGATGACGCCGTTTCACCATGACGCGCACACGGATTGCATGGTCATGCTCGCCTCCCCCGGCTTCCTCAAAGGCGATATCGCGCATATCTACTGCACGTTCGGCGCGGGCACCGACACCACCATGCAGACGCAAAGCTATGAAAAGGTGCTCGACACCGCGGACGGCGAGGCGAAGCGCACCATCGACCTGACCGTGCAGGGCGACGCCAAGGCCGTGTTCCTGCCGTTTCCGGTGATTCCTTTCGCGCATTCGACGTTCTCGAACGTCACGACCGCGCATATCAGCCCGGAGTCCACATTCGTGTATGCGGACGTGGTGACCTGCGGGCGCGTCGGCATGGGCGAAATATGGCGGATGCGCCGATTTTCGAACACCTTGCGCATATACGTGGATTATCCGGACGATTCGAATTCCCGCGCGCCCCATCGCGGACGCCCGCGCAACGATGCCGGGCAGCCGATTCCACGATTGGCGTTCGCCGATCGTCTGCTATTGGAGCCGGAACGGTTCGATTACACGGAGATGGCGATGTGGCGCGAATACACGCATTGCGGCATGGCGTACATCCACCTGCCGCAACAAGGCGGGCAAGGCTCCGGCATCCGCGGCGACGAGCAAACGGACCGCACCGCCGCCGAGGACGCACTGATTACCAATATCCGCGGCTATGCCGAGGATCATGGATTCCATGGGGAACTCGGCGTGAGCCGCCAAGTGAACGGCATCGCGGTGCGATTGCTCACCGCGCGCGGCGACGAGGCGTTCGATTTCATCAGTGACGTTGCCGGTCTGGTGCGCTGAGGCCCAGTGCGCGAAAGCACCGTTCCGGGCAATGTCGCCGCTCTTCTAATCCAACGCGACATTGCCCAGAATGGCCGGTGCAATCAAGCGGCCGGCACCATCCGAGCAATCGGAGCAACCGACGCAACCAAACAAAATCAGAACAGGAAGTATCGCTGCGCCAGCGGCAGTTCCGTGGCCGGATCGCTGTACACCGGCTCGCCGTCGACGCTCACCTGGAACGTCTCCGGATTCACGCGGATGTCGGCGATCGTGTCATTGAACTTCAGATCCTTCTTGCCGATCGTGCGGCAACGGCGCACCGGAAGCACCGCACGCGACAGGCCCAAACGCCCCTTGATGTCGGCGTCGTACGCGGCTTGCGAGACGAATGTCGCGCAGGACGAGCCGAGCGCCTTGCCGGTGGCGCCGAACATGTCGCGGTACAGCACCGGCTCCGGCGTCGGGATGGACGCGTTCGCATCGCCCATGCGGGCGAACAGAATCGAGCCGCCCTTGATCACCATTTCCGGCTTCGCGCCGAACAATGCGGGCTGCCACAGCACCAGATCCGCCATTTTGCCGACTTCCACGGAACCGACGTAGTCGGAGATGCCGTGCGTGATGGCCGGATTGATGGTGTATTTCGACACGTACCGCTTCACGCGGAAGTTGTCGTTGCGGTTGTTGTCGTGCTCATCCTCCGGCAACGGACCGCGCTGCTTCTTCATCTTGTCGGCGGTCTGCCATGTGCGGGTGATGACCTCGCCGACGCGGCCCATCGCCTGGGAATCGGAGCTCATCATGGAGATCAGTCCCATATCGTGCAGCACGTCCTCCGCGCCGATGGTCTCCGGGCGGATGCGCGAATCCGCGAAGGCGATGTCTTCGGGCACATGGCGGTCGAGGTGATGCGTGACCATCATCATGTCGAGATGCTCGTCGATGGTGTTGCGTGTGAACGGCATGGTCGGATTCGTGGAGCTCGGCAGCACGTTCGGGAAGCTCGCCGCGCGGATGATGTCGGGCGCGTGGCCGCCGCCGGCGCCTTCCGTATGGTACGTGTGGATGGTACGCCCCTTGAGCGCGGCGATGGTGTCTTCCACGCAGCCGCCCTCGTTCAGGGTGTCGGTGTGGATGGCGACCTGCACGTCCATTTCGTCGGCGACGCCGAGACAGGTGTCGATCACGGCGGGCGTCGCGCCCCAATCCTCGTGGATCTTCAGACCGGCAGCGCCAGCGCGAATCTGCTCACGCAACGGTTCCGCCGTGGAACCGTTGCCCTTGCCGAGATATGCGATGTTGACCGGCAATGCCTCGGCCGCCTCGATCATCCGCGAAAGATGGAACGCGCCCGGCGAGCAGGTGGTGGCGTTGGTGCCGTCCGCGGGACCGGTGCCGCCGCCCACCATGGTGGTCACGCCGCCGGCGAGCGCCGTGCGCACCTGTTGCGGCGCGATGAAGTGGATGTGCGTGTCCAGTCCGCCCGCGGTGAGGATGAGTCCTTCGCCCGCGATGGCTTCGGTGCCGGAGCCGACTTCCAGTCCGGGCGTGACGCCGTCCATGGTCTGCGGATTGCCTGCTTTGCCGATCGCGCTGATTTTGCCGTCTTTGATGCCGATGTCGGCTTTGTAGATGCCGGTGTAGTCGACGATGAGGGCGTTGGTGATGACGGTGTCCGGCGAGGTGGCGTCGGATTGCACGGAGGATTGTCCCATGCCATCACGGAAGGATTTGCCGCCGCCGAATTTCAGTTCGTCGCCGTAATGCGTGTAGTCCTTTTCGACTTCGATGAGCAGATTGGTGTCGCCAAGCCGCACACGGTCGCCTGTGGTCGGTCCGAACATGCCCGCGTAGTCGCGTCGGGTGATGGTTTTCATGTCACGCGTCCTTTCCGTCGTCTTCGATACCGAGGAAGCCGCGTTCCTTCGCGCGGGCGAATGCGGCTTCGCGCACGGCCGGATCGTCGAGTCTGCCTTCGGTCAATGCGTTGAATCCGTGGATTTCGCGGGTGCCGCCGAAATCGATGAGTTTGACGCGGTGCGATTCTCCCGGTTCGAATCGCACGGCGGTGCCGGCCGCGATGTCGAGGTGCTTGCCGTAGGCGGCTTTGCGGTCGAATCGCAGGTATTTGTTGACTTCGAAGAAGTGGAAGTGGGATCCGACCTGGATCGGTCGGTCGGCGGTGTTGGTCACGTCGATTTCGATCGGCGTGGTACCGGGGTTGAGTTCCAGATCGCCGTCGGCGGGGATGTACTCGCCCGGTTTGAGTTCTTCGGTGGTTTCGATCGGATTGTGGATGGACACGAGTTTCGTGCCGTCGGGGAATGTCGCTTCGACTTCGACTTCCGGAATCATTTCCGCGACGCCCGGCATCACGTCGTCCGCGGATACGATGGTGCGTCCGTATTGCATGAGTTCCGCGACGGTTTTGCCTTCGCGGGCGCGTTCGACCACTTCGGAGCTGATCAGCGCGATGGCTTCCGCGTAGTTGAGTTTCACGCCGCGCGCGCGGCGTTCCTTGGCGAGCTCCCCTGCCAGATGCAGCAGCAGCTTGTCGGTTTCCCTTGGTGTCAGTCTCATGGAAGAGCCCCCAATGTGTGTTTGTGCGAATGTGGTCGGGAATCAATCACTGGGGAATGGCTTCCCCAGCGGTCGGTCCTCGGTGGTGAGTCTTTGAAAATTCCTTGTCTGCCGTATGAGGTCACGACCAGCGCTGTTCGACCTTGCCGTACTTCCAGATCATCATGGAAACCAGCCAGAAGCCGAGGAACAGCACGACCATCGCATAGCCAAGGTAGTTGAAGTCGATGCCCTGCACCCAATTCCAGAACCCGTTTTGCAGATTCATGGCGGTGGCGGCGACCTGCAGCAGCTCGACCAGGCCGATCATCACCGCGGCGAGCACCGACGCGGAGGTGATGGTCAGGTTGTAGTACACCTTGCGCACCGGGGTGTCGAACGCCCACTGGTACGCACCGGACATCATCACCGAATCGGTGGTGTCCATGAGGTTCATGCCCGCGGCGAACAGGATCGGCAGGCACAGCGTGCCGTACAGCGGAATGTTGGACTGCGTGGCGCCGGCGGACATGGCCAGCAACGCGACTTCGGTGGCGGTGTCGAATCCCAGGCCGAACAGCAGGCCGATCGGATACACATGCCAGCTTTTGTCGACGAAGGCGAAGATCCTGCCGAAGATGCGGTAGATGAAGCCGCGCGAGTCGAGCATGGCGTCGAAGGATCCGTCGTCATACGCGCCCGCATGCCCCTTCATCGAGCGGAAGACGCGGACCATGTCGACGAGCACGACGGCGTTGAACACGGCGGTGAGAATCAGGAACACTCCGGAGACCGTGGCGCCGATGTAGCCGCCGACCTCCTGGAAGAACGGCATGTGCGCCTGCGCCCATTTGGAGGAAAGACCCAGCAGCAGCGCCATCAGGAACACGATCGTCGAATGGCCGAGCGAGAAGAAGAATCCGACGCCGTTCGGGTCGCGCTTGAGCTGGATGAGCTTGCGCACGGTGTTGTCGATCGCCGCGATATGGTCGGCATCGAACGCGTGGCGCAGTCCCAGCGTGTAGGCGAGCAATCCCAGTCCGAGCAGCATCGGCGCCTGCCGGGACGCCGCGACGAGCAGGGCGATGCCGAGGACGTGCAGGGCGGCGGTTCCCATATAGTACGGCAGTCCCGCGGATGCGATTCGTTTGACGATGTGCATGATTCCTCCTTGTCGCGGGATACCCTAGGCCGTTCTCGTTTCCGATGAATGACCTAGGGGTTAATTTGGACGCACTTCCTGCCGACGCCAGCACGGTGTTTCACGTGAAACACATTGCCGTGCGTGGCGGATCGCACGGCATCGGCCAAGATTCGCGCATGGCGGCCGGGTTCACACGCGCATGGCGGCCTTCGCTTCGGCGACCGCGGCGGAACCGCCCTCGCCGGTGCCGATGAACCGTCCCGCCGCGAGCACGTAGTAGCGGTCCGCGCGTTCGACGGCGAACTGCACCTTCTGCTCGACCAGAATCACGCCGATGCCCTTGTTCTCCGCCATCGAACGAATCGACTGCTGGATTTCCGCCACGATGTTCGGCTGGATGCCTTCGGTGGGCTCGTCGAGAATCATCAGTTTCGGTCGGGTGATCAACGCGCGCGCGATCGACAGCTGCTGGCGTTGGCCGCCGGAAAGCAGGCCCGCGCGCCGGTCGGTGAATTCCTTGAGCACCGGGAACGCCTCCACCGCCTCGTCGTAGCGGGCCTTGGCCTCGGAACCATACTGGTCCGCCACCACATGCAGGTTCTCGTCCACCGTCATCTGTCCGAAGGACTGCTGTCCCTGCGGCACGAACGCCATGCCCATGCGGATGCGCTTGTTCGGCGCGGTTTTGGTGATGTCGACGCCATCGAACGTGACGGTGCCGCCGGTCACCGGCAGCAATCCCAGAATCGACTTCAGCAAGGTGGTCTTGCCGGCGCCGTTGTTGCCGACGATGCTCACCCATTCGCCGGGCGCGACGGAGAAATCGATGTCGTTGACCACGGACACCTTGCCGTATCCGGTTTTCAGACCTGTGACTTCCAACATGTTCCCTGCCATCACTTATCGTCTCCTCCGTCGCCGCCGAGGTAGATCCTGACCACCTCTTCGTTGTTCTGAATGTCTTCGACGCTGCCTTCGGCCAGAATCTGGCCTTGGTTGAGCACGGTCACCGAATCCGCGAACTGGCGCATGAAATCCATGTCGTGCTCGACGATGACGACGGTGCGGTTGCGGCTGATCTGGCGAAGCAGCTCGCCGGTCTGCTGTCGTTCGGCCGGCGTCATGCCCGCGACCGGTTCGTCGAGCAGCAGCAGATGCGCGTCCTGCACGAGCAGCATGCCGATTTCCAGCCACTGCTTCTTGCCGTGCGGCAAAATGCCGGCCGGCTTGTCGGCATCGTCCTTGAGATTGCACACTTCCAGGATTTTCTGGATGTTCTGCGACGCGCCGCCCTGCTTGGCGAACAGTTCCGAGGTTTTCTTGCGGAAGCCCTCGGCGAGCTGCAGGTTCTGCAGCACGGACAGCTCCTCCACCACGGATGCGGTTTGGAACGTGCGCCCCACACCAAGTCTGACGATGGCGTTCGGCTTTTTGCCGAGCAGCTGCTCGCCGCCGAACATCGCGGATCCGCTTGCCGGCACCAGACCGGTGATGGCGTCGATGATGGTGGTTTTGCCGGCGCCGTTCGGTCCGATCAGGAACCGCAGGTCGCCGTGCATGACGGTAAGGTCGATGTCTTTGACCGCCACGAAACCGTCGAATTCGACGTGCAGACCGTGTATTTCCAGATAGTCGTTCCACTGGCCGCCTTGGGCGTCGATCGAGGCGAGACGTTCGGCGAGCTGTTGCCGTTCCTGCTCGATTTCCGTCTTCATTTTGGCGGCTTCGTCACGCATCTGGCGTGCCTCGTCGCGCATCTGCCGCATTTCGGCGCGCAGCTGTTCCAGTTCGACGTCGTTGGTGTTCTTCTCGTCGCTCATGCGTTCACCGCCTTTGCCGTGGTTCCTGCCGGGATCGCCGTGTCAGTTCCCGTTCCGATATCCGCCGTGGAATCTCCCGCGGCCTTCGCGCCGGGGCCGGAAAGCCCCAGTCTGTCTTTGAGCCATGGCCACAGTCCCTTGAACTGGCCGAGGCCCATCGGCGCGAACGCGATGACCAGAATGAAGATCGCGCCTTCGACGTAGGTCCATGCGGCCGGATACGCCTCGGAAAGCTGGGTTTCCGCGAATCGGATGATCAGCGTGCCGATGACCGGGCCGAGCAGGGTGGTGCGGCCGCCGATCACCACGCCGGCGAGCATCATGATCGACGGGGTCACGTCGATGTCGGACGGTGAGATGATGCCGACGACCGGCACGAACATCGCGCCGCCGATGCCGGCGAACATGGCCGCGAGCGAGAAGGCGAACACCTTGATGGAGGCCGGATTGTATCCGAGGAACTTCATGCGGTTCTCCTGGTCGCGCACGCCGATGATGAGCTCGCCCATGAACGAGTGGCGGATCCAGTAGGTGATGAGCACCATGGCCAGCACGCAGAACGCGCAAATGTAATAGATCATCTCCTTGTTCGCCGGATCGGTCAGATCGTAGCCGAAGAAGCCGGAGAAATCGTTCAGGCCGTTGGTGCCGCCCGTGGTCTTGGACTGTCCGATGAGCAGCACGGCGAACGCCGCGACCAACGCCTGTGAAAGAATCGCGAAGTACGCGCCGCGCACTCCCCTGCCGAACACGGCCCAGCCAAGCACCGCCGCGACGATGCCCGGCACCGCGGCGACACCGATGACGGCGACCACCGGGTTGCGGAAGAGCTCCCAGAATCCCGGCAGCTTGGTGATGCCATACTGCGCCATGAAATCGGGCACCGCGCCGGGCGCGAGCTCTTCGATCTTCAGATGGATGGCCATGACGTACGCGCCCAGACCGAAGAACAGTCCCTGTCCCAAGGTCAGCATGCCGCCCTGGCCCCAGGCGAGGCCGATGCCGACCGCGACCATCGCATAGCACAGGTATTTGGAAAGCAGTCCCAGACTGTATGTGCTCATCAGCGCCGGAGCGAGGAAAATCAGCGCAATCGCGATGGCCGTGCCGATCCATGCACGGTATTTGCCGAGGAAAGCGGTTGCGGAAAGATTGGTGTTCATGTCGTTGCTCCCTTCCGTCTCAGGCCAGGTTCCTGGAACGCACCGCGACCAGACCCTGCGGACGGAACTGCAGGAAGACCACGACGATGAGGAACACCGACATTTCGGCGATGGACGATGATGTGGGCAGTTCGATCGCGGACTGGCACAGGCCGAGCACGAACGAGGCGATGACCGCTCCCTTGAGCTGGCCGACGCCGCCGGCGACGACCACGAGGAACGCCTGCACGATGAAGGATGTGCCGAAGTTGTAGCTGATGGAGTTCAGCAGACTCAGCGCGACGCCCGCGATGCCGGCGATGCCGGAGCCGATGAAGAAGGTCAGATGGTCCACGGTCGCGGTGGAGATGCCGGAGACTTCGGCCAGACCGCGGTTTTCGGAGGTCGCGCGGATCTGACGGCCCAGCGGGGTGAGCTTCAGCACCGCGTACAGCGCGGCCACGCAGATGATCGACAATACGAAGATGAACAGTCGCGAGGCCGGGAAGCTGTAGCCGAGGATCGTGACCGGCTTGGTCAACGCATCCGGGGCCTTCGCATACACGCCGGTCGATCCGAAGATGTCTCGCGCGAGCTGTTGCAGCACCAGCGATACGCCGAACGTCACCAGCAGGGTGTCCAGCGGACGGGCGCGCATGCGTGACAGCAACAGCACGTCAAGCAGCAGTCCCAACAATCCGGCGACCACGAATCCGACGATCAGCGCCACGCCCAGGGCGAGCGTCTTGCTGGAGAAAATCGAGCTCATCACATAGGCCGTGTATGCGCCGGCCATCATGAATTCGCCGTGCGCGTTGTTGATCACGCCCATCTGGCCGAAGGTCAGCGACAGGCCGAGCGCGGCCAGCAGCAGAATCGAACCATTCGAAAGTCCCGCGACGATTTGCGGCAATAGCATGTTCATTCGTGTTCCCCTTTCTTGCTACTTGGATGACTCGGACGAGTCGGAAGCATCGGATTGCGCGCCTTGCAGGCTCTTCGCCCACTGGTACGTCTTGAGATACGGGTCGGGCTTGATGGCCTTGCTGGATTTCCAGACGGTGTGGATCAGCGAATCCCCGCCGATCTTGCCGATGTACGAGGTTTTGTAGATGTGGTGGTTCTCGCCATCGACGGTGACCTTGCCTTCCGGGGCGTCGAAGGTGATGCCGTCGGCGGCCTTCTTCACATCGTCCACCGCGAAGCTCTTCGCCTTCTCGACCATCGCCTTCCACAGGTAGACGGACGTGTACGCGGATTCCATCGGGTCGGACGTCGGACGGTCCTTGCCGTACCGCGCCTTGAAGTCCTTCACGAACTTCTTGTTTTCCTTGCTGTCCAGGGTCTGGTAGTAGTTCCATGCGGTCAGCTGGCCTTTGACGTTGTCGAGGCCGATGGAGGCGACTTCCTCCTCGGCGATCGACATGGAGATCACCGGCAGGGTGTCGGCTTGCATGCCGGATGCCTTGTATTCCTTGAAGAACGCCACGTTCGAATCGCCGTTCAACGTGTTGACGACCGCGTCCGCGCCGGAGGTTTTCAGCTTGTTGACGATGGTGCTGAAATCGGTGGAGCCCATCGGGGTGTACTCCTCGCCGACGACTTCCATGCCGTTGCCTTCCGCATACGCCTTGACGATGCGGTTCGCGGTTTGCGGGAACACGTAGTCGGAGCCGACCAGGAACAGTTTCCTGTGGCCCTGCTGCTTGAGATAGTCGAGCGCGGGCACGATCTGCTGGTTCGGCGCGGCGCCCGAATAGAAGATGTTCGGACTGGATTCCATGCCTTCGTATTGGAGCGGATAGAACAGCAGGGCATTGTCGGCTTCGAACACCGGCTTCATGGCTTTGCGCGAGGCGGAGGTCCAGCCGCCGAACACCGCGGCGACGCAGTTCTTCTCGATCAGCGTCTTGGCCTTTTCCGCGAACACCGCCGGCTCGGATTTGCCGTCCTGCTGCACGACCTCGAGTTTCTTGCCGAGCACGCCGCCCTTGGCGTTGATTTCGTCCACCGCCATGTGCAGCGAATCGGACACCGTTTTTTCGGAAATCGCCATCGTGCCGCTCAATGAATTCACGAAGCCGATTTTCACGTTGCCGCCGCTGGTGTCGACGCAGCTTTGCGCGGGCTCGTTGGAGCCGCTGGATTCCATCGCCTCCTTGTCGGCCACGGTGCGTCCCCAGCCGCAGCCGGCGGACATCGACACCACGGATGCGGCCGCGATGACGGTGACTGCCAGTTTCCGTATTCCCACATGCGCCATATGCCTTGTCCTCTCTCACAGCATTGAACGAACATGGCAAGTGTGCATGGAGCGGCTTTACAACGTGTTGCCCGGTTGTTTCCGGAATATCTCATTGATGACGACGGTGTTACATGGCCGTCCGACGCCGATGCGGTGGATATCCACCTTGATATGGCTTCGCGTAAGGCTTGGCAGGGGGTTCCGACTACACCTCTTCGGCTTCGAGATTTCGCGCGGCGGCCCGCTCACGCGGCCCTTTCGTGATTTGGAACCCGATGGCCACGATGACGAACATCACCGTGCAGCAGGTCCACAGCACGTGGCTGCCGAACGCGTTCAGAATCCAGCCGCCCACCAATGGGGAGAATGCGTTCGACAACGACCACACCAGGTTGTACAGCCCTTGGTACGTGCCGCGCACGTCCTTCGGCGCGATGTTCGCCACCGTCGTCGCGGCGATCGGGAACGTGCCCAGCTCGCCGAGCGTCCACAGCACGGTGGCGACGGCGAACGTCGCCCACGAATCCGCGCCGATCTGGAACGCGTAGCCGACCGCGGTGACCAGCATGCCGAGCACCAGCACGCGCGTGTTGCTCATCCGTTGGAACACCGCGATCGCGGGAATCTGCAGCAAACACAGGATGCCGCCGTTGATCGTCAACAAGCTGGAATATTCGTCGGTGCCGAGTCCGATCTGCGTCATCGCGATCGGCAGGCCGCTGACGATCTGGTAGTACGCGAGCGTGTAGAGGAACATCAGCACGACCATCGACATCAGCGCCTGGTCGGTGCATGCACGGCGATAGCTGCGCCAGATCGAGAACTCCGAAGACGCGGCCGGCCGCCGTCGTGGCAAGGATGCTTTACCGTGTTCCGCGTCATGCGCAAGCGCGGTGGCGTCGTCATGCGCGTGCAACCGCACTTCCTTGAAGAACACGATCATGAGAATCGTCGCGAATACCAGCACGGCGGCTTCCGCGTAGAACATCAGCGAATAGGAGATCTTCACCAGCTGGTTGGCGATGATCGGTCCGATCGCGAAGCCGAAATTCGCGGCCCAGGTCTGCAGGGAATACGCGCGCTTCTGGTCGCGGAACGGCACCACATCGGACACATACGCGGCGACCGCGGGCGTCGGCACCGATGAGATCACGCCATAGACCAGCAATGCCGCCGCCATGACCCACGGATTGCCGATGAAGGCCAACAGCACCAGCATCAGCGCCGATCCCAGATTGCCGACGATGATCATCGCGGGACGCCCAAACCGGTCGGACAGCGCTCCCCCGTACAGGCAGCCGAAGATGCCGCCGAAACCGTACATGGACACGATGGTGCCGGCCACGCCGGCGCTCACATGCATGTCGGAGACGAGATACATGGAAAGAAACGAGCTGACGAATCTGCCCATCCACAGAATCAGCAGGGTGGCCCACAGGCCCCAGAACATGAACGGCAATCCGAAAAACGCTCTCTTCTTTTCCATTGTCTCCATCCTAGTTGACGGGGTGGCAATTGCACCGGTGGTTTTCTCGGGGTGCTGGGATAATAGGAAGTTATGGCATTGAAAAAAGGACCGACCAAGGGGTCGGGTGGAAAGCATCGTAACGCGTTGAGGGGCAAGGGTCCGACTCCCAAGGCCGAAGACCGCGTGTATCACAAGGCTTACAAGGCGAAGAAGAACGCCGAACGTCGCAAGATGGCCGATCCGCGTCTGGCCGCACGCCGTCGCGCGGCGAAGTTCACGTCCGAGTCCGATGATCTGGTCATCGGCCGCAATTCGGTGCTGGAGGCGCTGCGTTGCGGCGTTCCGGCGTCCACGCTGTATATCGCCACGCGCATCGAGCATGACGACCGCACCCGTGAGATCGTGCGTTTGGCGGGCATCCACGGTCTGAACCTGCTGGAGGCCGATCGTCTGGAGATGGACCGCATCGCGCGTTCGTCCAACCATCAGGGCGTCGTGCTGAAGGCGCAGCCGTTCCAGTACTCCTCGCTCGCCGAACTGGCGGACCGCGCCGCGAAGAAGTCGCGCGCCATGGAGGCGGCCAATTCCGAAGCGGCCCGCATCGCGGCCCGTCCGCTGTTCATCGCGCTTGACGGCGTGACCGATCCGCAGAACCTCGGCGCGGTCATCCGTTCCGCGGCCGCGTTCGGCGCGAACGGCGTGATTCTGCCGGAGCGTCGTTCCGCTTCGGTCACCGCGGCCGCATGGAAGGTGTCCGCGGGCGCCGCCGCACATATGCCGGTGGCCCGTGTGGTGAACCTGACCAAGGCGATCCAGAGTCTGAAGGAACGCGGCTACTACTGCGTCGGATTGGACGGCGGCGGTGACGCGCTTGTCGGCGAAACCGGTTTCGAAAGCGATCCGCTGATCGTTGTGCTCGGCTCGGAAGGCAAGGGTCTGAGCCGTCTGGTGCGCGAGAACTGCGATTCGATCGCCGGTATCCCGATGTCGAATATGGTCGAATCGTTGAACGCTTCCGTCGCGGCCGGCATCACGCTGTATGCGGTGGCCCACGCACGCCGCGAAGCAGGCAAGGCGGC
>DKCF01000028.1:4560-4967 GCA_002451435.1 Bifidobacterium sp. UBA6881 | reverse complement strand
GCAAGCTCAGAGGCAGTTCAAACGGCGTTCACAACGGTGTTTAGCGATGCGCTTTGCCGAGGGAACCGTGACGGTTCCTCTAATGGCAATCGCATTCGATAAAGCCCATTCCCGCTGGGGTTCGATTCCGCAGTCTTGCAAATCGAACCCCAATGGGAATGGGCTTTTCGTTGGTCTTTCGCCGGCCTTCGCCGGCGGCTGTGCGCTCACGTTCGTTAAGCGAACCGGCTAAGCAGATTGACTGGGCGACTCAGTGCACGTCAGTGGCTCCACACCGCCGCATCCGGATCGTCGTCCGGATTGTAGCCGTCATCGTCGGCATCGTTGTACGTGTACTCGTCATCGACGACGCCGGAATCGGCTTCGGCGTTCAGCTCGTTCACGGCCTTCGCGTCCAGCTTGTACTG
>DKCF01000028.1:4271-4489 GCA_002451435.1 Bifidobacterium sp. UBA6881 | reverse complement strand
GCATGCTCGGCGAGGAACCAACGGTGGTCCAGCACTTCGTGGAAGAACTGCGCCGGCTGGATCTGCGAACGGTATTCGCGTGGAATCATGCGGACCGTCGGCTCGAACACCTCACGCATCCAGTCGGTCGCGACGATCTCCAGGTCCTCGCCCTCACGCCATGTGGACGCACGGTAGGCGTCGAGGTCGTTGAGCAGACGACGCGCCTGGTTCTCCTG
>DKCF01000028.1:2408-4149 GCA_002451435.1 Bifidobacterium sp. UBA6881 | reverse complement strand
TCCAGCTCGTCCACGTCGAAGCCCAGTTCGTTGAGCTTGTTGACGCGCTTCTCGATCTTCCACATCTCGTCCGGGTTGAACTTGTCCGTGTCGGTCAGCGCGCTCCACAGCGAATGGTAGCGGTCGACGAGTCGGTTGCCGATCTCGATTTCGTCCACGTCGCTGGGCAGCAGCGCGCCGGATGCCAGATCCATCAGTTCGCCGATGATGTTCGTACGGGCCAGATCCACATCGTATTCGCGCTGGCCTTCGGTCAGGTTGATCTGCAGATCACCGGTTTCCGCATCCACCAGGAACGCGGAGAACGCGTCGGCGTCGCGCAGGAACAACACGTTCGACAGCGACACATCGCCCCAGTAGAAGCCGGCCAAGTGCAGACGCACCATCAGCACGGCCAAGGCGTCGATCAATCGTTCGGCGGTGTCCGGACGCAGATTGCGCGCGAACAGCGCACGGTACGGCAGCGAGAACTTCAGATGCTTGGTGACCAGAATGGCCTCAAGCGGCTCGCCTTCACGGTTGTGGCGGCCGGTGACCACCGCGATCGGCTGTACGGTCGGCAATTCCAGCTTCTGCAGTCGGCGCAGCAGCTCGTATTCGCGTTCCGCGACATTACGGGTGATTTCCTTCATGGCGTAGACCTCATCGCCCACGTGCACGAAACGCACCACGTGCCTGGAGATACCGCGGGGAAGATTGGCGAGCAGGTCTTCCGGCCAGGTCGCCAACGGCTTTTCCCACGGCAGTGTGAACATCCTCGGATTCGAGCTTGCCGCGGTGATTCGCAACGCGTGGGGTTCCGAAGACCGTATGGCAGGATCCTCAACCTTCACGGAAGTGGCTTTAAGCACTCGGGGATCCATCTTTGGCAGTTCATGTGATTCCATACCGCACTAATCTACCCGTTGACCTACCCGAACGGCCATGCTACGCTTGGGCATCCCGCCAAGGCGCCTTTCCGGTTGATTTGACGGCGGTACCGCGCCGATCCACATGGTCGAATCGTTCTGCGATGCCATTCCTTCATGCGGCTTCCGAATGGAAGTCGCCGCGAATGGAAATGGTTTAATGGTTTCCGAACAACGTTTCCAAGCGGATGTTCCCGGGCAAAAGAAAAGCCCCGCGGCAACGCGGGGCTTTTCCAACGAGGCCATAAGAGAGGAAGAGAACGCCTCGTTTAATGGTTGACGGAAACTCTCGTTTCCGCCAAGTATGTATTCACCATCCAGCAGATGCCTTCACAGGGTGAGGCATCCGTGCCGATTGGCTACTTGGTGGCTCAGTTCAGACGCAGCTCGGTGGACGGCGCGAACAGGTGCATCTTGGACGGGTCGATCTTGATCTTGACGACGTCGCCGACCTTCGGCAGAGCGCGCGGGTTCACACGGATGGTGGTGAGCTTGTTCTGGTCGGACATCATGGTGGATGCCTCGGCTGCGGAGCCATCGGTGAGGATGTTGCCGTAGATGTAGCCGTCGGAGCCCAGATCCTCGACGTTCATCACCTTGAGGGAGAACGCGTTGGAGTCGTCCGGGGCGGCCAGGGAGGCGTCTTCCGGACGGAAGCCGACCACGATCTGGTTGTTGTCTTCGGCGGTGAGCTTGTTGACGGCCTCGGCCGGCAGATCCACGGTGTCTTCGCCGATCTTCGCCTTGCCGTTGACCACCGGGTGGGTGTTGATGTTCATCGACGGGGAGCCGATGAAGCCTGCGACGAAGACGTTGGCCGGACGATCGTACAG
>DKCF01000028.1:1356-2367 GCA_002451435.1 Bifidobacterium sp. UBA6881 | reverse complement strand
CCGACCTGCTGCAGAACACCGAGCTTGATGACGGCGATGCGGTCGCCCATCGTCAGAGCCTCGGTCTGGTCGTGGGTCACGTACAGGGTGGTGACGCCCAGCTGACGCTGCAGAGCGGCGATCTGGGTACGGGTCTGGACACGGAGCTTGGCGTCGAGGTTCGACAGCGGCTCATCCATGAGGAAGACCTTCGGCTCACGGACGATTGCACGGCCCATGGCCACACGCTGACGCTGACCACCGGACAGAGCCTTCGGCTTACGGTCGAGGTATTCGGTCAGGTCGAGGATCTCAGCGGCCTTTTCGACGCGCTTGCGGATTTCTTCCTTCGGGGTGCCGGCGATCTTCAGTGCGAAGCCCATGTTGTCGGCAACGGTCATGTGCGGGTACAGGGCGTAGTTCTGGAACACCATTGCGATGTCGCGGTCCTTCGGCTGCATCGTGGTGACGTCCTTGCCACCGATGAGGATGCGGCCCTTGTTGACCTCTTCGAGGCCGGCGAGCATACGCAGGGTCGTGGACTTACCACAGCCAGACGGGCCGACCAGCACAAGGAACTCTCCGTCCTTGATATCCATGTTCAGGTCATCCACAGACGGCTTATCGTTGCCGGGGTAGATACGAGTGACGTGGTCGAAAACGACTTCTGCCATGATTTGTCATCCTTTCAGAGGCAGGTACGTGCCTCACGATCCGTTGTAAAGGGATTTCTGGTTTCGGTGCTAAGCCCTGCGGCTCACCACTTCGACAAAGCCACAACACAAAGCGTTTTATTTTTTGGCTTTGCGAAGAATCTCTTCGCTGAGCCACATTCCATCATACACATCAAAATCGACTCGTCAACTCGCAACGCCCATCGCGTCGCGTTTTCCGCAATCGAACACCAATTTTCCCGATTTATCATCCCCAAGCGGGAAAATGAACGGCAGCGTCGCAGAACGAGGAGGTCATCATGCGTAATATCCGTATCGGAGTGGTCGAAGATGATCCGGCAAGCTGCCAGCTTGTGCT
>DKCF01000028.1:0-1209 GCA_002451435.1 Bifidobacterium sp. UBA6881 | reverse complement strand
AAATGTTTCATTCGACGCAAAAGCTCTATAATGCGACATTTTCATCTCGATATAGGCTCTATAATTGTACAAAATCAATAGAAAACCAGCTCTATAATTGTACAGGAGGGTATGATGCTGCGTCGCAAAGCGTTGGAAAGACTGGCCGCATGGAAGCGCGGCAAAACCACGCAAGCCCTGCTCGTCGACGGCGCAAGACAGGTCGGCAAAACCACCGTAATCGAGGAGTTCGGACGCACATATTACGAACACCTGGTGGAACTGAACTTCATCGACAATCCCGAAGCCCTGTCAGCCGTGCAAAAAGCCAATACCGCCGATGACTTGTTCATGGCAATCGCCGCGTTCGCGCAGGATGAGTTGATACCCGGTAAGACTCTTGTTTTCCTAGATGAAGTACAAGCCTGTCCCGATGTCGTCACCATGGTGAAGTTTTTGGTGCAACGCTATGGGCAATACGACTACGTGTTTTCCGGCTCGCTACTGGGTACCGGATTGCGTGGAATCAGATCCGTACCGGTGGGATTCCTCGACTCGTTCACCATGTATCCATTGGACTTCGAAGAATATTGCATGGCTCGGAGCGTTTCCAATCAGGCGCTAGAAGAGGTCGCCGACGCATTCAGGAATCGCCGTCAGGTCAATCCCGCCATCCATCAGCGCATGACCGACCTGTTCCACGAATACCTAATCGTCGGCGGCATGCCTGCAGCGGTAGACGCATTCGTCAAGACCCATAACGTGCAGCAACTACGCTTGCAGCAGCAGTCCATCGTAGACCAGTACAGACGGGACATCTCGCAGTACGCGGACAATCTCGCAGACGCGCGCGCCATACGCCGAATCTTTGATTTGGTTCCGGCGGAGCTGAGCCAGCAAAACAAACGATTCCGCATCACGCAGGTGTCCAAAGGTACAAGATTGTCGCGCGAAGAGGACCGATTCCTTTGGCTGGCCGATGCGGGCGTGGCATTGCCCGTATACAACGTGGATGAACCCCGATACCCACTCATGCTTTCCATGAACTCACGTCTGTTCAAGCTGTTTCTCAACGATGTGGGACTGCTCACCTGCATGTGCGGCATGGATGTGATTCGCGACCTGCTCAACGACCGCACCGACATCAATTACGGAGCTCTGTACGAAAACGCCATCGCGCAAGAACTGAAGGCACATGGGTTCAATCTCTTCTATTACAAGAACAACTCG
>DKCF01000027.1:3893-7750 GCA_002451435.1 Bifidobacterium sp. UBA6881 | reverse complement strand
GGTGGTGTTCAAGGACCCTGATCATTGGCTGAGTCAGGAGAACAGTGGAGGTCTTGGCGGAAGCTATCTCATCAAGCGTCTGATCGGGCTTCCGGGCGACACCGTGGCCTGCGAGGGCGCGGGCAAGCCGATTACCGTCAACGGCGTTGCCGTCGACGAGAGCGCGTATCTCCGCCCAGGAGTAGATCCCAGCGCCTTCGCGTTCACCGTGACCGTCACCAAGGGGCATGTGTTCGTCATGGGCGACAACCGTGCCAATTCCGCCGATTCGCGCTACCATCAGGACGATTCCTCGCACGGGCTCGTGCCTATCTCGGACGTTGTGGGCGTCGGACTGGCCAAATACTGGCCGTTGAACCGCATCGGCACCTTGGACGCGCATCACGAGACGTTCAAGGATGTGCCGGAAGGGGCCAACGCCTGATGACCGTCTCCGTGGTGCCCACGCTGGATCTGGAACATGCGATCGCCGACGAGGGCTTTGATGTGGTCATCGGCTTCGACGAGGTCGGACGCGGTTCGTTGGCCGGCCCGGTCATGGTCGGCGCGGCGGCCATCTGGGCGCGGGATCTGGAAGACTCCGATCCGCTTCAGGTCCCCGAGGGCGTGGCCGATTCCAAAATGTTGACGGAACACCGTCGTGAGGCCATCTTCGGGGAACTCAAGGATTGGTGCGCGGCCTGGGCCGTCGGCTCCGCCAGCAACAGGGAAATCGACGAATGGGGCATCTCCTATGCGCTCGGCGTGGCGGCATTGCGCGCGTTGGCGGAGGCGGAGGCGAAGCTCGGCATCGACGGCAACGGATTGTTCGACGGCAGGCAGATGAAGGTCGGCGCGATCCTCGACGGGCCGAACGACTACATCACCAAGGCCTTGGGCACGTTCGACGCGCCGATGGTGCCGGTGCCGGCGAACGTCACCACCAAGGTGAAGGGCGACCGCTACTGCGCAACCGTGGCCACCGCCGCGGTCATCGCGAAGGTCACCCGAGACCGCCTCATGGTCGAATTGGGCGCGCGGCCCCAATATGCGCCTTATGAATGGGCGCACAACAAGGGCTATGGTTCCGCGGCACACCGCAAGGCCATCGCCGAACATGGTCCGAGCGACCTGCATCGCCTCTCCTGGCACTTGGTTTGATGCGCGCTGACGTTCCGTTGCTTCTGGTGCTAATGGGGACCCTCAAAACTTCGCACGATTCCCAAATCGTGAGCTCTTTTGGAATCGTGCGAAACGAATCGGCGAAAAGGGCATTAATCCTTGCATTTCCAGTGCCGTCCATACCCCCGAAGGCGTACGTTGGGCGTGTTTCGTTCGCACGATTGTAAATAGAAGGACGAAAATGGAATCGTGCGATGTTGGCCTTGTCCATCGCCACGCATTGCGTCCGTCGACATCTGACGGTCATCGAGGCTGTATCGTTTGGGGTGCGTCTTGGACGGCAATCGCCTCGAATCGCGAAGAGGCGCTGCACGGATAGTCATGGCATCACCGGTGAACTCAGACCCCCAATCGCGTCAGCTCAGCAACGCGGCGATGATCGCGATGAAAACCGGCGAGGACAGCGTGGAGAACAGGATACCGTCGCGGGCGAAGGAAAGACCCACGTTGTACCGCGCCGCGTAGTTGTACACGTTCTGGCCGGTCGGCAGCGCGGCGAGCACCACGCATGCGTACAGGGTCGCGCCACGGAAGCCCATCACGAAGTAGCTCAGCAGGAACGCGATGATCGGCATCACGATGTTCTTCAGGGCGGCCACCGTGAACACCGCGGGAACGTCCGCCTTGTCCTGCAGCGGCTTCGTGCCGTGCAGGGACATGCCGAACGCCATCAGAATCATCGGCACCGCGGAATCGCCGATCATGTCGATCGGGTCGTAGATGAAATTCGGCACGACGAAATGGCCGGCCTTCGCGGAAAGCGCGGAAACCAGAATGCCCAGCAGTGAGCCGATGAGCAGCGGCTGGTGCAACGGTTGTTTGAGGATCTCCTTCGCGGAGACCTTGCCTTTGGTGGTCACGTCGAGCACGGTCAGTCCGATCGGCGTGAACACCGCCTGCTGCATCACTAGGATCGGCGCGACCAGCGCAGGGTTGCCCAGAATGTACGTAGCGATCGGCAGGCCGATGTTGTTCGAGTTCAGGTACAGCGAATTCAGCGCGCCGATGGTGGCGTCCGCGGCCTTTAGATGGAAGAAGAGCCGGTTGAGTATCAGGAAGACGACGCCGACCAGCATGGCCGAGAAGAACGCCACGATGATGGAGGAGTGGAAGATCTCGAAGATCTTCTCCTTCGAGAGGATCGCGAACATCAGGCACGGGCTGGAGACGAAGAAGCTGAATCGGTTGAGCACCATCTGGGCGGTCGGCCCGCCGATGCGCATACGCGCGGCGATGTATCCGACGGCGATGACGATGCCGATCACGCAGAAGCCTTCCATCGCGCTTAACAGACCCGGCATTGCATGCTCCTTCTTTGCTTCGCTCCGGTATTTCGCTACCAGTGTGGCACCGGGGATGCTTGAAGGCCCGCCGGCGTCTCAAAAGCGCGGTCAATATGTGACGCATGTGCGATGACGGCGGATAATGGAACGCATGTGTGAACTTGAGATTGGTTTTTCCCGTTCCGCGGGCAAGCAGGAGGCTCTGAACGAACTCATGAGCCAGATCATGGGCTCCTACTCCGTCAGCGATGACGAGGGCCCGTTGGTTGATGCCGTCGAGGCATTCCTGAAGAAGCAGCCGCATCTGACGGTGCGCAGGCATGGCGACACCTTGGTCGCCTCCACGGATTTCGGGCGTGCGCGGCGCGTGATCCTCGCCGGGCATCTCGATACGGTTCCGGTGATCGACAATTTCCCGCCGAAATGGCTGGAGCCGGGCGATCCGCTGATTCGCGAGGACGTAGCCGCCGGCCATGAGCATGAGCGTGTGATCTGGGGGCGCGGCGCCACCGACATGAAGGGTTCGGATGCCGCGATGCTGTATCTGGCCGCCACGCTGACCGACGCGAAATACGACCTCACCTACGTGTTCTACGACCACGAGGAGGTCGCGGCCGAGAAGAACGGCCTGCGCAAGGTGGTTGAGACGCATCCCGATTGGATCACCGGCGATTTCGCGATTATCGGCGAACCAACCGATTGCGGCATCGAGGGCGGATGCAACGGCACGATGCGCTTCGACGTGATTACGCATGGCGTCGCCGCGCATTCCGCACGCGCCTGGATGGGCGACAACGCCATCCACAAGGCAGCCGAGATCCTGAACCGGCTCAACGCCCATGAGGACCGCGCCATCGACGTGGACGGCCTGACCTATCAGGAGGGTCTGAACGCCACGCTGATCTCCGGAGGCAAGGGTACGAACGTGATCCCCGACGAATGCCGCGTGCACGTCAATTACCGTTTCGCTCCGGACAAGTCGCTCGCTGAGGCGAAGGCGCTGATGATCGGCGCGGATGCGGGTGCCGAGCTCGGCAACGGCGAGCATCGGGCCACGGGCGGCGTGTTCGAGGGCTTCGGCATCGAGATGAAGGACGAATCGCCGAGCGCCCGTCCGGGGCTCACGTCGCCGCTGGCGCAGTCGCTGGTGAAACTGGTCAAGGAGCGTACCGGTCGCGATCCGCTCGCGAAGCTCGGATGGACGGATGTGGCCCGCTTCTCGATGCTTGGCATCCCCGCCGTGAATCTTGGCGCGGGCAGCCCGTTGCTGGCGCACAAGCATGACGAGCAGCTGCCGGAATCCGATCTGTTGCTGTTGACGAATCTGCTTGAGGACTGGTTGCGGTAAATCGGTGCCGGCGGCGCGGAAAGCCGCACCGTGGATTTCCGCGGCCGACGATGGTTCGGTCGCGC
>DKCF01000027.1:0-3813 GCA_002451435.1 Bifidobacterium sp. UBA6881 | reverse complement strand
TGCGCGCGAATCCGCGTGATGGACGCGCGCGTCGCCGATGCGACGCGGTGACGCGACGGAAAATTTCCCGCCGCGTCACATTCCGTTGTTTTTTGTGTCATACTTATAGACGGTGGTTCTGCAAGCCGCCGATGCATCCGATGGCGTTGATCCCCTCGCGTGAAGTTTGTGTTTGCCCGCGAGCGCCGGTGTCCGCCATCGCATGATGGAGACTTTTATGGAGTTCGCCTCCTACGGGCGCCAAGACGCGCGGTCACGGTGAGAGCGTGGCGTGAGAGCCGTACGAGGCCTAAGCAGGGCGAAGCGATTGCAGCGCGTCGCCCAAGGAGCATTGTGCCTAATACCAATGAGGGCCTTGACGGTGTCGAGGCCGCAACATCAGCAGATTCCAATTCCGGTCCGCGTCGCCGTCGTGGCGGCCGCCGCGTGGTGCGTGGCGTGGGCGCGGCGGGCGCCTCGCTCGAACTGAAGGTCGAGGAGCATTCCCCGTCGCCGCTGTTCGAGGAGCCGAAGCTTTCGCAGCCGCGTTCCGGGTCGGCGTCCGATTCGTCCGATGTCTCCGATGACGTGGCGGATTCGTCCGGTTCCGCTCGCCGGGATGATGACGAAAACCGTCCGTCGCGTCGCCGTCGCCGCCACGTCGCGGAGTTTTCCGATGACGACGGCCGGAACGACCGCGCGTCGCGTCGTCGTTCGTATGATGACGAGGAAGAGGATGTTCCGCGCCGTCGCCGTCGTCGCGCGCTTGCCGATGAAGGCGAGGATGACGAACGTCCGGCGCGGGGTTCCCGTCGCCGTGCCTCGGAGCCGCGCGGCGATGAGGCGACCGTGGAGCGCGCGTTGGACGCCGTGGAGACGTTGCCGGAGGGCCATGAGGTCCATCACAATCCCCGTCCGATGATGTCGCTGCTGTTCCAGGAACCGGTGCTGCCGTCGATTTCCCGTGTGCGTGACGAGGATGCCGACGACTCCCGGCCGGAGGAACGCCCGTCCGACCATGCGCAGGGCGCCGACGATTCCGATAAGGAGGAACGTCCGTCGCGTCGCCGTCGTCGCCGTGGCCGCGATGCCGAAGAGGACGCGCGCGATGATCGCGACGAGCGTGGGAGCCGTCATGATGACGACCGTCATGACGATGCGGATGGCGACGAGGAGGGTTCGTCCCGTCGTTCCCGTCGTTCGCGCCGTCTGAACGCCCAGGAGCGTCGCGCGGCCGCGGAGGTGGAGCAAATCGAGGAGGATCTGGTTCTCGATGGCATCACCTACGCGCCGATCGACGACGAATCCCGCAAGAACAAGGACGATGACGACGAACAGCCGACGCGCACGCGTCGCCGTCGCCGCCATGGCAACCATGACGAGGGCGACGAGCGGGCGCATGCCGAGAACGAATCCCGCCGCCATCATGAGGATGACGACGACGAGGGCATGGTCACGCGTCGCCGTCGCCGCCGTCGTGGCGGTTCGAAGGGCGAGGACGTCGAGGAGCCGCTGGTCCGTCGTTCGCGCAAGCAGCAGTACATCGACGAGATCACGGATGTCGAGGGATCGACCCGTCTTGAGGCCAAGAAGCAGCGTCGTCGCGACAACCGTCGTGAGCGCAGCCGCCAGAACCAGATCATGGAGCAGGATTTCCTGGCGCGCCGCGAGCATGTGGAGCGGTTGATGGTGGTGCGCGAGCGTGAGCGTCACACGCAGATCTCCGTGATCGAGGACAACGTGCTCGTCGAGCATTACGTGTCGGACATCCAGGAGGTCGCCACCGTCGGCAACATCTATCTGGGACGCGTGCAGAACGTGCTGCCGAGCATGGAGGCCGCGTTCGTCGACATCGGCCAGCCGCGCAACGGCGTGCTGTACGCCGGCGAGGTGAACTGGGACGCCACGCGTCTGGAGGGCCAGCCGCGCCGCATCGAGCTCGCGTTCAAGTCCGGCGATCCGGTGCTGGTGCAGGTCACCAAGGACCCGATCGGCCACAAGGGCGCGCGTCTTACCTCGCAGGTGACGCTTGCCGGCCGTTTCCTCGTGCTGGTGCCGTCCGGCGGCATGACCGGCGTGAGCCGCAAGCTCAGCGAGCGTGAGCGTTCGCGTCTCAAGGGCATCGTTTCGAAGATCGCCCCGAAGGACATGGGCGTGATCATCCGCACCGCCGCCGAAGGAGCCACCGAGGAGGCCATCACCAAGGACCTCGAGAACCTCACCCGCCAGTGGGAGCGCATCACCGCCAAGCGCGACGAGTTCCTCCATGGCAAGCGGCCGAAGCTGCTGCAGGGCGAGCCGGATGTGGCCATCCGCGTGGTGCGCGACATCTTCAACGACGATTTCTCCAAGATGATCGTCGAAGGCGACCGTGTGTACGACCGCATCGAGGAATACCTCGACACCATGGCCCCCGACCTCAAGGACAAGCTGGAGAAGTGGGATCCGGCCGAGCACGAGGGCAAGGACGTGTTCGACAAGTGGCAGATCGACTCCCAGCTGCGCAAGGGCATGGAACGTCAGGTCTACCTGCCGTCCGGCGGGTCGATCGTCATCGACCGCACCGAGGCGATGACCACCATCGACGTGAACACCGGTCGTTTCATCGGCCGCGGCAAGAGCCTTGAGGAGACGGTGACCCGTTGCAACCTCGAGGCGTCCGAGGAGATCGCGCGACAGCTTCGTCTGCGCGACATCGGCGGCATGGTGATGATCGACTTCGTCGATATGGTCATGCCGGCCAACCGCGATCTGGTGCTGCGTAGACTGGTGGAGTGCCTGGCGCGCGACCGCACCAAGCACCAGGTGGCCGAGGTCACTTCGCTTGGTCTGGTGCAGATGACGCGAAAGCGCATCGGCCAGGGTCTGGTCGAGGCCTTCTCGGAGGAGTGCCCGACCTGCAAGGGACGTGGCTTCATCCTCCACGACGAGCCGACCGTGTCCGCGGATTACGATGATCCGTATGCCTTGAAGGGCGGCGATCCGTTCGTCAAGACCAACAAGCATGGCCATGGCACGGACGTGCAGGCTCCGAAGGGTTCCTCGCCGGCCGTGAAGGCCAAGCTCGCCCAGATCGCGGCCGCGGCCGTGGCCGCGAACAACGCGGATTTGGACGAGGAATAGAAGAATAAAGGATAATTCCGGTCTGTCAACTTGACACGCCGGTGACAGACTTGCGGTTGTACGCGGGTGTGTGTAAATTAGATTGCTGGTGTCTGGCCGCGAGGCTCGAACGTGCCGGGCAGTAAGCTTTCCAAGTTAATAAAGGAACGGATATGTACGCTATTGTGAAGGCCGGCGGCCATCAGGAAAAGGTCGAGGTCGGTGACGTCATCCTCGTCAACCGTCTCAAGGCTCAGAAGGGCGATACCGTGGAGTTCCCGGTTGCCCTCGTTGTGGATGGCTCCAAGGTCACCCTCGGCGCCAAGGATCTCGCCAAGCTCAGCGTCAAGGCTGAGGTTGTTGATGATGAGGCCAAGGGTCCGAAGATCAGCATCATGAAGTACAAGAACAAGACCGGCGTTGCTCGTCGCAAGGGTCATCGCCAGAAGCTGACCGCTGTCAAGATCACGGCTATCGCCTGATTCGAGCAGAGGTTTAGGGTCAAGGACCGAAAGGAACAGACATGGCACATAAGAAGGGCGCATCCAGCTCGCGCAACGGTCGCGATTCAAACGCGCAATACCTCGGTGTGAAGAAGTTCGGCGGCGAAGCCGTCGTGGCCGGCAACATCATCGTTCGCCAGCGTGGCACCAAGTTCCACCCGGGCGAGAACGTCGGTATGGGCAAGGACCACACCCTGTTCGCCCTCAAGGACGGCAGCGTGCAGTTCGG